>DASWMN010000186.1:0-11591 GCA_036399735.1 Telluria sp. | reverse complement strand
GGCCCGCAGAATGGCCGCTTCGCGCACATAGCCCGAGCCGTCTTCCAGCGACTGCGTGACCGCGCCCACCGAAGGGCCGATGCTGTCCCGGGCTGTCTTCAAGAGGCTGTCGAAAAAACTCATGCTCGCTGTCCTGTGCTGTCGCTGTCTTCGTCAATCTCGCTCCACTGTTTGGCGCCGAGCAGGATGATCTTTAATTGCTGGACAAAGTTCTCCGCCATTTCTTCTTCCAGCAGCGGCTGGTCGGGCGGCAGATCGAGAATGTCGGTGGCGGCAGCGAGCATGGTCATCACCACCAGGCCGCACACCATTTGCAGGCGCGGCGTGGGCAGCTCGCGGTACAGGCCGAGCGCACGGAAGTCCTGCGCCATTTCGTTGGTGAAGTGCGTGACATCGTTGCGGATGGCCAGGCGCAGCACCCGGCTGCCGCCCGAGCGTTCGCTGGAGATGAAGCGGAACTGCAGGCGGTTGGCCTTGACGTAGTCCTGATACACCTTGACCGAACGGCGCACCATGCTGCCATGGGCGACATTGACCTGGCGCGCTTCACGAAGCAGCCGGCGCAGGGTGACGCCCATTTCCTCGACCAGTTCCAGGCCCAGTTCATCGGTATTGCGAAAGTGCCGGTAAAAGCCGTTGGGCACCATGCCGGCCTGGCGCGCGATCTCGCGCAGGGCGATGCCGCTGAAGCTGCGTCCCTCGCCAACCAGGGTCAGGGCAGCATTGAGCAGCGCGCGGTGGGTAACCGCTTTGCGCTCGCTGCGGGACAAAAGATCATGATCTGGGTCGGACATTTTGGTTTGGGTGTACGGGTGTCCCAGTATTTTACAGCCACTTTACAGAGTAAAACCTCTAACAGCGGGTCAAATTCTTGACTTTGAGTGTACGCGTGTACACAATATCGCCTGTTCATACTCAGCCGCACCCTTATCATGACGACAATTCGTAACGCGCTCACTGGTCTGGCCGACATGTTTGCCTACCCGCTGCGCCACTCGCACTACCTGGAGCTGGTCAATCCGCTCTGGACCCGGCACGTGCTGATGGCGCGCGTGGAAGCTGTGAATGATGAAACCGCCGACAGCCGCACCCTGACCCTGCGCCCGGGTCGCGGCTGGCGCACCCACCGCGCCGGCCAGTTCGTGCGCCTGGGCGTACCGATCGAAGGCAAGCGCCACACCCGCACGTATTCGATTTCGTCGGCGCCGGCGCGCGAGGATGGCTGCATCACGGTGACCGTCAAGGCCATTGAAGGCGGGCGCGTGTCGAACCAGATCGCGCGCGGCGTCAAGGTGGGCGACTATCTGCCGCTGGGCGAGCCGCAAGGCGAATTCACGATTCCCGATTCCATGCCCGTGCATCCGCTGTTCATCACCGGCGGCAGCGGCATTACCCCGGTCATGAGCATCCTGCGCAGCTACGTGCTGGAATACGAAGTCATTCCGGACGCGGTGCACATGCACTACGCGCCGCACGCCGGTGATGTGATCTTCGGGCAGGAGCTGACGCAGCTGCAGGCCAGCCAGCGCCACTATCAGCTGCACCGCTACTACACCCGCGCCGTGCCGGGCGCGGCCAGCGTCCACTTCAGCGCGGCGCAGCTGGAAATTGCCTGCCCGGACTGGCGCGAGCGCGAAGTATGGGCCTGCGGTCCTGCCGCGATGCTCGATGCGGTGGAGGCCCACTGGGCTGCCGCCGGCCTGTCGCGCCAGCTGCATACCGAACGCTTCCACGCCCGTGTGGCCGAAGCGCCCCCCCAAGGCATCAAGGCTGGCCGCGTGTTCTTTGCCGCCAGCGGCGTGCATGCGCAGTCGGACGGCAGTACCAACCTGCTGCTCACGGCCGAAAACGCGGGCCTCAATCCGGCCCACGGCTGCCGCATGGGCATCTGCCACGGCTGCAACACGACCCTGGTCAGCGGCTGCGTACGCGACACCCGCACCGGCGACCTGATTGCCGAAGCGGGCGACCAGGTGCAAGTGTGCGTCTGCACCGCCGTCGGCGACGTCGAGCTGGCGCTGTAAATCCAACCTCATCACAGGACATCAACATGGCCATACCTGCTCACCTGAGCCCCGCCGACATCGACGCCTTCGGACGCGAGATCGAGGCAATCCGCAGCGAAGTGATGGACAGCCGCGGCGCACGCGACGCGCGCTATATCTACCGGCTGATCAAGGTCCAGCGCAGCATGGCGCTGGGTGGGCGCCTGGTGATTTTCGCCAGTCTGGCATTCCTGCCGCAGTGGGGCCACGAGCTGGCCGCCGCCAGCATCTTCTGGCCGCTGATCGCGCTGGGCACCCTGATCCTTGGCTCGGCCAAGATCCTGGAGAACATGGAGATCGGCCACAACATCTCGCACGCCCAGTGGGACTGGCTGCGCGACCCGGCTATCCAGTCGGGCAGCTGGGAATGGGATCACGTGTGCCCGTCGGACCAGTGGAAGCACTCGCACAACGTCAAGCACCACACCTGGACCAATGTGTTCGGCAAGGACGCGGACGTGGGCGGCTACGGTCTGCTGCGCCTGTTCTCGGCGCAGCGCTGGAAGCCCTTCAACCTGGGCAACCCCTTGTGGGCGCTGCTGCTGGCGATCTTGTTCGAATGGGGCATCGCGATCCAGGAGCTGGAGCTGGGCCGCATCGCCAAGGGCCGCATGAGCTGGGCCACGATTCGGCCGATGTGGCTGCGCACGCGCGAAAAAATGCTGCGCCAGATCCTCAAGGACTACATCCTGTTCCCGCTGCTGGCAGGTCCGTTCTTCCTGTATGTGTGCGGCGCCAATGCGGTGGCCAATGTGATCCGCAATCTGTGGACTTACCTGATCATCTTCTGCGGCCACTTCCCGCGCGACGTGCACGTGTTCACCAAGGAAGAAGTGGAAAACGAGACGCGCTCGCGCTGGTATGTGCGCCAGTTGCTGGGCTCCTGCAATATCGGCGGCGGCAAACTGTTTCACATCATGAGTGGCAACCTCAGTCACCAGATCGAACACCATCTGTTCCCGGACATGCCAAGCAACCGTTATCCGGAAATCGCGCCACGCGTGCGTGCGCTGTGCGCGCAGTACAAGCTGCCGTACAACACCGGCTCGCTCTCGCGCCAGTTCGGCACCACCGTGTGGCGCATCCTGCGCATGAGCTTCCCCGGCTACAGCCCGCTGCTTGACGGCCCGCCGCCGGTGCGCGTCAGGGCTGCATGAACGAGCGCTCGCCCTTGATCTGATAAGCAGAGAAGGGCGCCGCCTCCTGCGCACTGACCGGTTCCGTCTTCACGCCCAGGCATTTGCCCAGGAAGGCCTCTGCCAGCGCATAGAACTGTGTCCGTCCCGGGTACAGGCCGTGTCCTGCATCCGGCATGCCGACAAAGGTGTAGTGCGGATTCGCGGCAAGCATCGCATCGGCAAATGCCTGATTGTCGTCCAGGTAAGTGATGTCGTCGCGTGCGCCATGCAGGTGCAGCAGCGGCATCGACTTCAGTGTATTGACGTGCGATGACGGCGACATGCGCGTCATGGCATCCTTGTCCGCGGCGATGCGGGTATCGCCCACACGTTGCAGGATGTCCGAACCTTCCCCATATTTGCCAAACTGGCGGTCAGCGAATTTGACGATGTCGGTGGACGCCGAGTCGATCACTGCGCAGCGCATTTGCGTACCCGTCGCTGCCAGGTGCAGCGTGAGGTAGCCGCCAAAGCTGGTGCCCATGCCGGCGACGCGGCTGCGATCCAGCGGGAACTCCGCCAGCGCGTGCGCCAGGGCTGCATTGACATCTTGTGGAATGGCGCCAGCCCACTGGCGCGCATCCATCTGCTGGAATTGTTCGCCATATCCCGATGAGCCGCGATAGTTGACGTCTACTACCGCAATGCCCCGGCTGGTCAGCCAGAAACGGTCTGCCGTGTAGGCCGCCAGGTCGCGGATGGCGGGGCCGCCGTGCACCAGCAGCACCACCGGGCAGCGTCGGCGTTCGCATACCCCGGCGCGCGGGAGCGTCACGTGGCCGCTGATCTGCACGCCATCCGGGCGGCCGATGGAGAACGGCCGTACCCGCATGTCGCTTGAATCGATGTAAGTAAATGCCTGTGGCGGCAGCGGCATGGTTCTTTTGGTGGTGCGGTCGAATCCGAGCATGCGCGGTGTGCCATCGCGGTGCACATAGCTCACCACCCAATAGCGGTCGTTCGGCGAGCGGTCGAGAATTGTGGGAAAGCCGTTGCCGTTTGATCCGAGCAGCGTCAGATCCGGTGCCACCGCAGGATTGAAGACCTGTCGCTGCGGCCGGTCGGTCTCGTAATCGACAAAGTCCGGCGCCATGGTCAGCGGATTGAGGATCACCTTGCTGATATCGTTTGGGGCCGTGGCCACGGTTTTGCGTTCGCCGCTGGCCGTGTCGAGCGAGATGAGGCGCAGGGTGTCAGCGCCATGCGAGGAAAGGAACCAGGCGCGCCCGTCGCTGGAGACGGACACGAGGCCGCCGGCACGGCGTGTATCGCTGGTGCGCACCATGACCGTGCCGCGCGCTGCAGCGTCGGCGCCACCGAGGAAGGTCCATTCGTTCTGGCCCGGCGCGATATGCAGGTAGCGCTTGCCGTCGGCAAGGTAGCCGGGCAGGTGTTCGCCGGATTCGGCGACGGGAACCATCTCGCCGCCCGGACCCAGGTCATATTCAATTTCACCCTTGCGAAAGCGCAGATACGTGAACGCGTAGTTATTCGTGTGCACGCCGTACGCGAAGGTCTGCGTGTAGTCGGTGCCGGTGACGCTGGACAGGGTCGCGCTGTCGGCGTCAAAACGGAAGATCGCCGGTCCGCTTGCGCCGTTGGCATCGATGATCAGCACATCCTTGGGACCACTCGCCCAGCGGTAGTAATTGCCACGCGTGCCCTCCGGCAGGGAGATGCGCCGGCCGGCACCGCCCGCCATCGGGAACAGGTGCAGTTTGCCGTCGCTGACCGCAGTCGAAGCGAGCCACTGGCCGGACGCGCTGATCGCGGGCCGGCTGTAGGTGACGGAATTGAAGATGTCGCTGCGTGCAGGCAGCGGGGCGGCCTGGAGCGATGGGGTGGCTACTGCGAACGCTGCCAGCAGCGCGGTCAGGTAGTACATGCAGACTCCGTGGTGGGCGATGGGCGCGCTCATCATGAACGGTGGAGTGTGTTTTTGTCAACATTCACGCTATTTGGCAGGGTTGGGGTAGCTGATGATCAACGCCAGCGATTCCTTGCCCATCTGGCGGATACCGACCACGGCGCCCTTGTACAGATAAGCGGCGCTGCCGCTGTCAAGGCGGCGGGTGACGCCATCCGAGGTGACCTCGCCGGCGCCCGAGAGCACGTAGTACACCTCGTCGTGATCGATCGGATGCAGGCCGATGGCTGCGCCAGCGTGCAAGACGCGCTTGCGAAACTCCATTGCGCGCGGGGCTGGCACCGCGTCGCTGATGCGGTAGGCCGTGGACATGCCAATTGCACCGTGCGGTGGCGGTTCGTCGCGCTTGACGTCTTCTTCGCGGATCACGGCCATTGCCGGGGCCGCCGCCATCAAGATGATTGCCGAAATCATGCTGTCTCCTTTTGTTTGCCATTGAGCATAGCAGTACTTTCAGGACATTTGTTCTTGCGCAATATGCCGGGTTACAACTGCTGATACACATTGCATCTTTGGCCAACACAAGCGGGATGAAATGAGTAATGCACTGGCATGGATGACGGCCCGGTTCGAGCTCGCGCGCCACGGCGACGCGGCCAACGTGCGACCAATGGAAGGCTTGCGCGGCTTTGCCGTGTTCCTGGTGTTTCTGGTGCATTACGCGACGCTGATGGCGCCGTGGATGAGCCAGCACTCAACCCTGGCCGGCACCTGGGCGCTGGTGCACACGGTGGGCAACGCCGGCGTGGACCTGTTCTTTGTGCTGAGCGGTTATCTGATCTATGGCTCGCTGATCGCGCGCGACCAGGCGTATCTGCCCTTCCTGCGACGCCGTATAGCGCGCATCTACCCCGCCTTCCTTGTGATCTTCGTGATTTATCTGGCGCTGTCCTGGCTGCGGCCGGCGGAGAGCAAAATCCCCGCCGGGACCTTGCCTGCGCTGACCTATATTCTGCAGAACTTCTTGCTGCTGCCAGGCATATTCAAAATCGAGCCGATGATCACGGTGGCCTGGTCGCTCAGTTACGAAATGCTGTATTACCTGGTGTTGCCGCTGGTGATCACGGCATGCCGCTTGCGCGAGACAAGTCGTGCCTGGCGCGTCAGCTTTTTCATTGTTCTTACCGTCGTTCTGCTGCTTGCCTGCCTGCGCACTGCCGGCCCGATCCGCCTGGCCATGTTCATGGCGGGCATCCTCTTGTACGAGGCCATCCGAAGCAATGCACGCCCGCCGGGGGCTGGTCTGGTCGCCGTGCTGGTCGTGTGCGCCCTGATCTTCACCGCCGCGCCGTTTGCCGGTGCGTTCGGCTTTGTGGCCAAGTTGCTGGGGCTGTTTTTTGCGTTCTTCTTCCTGTGCCAGGTGTGCTTTACCCAGCCCCAGTCGCGGCTGGCGCGCGCATTTTCCTTCACGCCGCTGCGCTGGCTGGGCAACATGAGCTACTCCTATTACCTGCTGCACGGGCTGGCGCTCAAGGCGGTGGTGATGGCATTGCTGATCAAGGCGCCCGGCGTGAAGAGCGAGGCCTTGTTTGTGTACGGCGCGCTGCCGTTTGTTTTCGCGCTGACACTGGTGCCGCCGGCGCTGCTGTTCCTGCTGGTTGAGCGGCCGTTTTCGCTGGTGTCCAAGCCTCGACAGGCCAACGTCGTTGCGCCGCAAGGCGAAGGCGCCTGATGCACGCAGCCTCCACGGTTGTCAACGCATTCCAGATCATGGGATGGGAAAAGATCGACGTTCCTGCGGGGAGTTTTGATGCGATCCGGATTGACGGCCAGCGCACCGGGCGCCCGCGCAGCACCGATAGCGCTGGAGGGGGCGGTTTTCTCGATACCCGCATGACGTACTGGTTCGCGCCCTCCGTCAAGGCGTTCGTCAAATTTTCATTTGCCGGAAAGGATAAAAACGGCAAGGTCGTTTTTGATTCCGGCATTGACCTTGCCGCCTACAAGCCGCCCGCGAACAAAACGCGTGCTAAACCGGACGTGAAGTCCGGGGCGGAGTAGGCAGCGCATCCGCGCACAAAAAAAGCCGCAGTCTCGTGAGAGAACTGCGGCTTCTTGAACTTCCTGATACTTTGAAAGAATATTCTTGGTGGTGATAGGTGGACTTGAACCACCGACCCCAGCATTATGAATGCTGTGCTCTAACCAACTGAGCTATATCACCCAACAGCCGAGCATTATAGGCACATCCAAACGACCTGTCAAGCCACACACCTTATTCTGTTTGGTGCGCGGCGATCCGCTCCAGCATGGCCCCTGCGGTGTTATCAGCCAAACAATCGATCACGATGCGATCCGGCATTGCCCGCAGCCAGGTCAGCTGGCGTTTGGCCAGCTGGCGGGTGGCGACAATGCCGGTCTCGCGCAGGGTGGCGCGGTCGATCGTCCCGTCGAGGTAGTCCCAGCTCTGGCGGTAGCCCACGCAGCGCATCGATGGCATGGCCGGGTTCAGGTCGCCACGGGCGCGCAGGCCCGCCACCTCAGCCACGATGCCGCTGTCGTCGCGGGTGCCAAGCATCTGGTCGAAGCGGGTCGCGATGCGCTGGTGCAGCACGGCGCGGTCGGATGGCTCCAGCGCGAACGAGAGCAGCTCGAATGGCAGCGTGAGTTTCTCGCGGCCGGTCAGCAGTTCCGACATCGGCCGTCCGCTCAGTTCAATGATTTCCAGGGCCCGGTTGATGCGCTGCGCATCGTTTGGTTTCAGGCGCTCTGCGGTGACGGGATCGAGCGCACGCAGCTTGTCGTGCATGCCGGGCCAGCCTATGACGGCAGCTTCGGCCTCGATGCGCTCGCGCAGCGCGGCGTCGGCCGTGGGCAGGTCGTCCAGGCCATCGGTCAGGCCCTTGAAGTACATCATGGTGCCGCCCACCAGCAGGGGTAGCTTGCCGCGCGCGCTGATCTCGGCGACCAGGCGCAGGGTCGCATGCCGGAACTGCGCCACGGAATAGGCTTCGGTCGGGTCGATGATGTCGATCAGGTGATGTGGTGCGCTGGCCAGTTCTTCCGCGTTGGGCTTGGCGGTGCCGATATCCATGCCGCGATACACCAGCGCCGAGTCGACCGAAATGATCTCGGCCGGAATGGCGCGGGCGATGGCCAGCGCGGCAGCGGTCTTGCCGGACGCGGTCGGGCCCATGATGGCGACGGCGAGCGGCTTCATGGGGCCACCTTGGCGGGCTGCTGGCCGATCAGGCGCGAGGAAGCGAAAATGCACACTCCCAGCGTGCAGGCGATGATCGCCAGCGGGTACAGCGTGCCATTGAAGCTGGTGCCGACCGCGCTGCCGACGGCAAACGCGACGCTCATGTACAGTGCGCCCATCAGGCCTGCCGCGGTACCGGCTTGTTGCGGGAACGGTGTGACCGAGCCCGATTGCGAGACCGGGAAATTGACACCGTGCGCCAGCATCGTCAGGAACATGGCGCCCGTGACCATGGCCCAGTGCGCGAAGCCGAAGCCGACCGCCACCAGGAACAGCGCGCCGGCGGCAAGCGACATGGTGGTGCCGATGCGCAGCGTAATTGGCGCGCCGAAGCGGGGCAGCAGGCGGCGGCAAAGAATGGTGCCGCTCATGTAGCCGGACACGCCAAAGGCGAAGCAAAAGCCGAACATAGCGGTCGGGACTTCCAGAATGCGAATCAGCACCGGCGACGAACCCGATATGAAGGCAAAGATCGAGCCGTACGACAGCGCGCCTGGCAAGGCATAGGTCCAGAATTCGCGCGCCCCGAGCACCAGCTTGAAGTTGGCGCGCAGGCCGGCCCATTCAGTGGCGCGCGGGTTCTTGTGTTCATTGGTCTCCGGCAGGCGCAGGATCACCGTCAGCAGCACCAGCGACGACAGGATCGAGAGCGCGACAAACGCCGCCTGCCAGCCGAAGCGCACTTGCAGATAGGAGCCGAGTATGGGGCCGGAAAGCGGCGCCAGCGACAGCCAGGTGCTGGCGCGCGCTACCACGCGGGCGCTGTCGGCCGGGGCGTAAGCGTCACGCACAATGGCGCGCGCGATGATGATGGCGGAGCAGCAGCCGAGCGCCTGCACGAAGCGCGCCGCGATCAGCAGCTCGATCGTGGGCGCGAAGGCGCACAGCAGGCTGGCCAGCACGTACAGCGCAAGACCGGTGATCACGACCGGGCGGCGTCCGTAGCGGTCCGACAATGGACCGATGACCAGCTGCGCGCCGCCAAAGGCGATCACGAACATCGACAGCGTCAGCTGGACCTTGGCGGCGGGCGCGCCGAATACCGTGCCCAGGCTGGGCAGCGAAGCCAGATACAGGTCGGTCGACAGCGGCTGCAGCATCAGGAAGCCGATCACCAGCAGCAGGATCGGTGCGTGCCCGTACTGCGCGAGCGGGCGTGGCGTTGCGTCGGGCTGCGCCATCACTGGCCGCGCAGGAAGAGCTTGTCGAGCGCGGCAATTTCGAGCTGGACCCAGGTCGGACGGCCATGGTTGCACTGGTCGGCGCGCTCGGTGCTTTCCATCTGGCGCAGCAGGGCGTTCATCTCCGGTACCGAGAGGATGCGGTTGGCGCGTACGGCGGTGTGGCAGGCGAGGGTGCCCAGCAGTTCGTTGCGGCGCTCGATCAGCACGCGCGAGCCGCCGAATTCGCGCACGTCGCGCAGCACGTCGCGCGCCAGGGTCTGGGCGTCGGCGTTTTTCAGCAGGGTCGGCACCGAGCGCACCGCCAGTGTGGTCGGCGAAATGGCGGCGATGTCGAAGCCGAGCGCCTTGAGCGTGTCCTGGTTTTCCTGGGCGGTGCCCACTTCCACCGCATCGGCGAAAAAGGTCACGGGAATGAGCAGCGATTGCACCTGCAGGTCCTGGCCGTCAACCTGGGCGTCGAGCGCGGTCTTGAGCTGCTCGTACAGGATGCGCTCGTGAGCCGCGTGCATGTCGACCAGCACCATGCCCTTGGCGTTCTGCGCCAGGATGTAGATGCCGTGCAGCTGGGCCAGTGCAAAGCCGAGCGGATACTCGTCGTTCGACATGGTCTGCGCCGGCGCGACGTAGGGCGTGACGGGCGCGCTGGCCGCGTTCGAACCAGCGGCGAACAGGGCGCCGTAGCTGTCCATGGTCTGTGCCACGCCGGGCGCATCGTAACGGCTGCCAGGCGCGTAGGGCGACGGCGAGTAGGTTGACGAGAACTGGGCGCCGAAGCTGGTCTGTTCATGCTCGCGCGGGCGCCAGGTCGAGGTGCTGCTGGCGCCGACATCGGCCGCTGGCAGTGGCGCCGGTGCGGTGCCGAAGGCGGTGGCCGAGGTCTGCGCCAGCGCGCGCTGGACCGCGTGAAATACAAACTGGTGCACGGCGCGGCTGTCGCGGAAGCGCACTTCGATCTTGGACGGGTGCACGTTCACGTCGACCAGGGCCGGGTCCAGGTCAAGTGCCAGCACGTACGACGGAAAGCGGTCGCCATGCAGCACATCCTGGTAGGCTGCGCGGACCGCGTGCACCAGCAGCTTGTCGCGCACGAAGCGCCCGTTCACATAGAAGAACTGGCCGTCGGCGCGGGCTTTGGAGGCGGTGGGCAGACCGGCGTAGCCATGGATACGCAGCGGTCCGGCCGCTTCGTCGATCGGCAGGCGCGCCTCGGCAAATTCGGTGCCCAGAATATGAGCACTGCGCTTGGCCATCTCGGCGACATTCCAGTGGTCGATGGTGCGGCCGTTATGCGAGAGCGAGAACGCCACATCCGGGCGCGCCAGCGCAATGCGGCGCACGACCTCGGCGCAGTGGCCGTATTCGGTCTGTTCGGACTTGAGGAACTTGCGCCGCGCAGGCGTATTGAAATACAGGTCCTGCACATCGATGGTGGTGCCGAAGGCGCCGGAAGAGGGTGCCACCGTGCCCTGGTGCGAACCGACGATTTCCCAGGCGTGTGGCGCGTCCGGGGTGCGCGATGTCACGGTTACTGCGGCGACAGCGGCGATGGATGCGAGCGCCTCGCCGCGAAAGCCGAGCGTGGCCACGTTTTCCAGATCGGTCAGGGACGCGATCTTGGAAGTGGCGTGGCGGGCCAGCGCAAGCGGCAGCTGCTCGGGCGCGATGCCACGGCCATTGTCGGTAATGGCGATGCGTTTGACGCCGCCTTCTTCCAGGCGCACGGTGATCTGCGTCGAGCCGGCATCGAGTGCATTTTCGAGCAGTTCCTTGACGACAGCGGACGGCCGCTCGACCACCTCGCCGGCGGCAATTTGCGAAATCAGCTGATCGGGAAGGGCCTGGATAGGGCGATGAGCGGGGACGGGAGCATTCATCCACGAATTATATCGCCTGCACCCCCGCGCCAGAACAAACCGGGGTCAGATACTGTCTTGGATGGCAAGCCCTTTATTCAGATATTGAGGATCGAAGGGCTTGCCGTTGGTTAGCACGCCGTAAATGAGATGGGCGAGCTTGTGCATGACGGCACCTACGACGGCCTTTTTCGCCATTCCT
>DASWMN010000185.1:0-6490 GCA_036399735.1 Telluria sp. | reverse complement strand
AAACGGCCACGTACCGCAGAAGCGGCTGGACGACATGGTGCACCGGATCGTGCGCACCATGTTCGCGCATGGCCTGATGGACAATCCGCAGCCACAAATCGAAGGCCACAAGATCGACATGGCCGCCCACGCCAAAATCAGCCAGGGCGATGCGGAGGAGGGCATTGTCCTGCTGAAGAATGCGGGCGCGCTGCTGCCGCTGGCTGCCGGCACCAAAACGGTGGCCGTGATCGGTGGCCACGCTGATGTTGGCGTGCTCTCTGGCGGCGGCTCGGCACAGGTCTATCCCGCCGGTGGCAGCGCGGTCCCGAATGAAGGGCCGAGCGACTGGCCCGGCCCGGTCGTGTACCAGCCGTCCTCGCCACTCAAGGCACTGGCGGCACGTTCGAGCGCAAAGTTTACCTTCCACGACGGTAAAGACGCGGCGGCGGCGGCAAAGCTGGCCGCCGGCAGCGATGTGGCCATCGTGTTTGCCACCCAGTGGACGGCAGAGAGTATCGACGCTGCCGACCTGAGCCTGCCGGGGAACCAGGACGCCCTGATTGCGGCGGTGGCGGCGGCCAATCGGCACACGGTGGTGGTGCTTGAAACCGGCGGTCCGGTGACCATGCCCTGGCTCGACCAGGTTGGCGCCGTGGTCGAAGCATGGTATCCGGGTTCCGCCGGTGGCGAGGCGATTGCCCGCGTGCTGACCGGCGAGGTCAATCCGTCCGGCCGTCTGCCGGCCACTTTCCCGCGCTCGGAGTCGCAGCTGCCGCGCGTAAAACTGGACGGCGACAAGGCCAACGCGCCGGGTCGCTATCATGTAGATTACAACATCGAAGGCGCGGCTGTCGGCTACAAATGGTTCGAGCGCAAAGGCCACAAACCGCTGTTCGCCTTCGGTCACGGGCTTTCGTATACCGCGTTCGACTACGCGGGTCTGACGGCGCAGGCGAAGGATGGCACGATTGCGGTCACTTTCACCGTTAAAAACAGCGGGCCGCGCGCAGGCCACGCAGTGCCGCAAGTGTACGTGGCGCCGGTCAAGGGCGGCTGGGAAGCGCCGCAACGCCTCGGCGGCTGGGACAAGGTAAAGCTGGCGCCAGGGACGAGTGCTGGCAGTCAGGTCAAGATCGATCCTCGTGTTCTCGCGGTCTATGACAGCCGCACGAAACTGTGGCGGATTGCGCCGGGCGAGTACAAGGTAACGCTGGCGCAGGCAGCCGATGCTCCCGTGCAGACCGTGCGCGTGCGTTTGGCAGGAAGGACTTTTGCTGCGGGGGCGCGCTGATCCTTCCCTCTGTTATTGTTCTTTTAATTAGTATTTACATTCTAATACGACAATGTAGATAATTTGTCTAAGGTGACATTGCTGGGCGATAATACCGCCTGCATAGACCTCGAGTCGATGGACAGAGATCGAGACGGGCATGCTCCAGGGCTGCGGCATTTCATGCCGCAACCGTCTGAAACGATTGATATCCAGAGGTACAAGATGAAGAAGAACGTAGCGCCTGCTTTAGTGCGCAATATGGTGATGGCATTGGCTGTCGTGGTAACGGGTTGCGGCGGTGGCGGCAGCGAAGGCGGCTTGCCAACCCCGACCCCGACGCCGACGCCGACCCCGACGCCGACCCCGACGCCGACCCCGACGCCGACGCCGACGCCAACCCCAACCCCGACCCCAACGCCAACGCCAACACCAACGCCAACCCCGACGCCAACACCAACTCCGCCCGTTGGCGCGCTCGATACCAGCAATCGCGCAGCAGTGCTGGCGTTTTACAACAACGTCATGCTGCCTTCTTTCTCGGTGCCGATTCAGTGGACGGGCTCGGTGGCTGGCTGCGTTCCCGGCACCACATCGGATGCCTTCAAGGCAGCGGTGGTCAACACGGTGAACAGCTACCGTGTTTTGACTGGCTTGCCTGGGAATGTGACGCTCAATACCGCCAACTCGGTCAAGGCGCAGCAGGCCGCGCTGATGATGGATGCGAACAACGACTTGAGCCACAACCCACCCGAGTCCTGGACCTGCTACACCGCGGCCGGTAAAGAAGCGGCGGGCAGCTCCAACCTTGCTCTGGGTAATACGGGCCCGGGCGCGATCCATGCCTATATGGCCGATACCGGCACGCCGAGCCTGGGCCACCGGCGCTGGATCCTCTATTCGCGACTCGGCCAGGTTGGCACCGGCGACACACCGCGTGCGAATGACCTTTGGGTGTTCGGCAATACCGTGCCGGTACCAGCGAGTGCGATCACAAACGGCATCGCGTGGCCATCGGGCGGCTATCTGCCGCGCACAAACCGGGTGGCCGATCCCCTGCATCCATGGAGTTTTTCGCTGCCAGGCGCCGATTTCAGCAAGACGACGGTTACCATGACGGACGATAAGAACCAGCCAGTTACTGTGGGCAGCGCGGGCGTGCTTCCTGCGAACTACGGCGACAATACCTTCAGCTGGATGGTCACCGGCGCTAAAACGCAGTGGGACCGCGCGCCGCTGGACACGAAATTGAATGTCCAGATTTCCAACGTGATCGTTGGCGGCCAGTCGAAAAACTTCCAGTATTCGGTGACGTTCTTCGCACCGTGATCATGCCGGGGCCGGCTTGCAGCCGGACCCGGATACAGCGCGCCCGCAGTCAGGGCGCGTTTTTTTTGCGAGCCGCCAGTGTGCGGCTTTCTTTTTTGAGCCCCTGCGAAACCGGACATACCGCTTGCATGAACGAGGCAAGGGTATGGGCCAGATTGTCCGACTGCAGGCGGTAGAACACGAACTGGCCGCGCTTGTCGCTGGCGATCAGGCCGGCCGATTCCAGTATTTTCAGATGCTTCGACAGGGATGGCTTGGTCATCTCGAAGCGTGCGGCGATTTCGCCGGCAGACAGTTCCGCCTCCGACAGATAGGCGAGGATTTTTCGGCGCGGCGTGGAGGCCAGCGCGGCAAAGATCTGATCCATTGAGTGAGCCAATGCATGGTGGCGGGACAGGGCACCATGATACACCATTTGATCACGCTTAGTTAATTAGCTATTTAGCTAAATAGTGGGTATAGTGGCTGCATGAACGCGACACTTTCAAACGAGCCGGCCACCACCGTGTACTACAACAGCGCCTGTCCCGTGTGCGATGCCGGCATCTGCTACCAGCGCACGCGGGTGGACGAGGGTAGCGTCACCTTCGTCGACGTGCATGCGAATCCCGGCCTGGCCGCCGAGCTGGGTATCGACATTGAACTGCTGCGCGAGCGTCTGCACGTGCGCGATGCGGACGGTGCGCTGCAGGTCGGTGACCAGGCCCTGGCGGCCCTGTGGGCCCATACGCCCGGGCAGCGCTGGCTGGCGCCGCTGACAAACAGGCTGGGGTGGCTCACGGGTCCCCTGTATAAACTGGTGGCGCGTGCCCTGTACCGCTGGAACCGCTGGCGCGGCAACTGGTAAAAATGATTCATCACTTTACGGGACCATCATGGAACACATCGCCGACCAAACCCTGCCGTTTAACGCAGATCCCGCCGAACTGGCGCGTTTCAACGCGCTGGCCGCGCGCTGGTGGGATGAGCAATCCGAATTCAAGCCGCTGCACCGGATCAATCCGCACCGCCTGGACTGGATCGACCGCCTGTGCGGTCTTGCAGGCAAAGCCGCACTGGATGTGGGCTGTGGCGGCGGCATTCTGGCCGAGTCGATGGCGAAGCGGGGCGCGAGCGTGACGGGGATCGACCTGGCCGACAAGCCACTGCGCATCGCCCAGTCGCACGCGAGCGGACAGGCGCTCAAGCTGGCTTACGCCCACAGCAATGCCGAGGACTGGGCCGGCGCGCACGCAGGCCAGTACGATGTGATCACCTGCATGGAAATGCTCGAACATGTGCCCGACCCGGCAGCGGTGGTGGCGGCCTGCGCGGCGATGGCCAAGCCTGGCGGGTGGGTCTTTTTCTCGACCATCAACCGCAATCCGCTTAGCTACCTGATGGCGATTGTGGGCGTTGAATATGTGTTGCGTCTGCTGCCGCATGGCACGCACCAGTACCATCGCTTCATCCGGCCGGACGAACTGCTGCAAATGGCCAGCGGCGCGGGATTGACGCTGGTCGAGCGGCGCGGGCTGGGCTACAACCCGTTCAACCAGCGTTTCAGGCTGCACCGCTTTACGGGCGTCGGCTATTTGCTGGCGATGCAAAAAGCGGCAGTGTAAGTTCAGGCACCCACGATCGACTGGCCGCACACGCGCAGCACCGATCCGGTCAGCCCGGCGGCGCCCGGCGCGCTGAAAAAGGCGACGGCGTTGGCCACGTCCTGCGGCGTACCGGCCTGGCGCAGCGCATTGAGGCGGCGGCCGGCTTCGCGCGTCATGAAGGGCATCTTGCGCGTCATGGCGGTATCGATGAAGCCGGGTGCCAGGGCATTGATGGTGATGCCGCGCCCGGCCAGCTGCGGCGCGCTGGCGGCCACCCAGGCAATGATGGCCGACTTCGCCGCCGCGTAATTGGTCTGCCCGAAATTGCCGGCGATGGCACTGGTCGACGACAGGCAGACAATCCGGCCCTCGTCGCGCAGCGCCCCGGATACCAACAGCGCATCGGTCAGGCGCAGCACGCCGGCCAGGTTGACGGCAAATACGGCATCCCATTCTGCCGGCGCCATGCGGGCCAGAGTACGGTCGCGCGTGATGCCGGCGTTATGCACGACGATATCGAGGCCGCCAAAACGGTTCAGGCAAAACTGTGTCACTTGTGCCGCCGTTTCGGGCGCGGCGATGTCGGCCTGCAGGGCGACCCCGCCAATTTCGCTGCACAAGGCATCGAGTTCGGCGCCTGCCATGGCCAGGTCGGCGCAGATGACGGTGGCGCCTTCGCTGGCCAGCCGGATCGCGGTGGCACGCCCGATGCCGCGTGCGCTGCCGGTCACCAGGGCGACTTTGCCGGCCAGCGTGCGGGCCTGGGGCGCTGCGGCGGGCAGCGCCGCCAGGGTATTGGCGCGCACGATCTGGCCGCTGATATAGGTGCTGTGGTGGCCGCAGAAAAAGCGCACCATCCAGTCCAGCCGCGCGCAGGCGTCGGGCGCGGCCTGCACCAGGTTGACGGTGGCGCCGAGCTTGCCGATTTCCTTGGCCAGCGAGCGCGTGAACCCTTCCAGTGCGCCAGCGGCAGCGGCATTGGCAGATTGCGCCGGCGGCGCGCCGACGATCAGCAGGCGCGCATTCGGCGCCAGCTGGCCGATTACCGGATGGAGCTGCACATACGCATTGCGGCAGGCGTCGACGCTGGTGCTGGCGCTGGCGTCGAGCAGCACGATGTCGAGCGCCGCGTTGTCCCCGGGTCCGGCAAGGGTGGCGCCAGCCGCGCTCAGGCTCTGGCGCAAACTGTCGGCGGCGTAGCCGCCAGGGGCCGCGAGCAGCAATGCGCGGCGCCCGCTGAATGGCTGTTCGGCGAAGGGACCGTCGGCACGCGCCAGCCTGGGTGGCCGGGGCAGCCCGAGCAGCTTGATGGCCGGTCCGGTAAGCCAGTGATGGGCGAGAGTCTGGAGGCGGTCGGTCATGATCAGCGGTCGCGTATTTCGAGGGGCACCAATCCTAACATGCCGCAGCTGTGATAGGCTTGCCGCTCCTCGTTCAGCCATGTTCCCATGACCCGATTTTCCCACCGTCTTGTGGCGACCATGATCGCCTGTGCCTTGCCGGCAGCGCACGCGCAATCGGTCGCTTTCACGTTCGACGACGCCCCCAACATGACGGCGCTGCCGCGGCTGGACCCGCAGCAGCGCAATGCAGCCATGCTTGCGGCCCTGGCCAGGCACAAGGTCAAGGCGGCCCTGTTTGTCACCGCATCGAACGGCGCCACCGGCGCGCAAGGCAGCGCCCTGGTGCGCGCCTGGGGCGAGGCCGGCCATGCGATCGGCAATCACACCATGACGCATCCGGATCTGAACAGCGACAGCGTGACGCTGGCCCAATACCAGCAGGAGGTGCTGGACTGCGACGCTGTCATCCGCGCCATGCCAGGCTATCGCAAGTGGTTCCGCTTTACCTATCTGCGCGAAGGCAAAAGCAAGGACAAGCGCGACGGCATGCGCCAGTTCCTGAGCGCGCAAGGCTACCGCAATGCGTATGTCTCGCTCGACACCAGCGACTGGCGTCTGGAAGAAAAGCTGATTGAGGTGCTGTCCAAAGACAGCAAGGCCGACCTGGCGCCGATCAAGCGCATGTATCTGTCGCACATCCGCCAGCGCGCGCTGGCATACCGGGCCCTCGGTCAGCGCCTGCAGGGGCGTGACATTGCCCAGGTCATGCTGCTGCACCATAACCTGATCAATGCGCTGTGGCTCGACGACGTGATCGTCCAGTTCAAGGAAATGGGCTGGACCATCGTGACCCCGGAGGCGGCATTCAACGATCCGGTGTATGCGCTGCAGCCGGCCAGTGCCGATCCTGGCCAAAGTCTGCTGCTCTCGATGGCGCGTTCGCTGGGGCTGGGCCGATTCGAGGGCTGGGCGCGGCTGGT
>DASWMN010000184.1:0-4576 GCA_036399735.1 Telluria sp. | reverse complement strand
GACACCCGAACCATTACCCTGGGTGATGTAGCGGTAGCCCTGGTCGATCACGGCCTTGAGCTGGGTGAGCGACTCCTGCGGACTGCCCTTGTTGTCGAAACCGACGACTTCGATCTTGTGTTCGCCCGCCCATTTACCCTGCGTGGCAAGGTCGGCGATGGTCTGGAAACTCTTGAGCTGGTTCTGCCCGACCGGTGCAAACGGGCCGGAAAGCGGGTCGATAAAGGCGATCTTTACGGTCTCGGCCTGCGCTGCTACGCTCAGCAATGCGAGTGATACGGCCAGGGTCAACGGGCGAATTGTCTTGATCATGAGTCTCCATCCTTCGGTTTTATAGTGCGGGTCTGTGCCCATTGCAGCAAAGCGCTGCCCATCGAACTGCACGTGAAACGAATCAGGCTGTTGGCAGTTTGTACTCCTTGTATTGTTCGCGCAGCTTGTTTTTCTGGACTTTGCCGGTGGCGCCCATGGGCAAGCCGTCGATAAACACCACGTCGTCCGGCATCCAGAACTTGGCGATTTTGCCGTCATAGAAATGCAGCAGATCTTCGCGCGTGACCTCCATGCCGGGCCGGCGCACCACCACCAGCAAGGGCCGTTCATCCCACTTCGGATGGGCCACGCCGATGCAGGCGGCCTGCAGCACGGCAGGATGGGCCATCGCGATGTTCTCGAGGTCGATGGTGCCGATCCATTCGCCACCGGACTTGATCACATCCTTGCTGCGGTCGGTGATCTGCATGTAGCCGTCTTCATCGATGGTGGCCACGTCGCCGGTAGGGAACCAGCCGTCCACCAGCACATCGCCGCCTTCATTCTTGAAATAGCTGCTGATGATCCACGGTCCCTTCACGTACAGATGGCCGTAGGTCGTGCCGTCCCATGGCAGCGTGATACCCGCATCATCGACAATTTTCATGTCGACGCCGTACACGGCATGGCCCTGCTTTTGCAAAACCTTGCGCTGGAGTTCTTTCGGCAGCGACATGTGCTTGTTCTGCAGCACGCCGGTAGTGCCAAGCGGCGACATTTCCGTCATGCCCCAGGCGTGGATGACCTGCACATCGAGCTGGTCGATCAGGGTATCCATCATCGCTGGCGGACAGGCCGAGCCGCCAATCACGGTGCGGCGGAAGGTGGAGAACTTCAGATTGTTCTGCAGCGCGTAATTGACCAGGCCCAGCCAGACGGTGGGCACCCCGGCCGAGAACGTCACGCCTTCGGATTCGAACAGTTCGTACAGCGATTTGCCATCGAGGGCGGCGCCCGGATACACCATCTTGGCGCCCGACAGCAGCACCGAATACGGCAGGCCCCAGGCATTCACGTGGAACATGGGGACCACCGGCAACACGGTATCGCGGGCCGAGACATTGAGCGCGTTCGGCATGGCCGAACCATAGGCGTGCAGCACGGTCGAACGGTGGGAATACAGGGCGCCCTTGGGGTTGCCGGTCGTACCAGAGGTATAGCACAGCGAAGCGGCCGAATTCTCATCGAACAGCGGCCAGACATAATCGTCGCCGCTGGCTGCCATCAGGTCTTCGTAGCACAGCAGCTTGGCAATCTTGGTTTCCTGCGGCATGCGCTCGCGGTCGGCCATGAGCACGAAGGCTTTCACGGTCTTGCAGTGTGCTGCCACTGCTTCGATCAGTGGCAGAAACGTCAGGTCAAAGAACAGAAACTGGTCTTCGGCGTGGTTAACGATATAAGCAATCTGCTCGGGGTGCAGGCGTGGGTTAATGGTATGCAGTACGGCGCCCGAACCGGAGACGGCGTAATACAGTTCCATGTGGCGGTAGCCGTTCCAGGCCAGGGTGGCAACCCGCTCGCCCATGGTCACGCCCAGACCGGCCAGTGCATGGGCCATCTTGCGGGCACGCAGTTCACAGTCGCGGTAGGTGTAACGATGGAGGTCGCCTTCGACGCGGCGGGAAACAATTTCTGAGTGAGGATAATGCTTTGCTGCGAATTCTAGAATGCCGGAAACGAGCAGAGGCTGGCTCATCATCTGGCCCATCACGGGACTCATCTTGTACGACGTCATCGACACTCCTGCAGACGCATTGCGGTGGGAGACTAAGTTTCGTACGACCGTGCTAAAACAGTCAACGTTTTTCGGTTGTGCATTGCAACAACGACATTTTTCACACCCGTTACAAGATGTAAGCACAGAACGCCCTAACGGTGCGCCCGTCTAAAATCGCCCCAATACGGTAGAATTCTGTCATCTTAAATGCCACTGACCGCGACTGGAACTGCCATTACTGCTGACGACCTTCCCTTCGACAACTCGTTCGCCGCATTGCCGCCCGCGTTTTACACCAGCCTGATGCCGACTCCCCTGCCCGCGCCGTATTTTGTCGCGGCAAGCGCGTCCGCGGCAGCGCTGGTTGGACTTGATGCAGAGCAATTAAAGCGTGATGATTTTGTTGCCATTTTTACAGGAAGCCGGGTGCCACCGCGCGCCAGGCCCCTGTCCGCCGTGTACTCGGGTCACCAGTTCGGTGTCTGGGCCGGGCAACTGGGCGACGGCCGCGCCATCCTGCTGGGGGAATTGCCTGGCAAAGACGGCCCCATGGAAATCCAGCTCAAGGGCGCCGGACTGACACCCTATTCGCGCATGGGCGATGGGCGCGCTGTCCTGCGCTCGTCCATCCGCGAATTCCTGTGCTCAGAAGCCATGGCCGCGCTCGGCATCCCCACCACGCGCGCGCTGACCATTACTGGCTCCGACCAGCCGATCATGCGCGAAACCGTGGAAACCTCGGCCGTGGCGACCCGCATGGCGCCCAGCTTTGTGCGCTTCGGTTCGTTCGAACACTGGTTCTACCGCGATCACCCGGAAGAACTGCGCATCCTGGCGGATTACGTCATCAACAATTTCTACCCAGAATTGCTGTCCCAGGAAAATCCTTACAAAGCCCTGCTGGCGGAAGTGACGCGCCGCACGGCCCGCATGATTGCGCAATGGCAGGCCGTCGGCTTCATGCATGGCGTTATGAACACGGACAATATGTCGATCCTGGGATTGACGCTCGATTACGGCCCCTTCGGCTTCATGGAGGCATTCGACTCCCAGCACATCTGCAACCATACCGATCAGCAAGGCCGCTACTCCTACGCCAACCAGCCGCAAATTGGCCACTGGAATTGCTTTGCCCTGGGCCAGGCGCTGCTGCCCCTCATTGGCACTGTGGAAGACGCACAGGAAGCGCTCGGTGTGTATGAGCCCGAGTTCGCCGCGAAGATCGATGAACTGCTGCACGCCAAGCTGGGCCTGGGCATGTTCTACGAGAATGACCGCGCCCTGTTCGAGTCGATGTTCACGCTGATGCACGATAATCACGTGGACTTCACCCAGTTCTTCCGCAAGCTGTCGCTGCTGCAAGTGGACCAGCCCGAACTCGACGCCCCGGTGCGCGACCTGTTCCTCGACCGCGAAGCCTTCGATGGCTGGGCCGTCGAGTACCGCGCGCGCCTGCGCAAGGAGCTGCGCAGCGATGTCGAACGGCGCCGCGCCATGGACCAGGTCAATCCCAAATATATACTGCGAAATTACCTGGCCCAGGTCGCCATCGAAAAGGCGCAGAATAAAGACTTTTCCGAGGTGACCAAACTGCTGGCGGTGCTAGAGCGTCCGTTCGACGAACAGCCCGAACACGAAGCGTATGCCGCGCTCCCGCCCGACTGGGCCAGCCATCTTGAAGTAAGCTGCTCATCCTGAGCCCTGCACTGACAAGGAAACCCGCGATGACCGATGATGTAAAAAAGACCGTGAGCAAGACGGATGCCGAATGGCGCGCCATGCTCGCCCCGATGGAATACCAGGTCACCCGCCATGCCGCCACTGAACGCGCCTTTACCGGCAAGTTCTGGGATCACCATGAGCACGGCATCTACACCTGCGTATGCTGCAACACGCCCCTGTTCGCGTCGGATGCCAAATTCGATTCTGGCTGTGGCTGGCCGAGTTACTTCAAGGCACTCGATCCGGCCAATGTGATCGAAAAGGCCGACCGCACCCATGGTATGCTGCGCACCGAGATTATTTGCGCCGTCTGCGACGCCCACCTGGGACACGTGTTCCCGGATGGCCCGCCGCCGACTGGCTTGCGCTATTGCATCAATTCCGCGTCGCTGCGGTTCGACCCTACCTGACCACACAATGAAATTTCTGTTTGACCTATTCCCGATCGTGCTGTTCTTCGGCGTCTTCAAGATTGCCGAGTTCTTCCAGCAGCCCGCGTTCCAGCTTGTGAGCAAGTACATGTCGGGGATGATTTCAGGCGGCGTCATCAAGCCTGACCAGGCCCCGATCATGCTTGCCACGGTCGTGGCCATCATCGCCACCACGCTGCAGATCCTCTACGTCAAGCTGCGCGGGCGCAAGGTGGACGGCATGCTGTGGGTGTCGTTTCTGATCATTACCATTTTCGGCAGCCTCACCATTTATCTGCACAACGACATCTTCATCAAGTGGAAGCCGACCATTATTTACTGGGTCTTCGCCGTGGTGATGCTGGTGGCGCAACTGGACTTCCGCAAGAACATGATGCGCCAGGCCATGGAAGAA
>DASWMN010000183.1:0-6729 GCA_036399735.1 Telluria sp. | reverse complement strand
GGAACTGCTGCCCGCTTTCACGCCGGCCGAGCTGGCCGTTGGCCGCTATACCGCTTACGGTGCAATCGCCTTCGGCCTGATGCTGCCGCGCCTGAAGGACTTGTTCGCCCGCCTTGAGCGCAGCGACTACGCCGCCCTGCTGCGCCATGCCCTGTCTGGCAACATCATCTATTACATGCTGCTCGCGCTGGGCGTCAAGCTGGCGGGCGTGGCGCCCACCTCGCTGATCATCGGGGTGCTGCCGATTGCCGTGACGCTCATGGGCCGCAAGGACCATGGCGCCCTGCCGCTGCGCTCGCTGGCGCTGCCGCTGCTGGTGGTGGCAATCGGCATTGCCTGCATTAATGTCGATGTTTTCCAGCAGGCGCAGCTGGGGGATGCCAGGCCAGGACGCATCCTGCTTGGCGTGCTGTGCGCCAGCGGCGCCCTGCTCTGCTGGAGCTGGTATGCCATCGACAATGCGCGCTACCTGAAGCGCAATCCCCATTTCAGCAGCGCGGAATGGTCGGCCCTGTATGGCCTTGCCAGCGGCGTGATTGCCTTGTTCATCGGTCTGATCGGCCTGGCGATCTGGCATGGCGCCATCACTGGCGCGGCCGCAGCGGCCAGCGGCCGCAACTGGACCATGTTCTGGATCACGAATACCCTGCTGGCCCTGGGCGCCTCGGTGATCGGCAACCATTTGTGGAATATAGCCAGCCGAAGGGTGCCGGTGACCTTGTCCGGCCAGCTGATTCTGTTCGAAACGCTGTTCGCGCTGTTGTACGGCTTCATTTACATGCACCGCTTGCCGCGTCCGCTGGAGATAGCCGCGATGGTGCTGCTGACGGTCGGCGTGGTGTGGTCCGTGCGCGTGCACGCTCTGGATGAAGAGGTCGTTCCAAGCTGAAATTTCGTAGGTGCAGGCGCACTGAACGGATGCACATTTTTCCTACAAGCGAGCCGGGCATGCACCGACTCAGTGCGCGGATGCGCTCGCCTACGATGGAGTCTCTCGCAATCGAGCAAGGTTTGAAGCGAGTTTCATTAACGAAAACTTCAAGGAGAACAACCATGGCATCGAACAATCAAGGCGGAAACAACAAGGGCAACAACCAGTCGGGCAGCAACAGCGGCAATCGCGGTGGGAATCAAGGCGGCAACAACCAGAGCGGCGATACCAGCAACCGTGGCTTCGCTTCGATGGATCCTGAAAAACAACGCGAGATCGCGTCCGAGGGCGGTCGTGCGGCCCATGCTTCGGGCAACGCACACGAGTTCACTTCGCAGGAAGCGCGCGAAGCCGGCAAACTGAGCCACGGCGGCGGCAACCAGCAAAGCGGTTCGGACAGCGGCTCGCGTGGCTCGTCGGGCGGCAGCAAACAGTCGGGTTCGGATAGCGGCTCGTCGCGTTCGGGCGGCAACCAGGGTTCGTCGGGCGGCTCGTCCGGCGCCAAATCGGGCGGCTCGTCCGGTTCGCGCTAAACGCAGCAACACCTTGCGGCCGGGTTACTTGCCCGGCCGTGTGAAAAATGCCCACCTTGCGTGGGCATTTTTCATTGCATCAAATATGCCGCAGGTGCAGCATCGCTTGTTGTGTTTTTGCACTCGATGGGAACGTTTCCAAAAAATAGTGGCGAAGCGGAATGATTGGTGATATCTTGATAAAAAATAAGATGGAAACGCTTCCATCAACAAGGTCAGCCAGCCCCGCCTGGCACCTTCCCATAAACCAGGAGACACAGACATGCAGACACCAAACAAAGCGCATCAATACCGCAGCGTTCGCCCTCAATTTCGCCTGAGCCCGATTGCGGCTGCGGTCGCTTCGCTGTTGATGGTTTCCGCTAGCGCCTACGCGCAGGAAGCTCCCAAGGACGCCGAAGCCACAGCACCCGCTGCCTCGGTGGTCGTGGTCACCGGCATCCGCCGCAGTATTGAAGATTCCGTTGCCACCAAACGCAATTCCGACTCCATCGTCGAAGTTGTTTCTGCCGAAGAGCTGGGCAAACTCCCGGACGCGAGTATTGCCGAAGCACTGTCGCGGCTGCCAGGCGTGACAGGGCAGCGCGGACCGGACGGCCGCGTCAACGTGATTTCGATCCGTGGCCTGTCGCCGGAATTTTCCGGGTCCCTCCTCAACGGCCGCGAGGTGGTCAGCTCCAACGATGCGCGTACGGTTGAGTACGACCAGTTCCCTTCTGAACTGATTGGCTCCGCGCTGGTCTATAAAACACCGGATGGCACCTTGATTGGCCAGGGCCTGTCGGGCACGGTCGACCTGCGTGCGCGCAAGCCACTCGATACGCGCGGCCGCCAGATGTCCGTCAACTTGCGTGGCGAGAAGAACTCGAACGGCAACCTGGTCGATGGTGTTGCATCGCCGATCGGCAAGCGCTTCAGCATCTCGTACGTCGATCAGTTTGCCAATAACACCTTCGGTATCGCCGCCGGCTTTGCGCGCCTTGATGTCGCGACCCAGGTCAAACAGACCGAGCTGGTCATGTACGGCGATTTTTCACCCTTCGGCCTGCCGGTCACGGGCAATGCGCTCTCGCGCGACGAGTACGCACCTGGCCAACGCGGCAATTCCCTGCTGCCAATGTTCTGGACTGCCACCTCCTCCACCAAGCGCAACACGCGCGATGGGCTGATGGCCGTACTGGAATGGAAGCCGAACAAGGACGTACACAGCCAGCTGGACCTGTACTACTCCAAGTTCGATACGCATGAGGTCGGCGGCAAGTTCCTGTCGAGCTTCTTTGCTACCTGGGGCGGCGGTGTGTCACCGAATCTGTCCGACGTACACACCACCCAGATCGGCAAGAATACCTTTACCGACAGCGCCACGGTCGACAAGATGCCCGTCACCACCGGCAACTTTGACACACGCCGCAAGGACAGCATCAAGGCCCTGGGCTGGAATACCGAGCTGCGCCTGAGTGACCAATGGAAAGCGGTTGCCGACCTGAGCATGTCGCGCAGCGACCGCCAGGAAACCTACGCGGAAGCGTATGCGGCCCCGTACGATAGCGCCACGCAACAGTGGGCCTACGGCGCCTTCAAGTGGAATGTGCCAACCGATGGCGGACGCCAGACCTGGAGCCCGGTACAGCCGGACTATCTGTCCTCGCCGGCAATTGTCAAACTGGGCGACCAGGCCGGCTTCGATTTCGTGACCGACCAGGATGCTTACACCGGCGCGATCCGTAACCCGCAGATCCGCGATGAACTCAAATCGCTGCGTCTGCAGGTGAATCGTCGCCTCGACGGCTTCTTCAGCAATCTCACGGTCGGCGCCAACTACACCGAACGCGACAAGGATGTCTCGAAGAACGAAAGCCGCCTGCTGATGAAGAAAGATGTCAACGGCAATTACGTCCGTGACATTCCAGGCAGCGCTTTGCGCGCGCCAATCGACATGTCGTGGGCCGGCATTCCAGGCATGATCCGCTACGACGTGCCGAGCCTGGTTACGGCGGGCACGGTCGATCAGCAGGTCCTGTTCGCGCAGAAAGTCGACAACGATTCTGGCGTGCACGAGAAAGTTACCACCGCGTTCGCCAAGCTTGATATTGATTCGGAAATTGGCGGCATCGCACTGCGCGGCAATATTGGCTTGCAAGCGATCAAGACCGAGCAGAATTCGACCGGCTGGGAATATCGCGGCAATAACGCAACCCCGGATATCAGCCTGCTGATCCCGCGCAGCGGCGGCGCCAGCTACACTGACGTGTTGCCTAGCCTGAACCTGGTGGCCGATCTGCCGGACAACTGGATCGCCCGCTTCGGTCTGGCCAAAACGCTGGCGCGGCCGAATATCGTGGACATGCGCGCCGGCAGCAGCACGCCAACCGTGATCATCACCCCGGGTCCGGACCAGGGCAAATGGACCACCGCCTACTCCGGCAATCCGGAACTGGAACCATGGCGCGCAAACGCGATTGACTTGTCGCTTGAGAAGTACTTCGGCAAGCGCAGTTATATTTCGGTCGCCGCCTTCCGCAAGAATCTGCAGAACTACGTGTACAGCGAGACCACCGCACGTGACAACACCAACATTCCGCCGCAGCCGGGCGTACCGCCTGGTGTCGTGGTGCAGCAATTCGGGCCGGTCGTCATGCCGACCAACGGCGAAGGCGGCAAACTGTCGGGTCTGGAACTGTCCGGCGCGCTGGAGGGCAGCATGCTGCATCCGATGCTGGAAGGATTTGGTGTAGTGGTCAGCGCATCGAAACTGAACAGCGCCTTGTACGCCAAGAACGGCGACGAGATCAAGCTCAACGGCTTGTCGGGCAAATCGGGCAGCGCAACGGTGTACTACGAGAAGGCAGGCTTCTCGGCACGCTTCAGCCAGCGCTACCGCGCACCGTTCACCGCCACCACGCGTGACATCTTCCTGAACTCCACCACCCGCGAGCAGGATGCGGACCGTGTGGCCGATGCCCAGCTCGGCTACGAATTCCAGGATGGCACCTACAAAGGCTTGTCGCTGCTGCTGCAGGTGTACAACGTGTTCGACAAGTCGACCCAGAACCGGGTGTCGGCGGGCGACAACGCGCCAGACAAAAAGATGCTGCTGCCGAACTACCGCTACTACTTCGGCCGTGCCATCGTACTGGGCGCGAACTACAAGTTCTGATCGGATCGATGAGGGGCCCGGCTGGTCGACAGCCGGGCATTTTCATTAGAGAATGTCCCATCAGACATCAGGAGATTCACGCCCATGACGCTTCAACCTGTGCGCAGCATCGTGATCGTCGGCGGCGGCACGGCTGGCTGGATGACGGCCGCCGCACTGTCAAAATTGCTGGGCCCCACCTGCCAGATCCGCTTGATCGAATCGGACGAGATCGGCATCATCGGCGTCGGTGAAGCCACCATCCCCCATATAAACGAATTCAATCAGGCACTGGGCATCGACGAGGATGCATTCCTGCGCGCCACCCAGGGCAGCTTCAAACTCGGCATCGAGTTCGTGAACTGGGGTGGCATCGGCGAGCGCTACATCCACGGCTTTGGCCGGGTCGGTCAGCCGAGCGATGCCCTGCCCTTCCACCATTTCTGGCTGCGCATGGCCAGGCTGGGAAAAGCAAGTTCCCTGGAAGCGTACTCGATGAACACGGCAGCCCCGCGCCAGGCCAAGTTCATGCGCGCGCGGCCGGAAATGGCCGGCTCGCCCATGCAAGACCTGGTGCACGCCTTCCATTTCGACGCCAGCCTGTATGCGCGGTTTTTGCGTGGCTTTGCCGAGAAACATGGCGTGATCCGCACCGAAGGCAAGATTGCACAAGTCAAACAACGGGAGCCGGACGGCTTCATCGACGCGCTGCTGATGGAAAGCGGCGAGCAGATCCAGGGCGACTTCTTCATCGATTGCTCCGGCATGCGCGGTTTGCTCATTGAGCAAACGCTTAAATCCGGCTACGAGGACTGGTCGCACTGGCTGCCCTGCGACCGCGCGATTGCCGTGCCGTGCGAGTCCGCCGGGCCATTGCTGCCAATGACGCGTTCGACCGCGCAGTCGTCCGGTTGGCAGTGGCGCATTCCTCTGCAACACCGCACGGGCAACGGCCATGTGTACAGCAGTGGTTTCATGGAGCAGGACCAGGCGACCGCAATCCTGATGAAGAATCTGGATGGCGTGGCACTGGCCGAACCGCGCCTGG
Source organism: Telluria sp. (assembly GCA_036399735.1). Classification (GTDB taxonomy): domain Bacteria; phylum Pseudomonadota; class Gammaproteobacteria; order Burkholderiales; family Burkholderiaceae_D; genus Telluria_A. Next base: position 1,081 of record DASWMN010000183.1, on the reverse strand, counting down.
TACGCTTTCAGACGGGCCGCCGCAAACAGTCCTGGATGCGCAACTGCGTGGCCATCGGCCTGGCAAGCGGCTTTATGGAGCCACTGGAGTCGACCAGCATTCATTTGATTCAAACTGCGATTACGCGAATCGTGAAGTTTTTCCCGCACAGCGGATTCGACGCGGTCGATATCGCCGAATACAACCGTCAGACGCAAATCGAGTATGAGCTGATTCGCGACTTCCTGATCCTGCATTACAAAACTACCCAGCGTGATGATTCCGCATTCTGGGACTACTGCCGAAACATGCGGATTCCGGAGACGCTGCAGCGCAAGATGGACCTGTTCGCCAGCAATGGCCGCATTTATCGCGAACAGGACGAACTGTTCACGGAAATGAGCTGGCTGCAAGTCATGCTCGGCCAGGGCATCATGCCGCGCGCCTACCACCCGTTCGCGGAACTGCGGCCGGAGGCGGAAGTACACGCCTATTTGCAGAACGTGGAACAAGTTATCGGCCGCTGCGTTGGCGCGATGCCGACGCACGCCGATTTTATCGCCGCCCATTGCAAAGCGGCTTCACTCGAACAAGGATAAGGTCCCCATGAATCGATTCAAACTGCACCTGATGTTTGCCGGCTTCTTTGCACTGACCGCATGCGGCGGTGGCAGCGCCAATTCCGCGCCGGCCCCGGTTCCCGCAACGCCTGCAATTCCAGCCGGTGGCGTACCGAGCGGATGGAAATTGGTGTGGGCGGACGAATTCAGCGTCGACGGTTTGCCCGATTCAGGCAAATGGGGTTTCGATACGAGCCGCAACAAGGACGGCTGGTACAACAATGAACTGCAATACTATTCGCGCGACCGGCTTGAAAATTCGCGTGTGGCCGATGGCAAACTGATTATCCAGGCGCGCAAGGAGAAACTCGTCAGCGCGGCGGACTACGGCGGACAGTCCTATACCTCGGCGCGGCTGCTCACGCAGGGCAAGGCAAACTGGAAGTATGGCTTCTTCGAAATTCGCGCCAAGCTGCCCTGTGGCGTGGGAACCTGGCCCGCTATCTGGATGCTGGGGACAAGCGGCGCATCGTGGCCACTGG
>DASWMN010000182.1:0-14248 GCA_036399735.1 Telluria sp. | reverse complement strand
GCAATGGTTGCCGGATGGTCTCTTTGCGGGTGTAAGTCGAGGCTTGGGGTTGGCTATTCTTTGTCATTCTTGCTGCTGGTGAAACTGCGATCCGTCCATTCTAAGCCATATATTGACCAGCGGCCTCATGATTCATGCTCTCGCGCATCATGGAATATAATGGTGGGATCGTTCGCCGGCCCAAAAACAGGGCCCTGGCGAAGATGACAGCGCGACTTGAATCCGACCTGACCGCCCCCAGTTTCTTTCCATACACACCTGAGCAGACCCCATGACCACTTCCAAACACGCCAAAGTCCTGATTCTCGGTTCCGGTCCCGCCGGCTACAGCGCCGCCGTCTACGCCGCGCGCGCCAATTTGAACCCGATGCTGGTCACCGGTGTCGAACAAGGCGGCCAGTTGATGACCACCACCGACGTCGAAAACTGGCCTGGCGACCCGATGGGCGTGCAGGGTCCGGAACTCATGCAGCGCATGCTTCAGCACGCGGAGCGTTTCAAGACCGATATCGTGTTCGACCATATTCATACGGCCAAGCTGAACGAACGCCCTTTCCGCCTGATCGGCGACAGCCAGGAATTCACCTGCGACGCCCTGATCATCTCCACCGGCGCCTCGGCCCAGTACCTGGGTCTGCCGTCGGAACAGGCCTTCATGGGCAAAGGCGTGTCCGCCTGCGCCACCTGCGACGGTTTCTTCTACCGTAACCAGGAAGTTGCGGTTGTTGGCGGCGGCAACACCGCGGTCGAGGAAGCGCTGTACCTGTCCAACATCGCCACCAAGGTCACGATCATCCACCGCCGCGACAAGTTCCGCGCCGAAGCCATCCTGATCGACCGCCTGAACGCCAAGGCTGCCGAAGGCAAGATCGTGATCAAGTACAACCACACGCTGGAAGAAGTCACGGGCGACGATAGCGGCGTTACCGGCATCAACATCAAGTCGACCGTCGATGGCGCCATCACCCCGCTCAAGGTGCACGGCCTGTTCGTGGCAATCGGCCACAAGCCGAACACCAGCATCTTCGAAGGCCAGCTGGAAATGAAAAACGGCTACATCGTCACCAAAACCGGTCTCGAAGGCATGGCCACCGCCACCAGCATCGCCGGGGTGTTTGCTGCGGGCGACGTGCAGGACCATATTTACCGCCAGGCCATCACCAGCGCCGGGACCGGCTGCATGGCCGCCCTGGATGCACAGCGTTATCTGGAAGCACTGGAAGACTGAGGTAGCAATGGCGTCGATGAAGGATTTTGCCGATCTTAAAGCCTTGAAAGAATCGCTCAAGGAACAGGAACAGGCGCGCGCCATCGAAAAAGCCGAGCGCGAACAGCGCGAACAAAAGGCCAGGCAGGAAGCCGGCCTGTTCCGCAGCGCGCTCGGGGACGTGAAAAAACTGCCCGAATCGAACCGCTACGTGCCGAACGCCCCGCCAGGCATCAATGTCACCATCAAGCCCAACCGGCCCCGCACCCAGGCCGAGGACGACGCTGCCGTGCTGCGCGAATCGCTGTCCGACGCCTTCGAGGTCGATCATTTGCTCGACGACGACCCCAGCCTCAGCTTTACCCGCGCCGGCGTCGGCGCCGACGTGGTGCGCAAATTGCGCAAGGGCCAGTGGCCGGTGCAGGACGAACTGGACCTGCACGGCATGCGCCGCGACACCGCGCGCGACGCGCTGGGCGACTTCCTGGCCCGCGCCGCCAGGCGCAAGCTGCGCTGCGTCTGCGTTATTCACGGCAAGGGCCTCGGCTCGGCCGGTGGCGAGCCGGTGCTGCGTTCCATGGTGCACAGCTGGCTCGAGCAAAAAGACGACGTGATCGCCTTTTGCGCCGCCAATGTCGACGGACGCAGCCACGGCGCCCTGATTGTCCTGCTGCGCGCCGCACTCACTGCCAAGATCGGCTGACGTGCCCGCTTCCCTATCCAGTATCTGTACGGCATGTTAGGCTAGCAAGGTTCGCCACTGCTCACCCTTACTGCATGACCCTGATAAAGTTCATTGAAATCCTGGCGATCCTGGTTGGCGCATTTTCCGGCTTTATCGAAGCGCGCCGCAAGCGCATGGATCTGGTCGGCGTCTTCACGGTCGCTTTCATCACCGCGTTTGGCGGCGGTACCCTGCGCGACATCCTGCTTGACCGGCGCCCCCTGTTCTGGGTGACGCACCAGGAGTACGCCATTCTGATCTTTATTCTCGCCCTGATTGCTGCCCCGGCCATTCGCACATTGCGCCAGGTGGTCTCCGAACGCATGATCGTCATTGCCGACGCGGTCGGCCTGGGTCTGTTCTCGATTGCCGGTGTGGCTGCCGCGCTGGAAGCGAGCATGCCGATCTTTATCGCCTCGATGATGGGCGTGATTACAGGGATTTTCGGTGGCGTGCTGCGCGATATCGTCTGTAACGAAGTCCCGATGGTGTTCCGCGACGGGAAGCCTTACGCGATCTGCGCCTTTATCGGCAGCTGGATGTTCCTGATCATGAAGAAGTTTGGCGTGGAACCCGATTTCGCGCTGTGGTCGAGCGCCACGGTGATTACCGGCTTGCGCCTGATTACCTGGAAATTTGACATGCGCATGGGGCGCTGATTACGCTACCTTTTTCCCGAAAAAGATCAATAGCGCAGAAGCAAGCGCCAGGCCGCCCGCGGCAGGCCAGAGTGAATCCATCATGTACAGCCCAACCCAAAGGAGTTCCTCGTTCGAGGCGGATGCCGCCTCAACTGCGATCACGATTCCGCGGGCCAGGATCACATTGCATACCGCCAGTCCCACAAGCCCGGCGAGGTACGCCCATTGACGCTTGCGCGTTCCGGCATGCGGCACCAGGGCCCATCGCACCCAGATCCCGATCAGCATCAGCGCAAGCAGCGCCAATGCCATGCGAAAAATCAGATCACTGCGACGTGTGAATTCCACATGGTTACTATAAACAAGCCACATGCAAAAGTAGCTTGCGTTCGCCATGAGCGCGAGGAACGCATTCAGGCTGGAGAAAAAACGGAAGAGCCCGATATTTAAAGGCTGCACAAGGTATCCGCGCAGCGCCTTACACGGCTTCGGGTCCGGTCTCGCCAGTGCGGATGCGAATCACCTGCTCCACATCCTGCACAAAGATCTTGCCGTCGCCGATTTTGCCGGTGCGCGCGGCCTTGATGATGGCGTCGACCACCTGCTCGGACATGCTGTCGTCGACCACGACTTCGATCTTCACCTTCGGCAGGAAATCAACCACATATTCAGCGCCGCGATACAGCTCGGTATGGCCCTTCTGGCGGCCAAAGCCTTTCACCTCGGTCACGGTCAGGCCGGTGACGTTGACTTCGGCCAGCGCTTCGCGCACTTCGTCCAGTTTGAACGGCTTGATCACGCAGGTAATCTGTTTCATCGCTACTCCTGATTAGTGTTTCAATGTTGACGCTATTTTAATCGACATCCGGGATGTTCTTCATCTCTTCCAGCCAGACGGTCGCTTCCGAGTCGCTTGGTGCGCGCCAGTCGCCGCGCGGGGACAGCGACCCGCCATTGCCCACTTTCGGCCCGTTTGGCACGCAGGAGCGCTTGAACTGGCTGGTCTGGAAGAAGCGCCATACAAAGGTGCCCAGGTGCTTCTTGATCGCCGCCAGCGGGTATTTTTCCTGCCACGCCGAGTAGGACAGGAACGCCACCTTGGACGGCGCAAAGCCGTAGCGCAGGATGTAATACAGATTGAAGTCCTGCAGCTCGTAAGGGCCGATTGTGCTTTCGGTGCTTTGCGCCGGTTTGTCTTCGCCTGCTTTGCCGGGCACCAGTTCGGGGCTGATTTCGGTATCCAGCACCGCCAGCAGCGTGCCGGAACCTTCGGTCCCGATCTGCCCCGTTTCGGCCACCCAGCGCACCAGATGGCTGATCAGGGTCTTGGGCACGCTGGCATTCACGTTGTAGTGCGACATATGGTCGCCCACACCGTAGGTGCACCAGCCCAGCGCCAGTTCCGACAGGTCGCCCGTGCCCACCACGATCGCCTGGTTGAAGTTCGCAAGCCGGAACAGATGGCTGGTCCGCTCGCCCGCCTGCACGTTCTCGAACGTGATGTCGTACTCTTCGGTGCCGGCCGCGTACGGGTGGCCCAGGTCCTTGAGCATCTGGATGCAGCTTGGCCGGATGTCGATCTCGTGGGCCGTGGTGCCAACCGCTTCCATCAGCTCGCGCGCCTGGCGCAACGTGCGCTCGCTGGTGGCAAAGCCGGGCATCGTGTAGGCCAGGATGTTCGTGCGCGGCAGCGACAGCCGGTCCATCGCCTTGGCGCACACCAGCAGCGCGTGGGTCGAATCGAGTCCACCCGAAATGCCGATCACCACCTTCTTCATGCCGCTTTGCGACAGCCGCTGCACCAGCGCCTGCACCTGAATGTTGTACACCTCGGTGCAGCGCTCGTCGCGCAGGGCCGGATCGGCCGGCACGTACGGGAAGCGCGCCACGGCACGCGCCAGCGGCAGCACCTTGTTGCGGGCTATCTCGAGCTCGAAACGCACAATCCGGAACGCCGCCACTTCCTGCGCGTGGCGCCGCACCGAATGGCCGAATGTGGTGGTATGCATGCGCTCGCGCGACAGCCGTTCCAGGTCGACGTCGCCAAACACGATGTGGGAGTCGTCCTGGAAACGCACCGCCTCGGCCAGCAGCTCGCCCTTTTCGTAGATCAGATTCTGCCCGTCCCAGGCCATGTCGGTGGACGATTCGCCCAGCCCGGCGGAGGTGTACAGATAGGCCGCCAGGCAGCGCGCCGACTGCTGCGCCACCAGCTGGTGGCGATAGCCGCTCTTGCCGGCCAGGACATTGGAAGCGGAAAGGTTGACCAGCACCGTGGCCCCGCCCAGCGCGGCGAACGAGGACGGCGGGATCGGCACCCACACGTCTTCGCAGATCTCGACGTGAAAACGCATATTGGGCAGATTGGCCACGTCGAACAGCAGATTGGCGCCGAACGGCACGGCCTGGCCCAGCAGGGAAATCTGGTTTGACACAGCGCTGTCGGCCGCGCTGAACTGGCGTGCCTCGTAGAATTCGCCATAGTTCGGCAGATAGCATTTCGGGACCACGCCCAGCAGCGCTCCGTTGGCCACCACGGCCGCGCAATTGAAGAGCTGATGATCGACCCGCAGCGGCAGCCCGACAATCATGGCCAGATTCAGGCCGGCGGAAGCCTTGACGACCTCGCCCAGCGCAGCCTCGCAGGCGTCGAGCAGCGCGGCCTGCTGGAACAGGTCGTCGCAGGTATAGGCCGACAGGCCAAGTTCGGGAAACGCCACCAGCAGCGCGCCCTGGTCACGCGCCTGCCGGGCCAGTGCAATGGTCTGGGCCGCGTTGAAGGCGGGATCGGCGATCCGGCAGCGCGGGGTGGCAACCGCTACCCGCGCAAAACCGTGCGAGTACAGGTTCAAGAATTCGTTCTTCATCCGGTCAATCCTGTGAGTGGCAGCCGGGCGCCCCGCACGAGGAAAACGGCGCGCGCCTTTTTGCGTAGAATGGGTCCATGAATTATCGCACGCATATCGCCTCTTCCCTGTCCGAAATCGGCCAGGCTGACTGGGACGCACTGGTCCATGCCCAGGCCGACGCCAATCCCTTCCTCTCTTACGCCTTCCTGCACGCGCTGCACGAATCGGGCAGCGCCACCGCAGAAACCGGCTGGCAGCCCCAGTTTCTGACCCTGTTCGACGGCGCCCAACTGGTGGCCGCGCTGCCGCTCTACGTCAAGATGCACAGCTACGGCGAGTATGTGTTCGACTGGGCCTGGGCCGACGCCTACCAGCGCAACGGGGTCGACTACTACCCCAAGCTGCTGTCGGCCATTCCGTTCACGCCCGTCAGCGGGGCCCGCCTGATGGCGCGTGACGCGCATGCGCGGGCGGCCCTGCTGCAGGTGCTGCAGGCCACGCAGCAGGCGTCCGAGGTCTCGTCCACGCACATTCTTTATCCGCCCGAGGCCCAGGCAACGCAACTGGAAGAAGCCGGCTTCATGCTGCGCAGCGGTGTCCAGTTCCACTGGCTGAACGCGGGCTACCGCGATTTCGACCAGTTTCTCGATACGCTGGAAAAGAAAAAGCGCAAGAACATCCGCGCCGAACGGCGCAAGGTGGCAGAAGCCGGGGTCACGCTGCGCCGCGTGCGTGGCGCCGATACACACGAAGACGATTGGGTGTTCTTCAACCGCTGCTATCAGCGTACATACAAGGCGCACCATTCCACGCCTTACCTGAACATCGATTTCTTCCTGCGCATCTGGCGCACCATGCCGGACAATATCCTGCTCGTGATCGCCGAACGCAATGGCAAGCGAATCGCCGCCTCACTGGTCATCCACAACACGGACACGCTGTACGGCCGTTACTGGGGCGAGCTGGAACACGTGCCCTGCCTGCACTTCGAGGCGGCCTATTACCAGCCGCTGGAATTTTGCATTGAACAGAAAATCGGCGTCTTCGAGGGCGGCGCGCAGGGCGAGCACAAAATGGCGCGCGGCTTCCTGCCAACCCGGACCTGGTCCGCGCACTGGCTTGCCCATCCGGCATTCTCGGACGCGATCGAACGTTTTCTGGAGCGTGAAAAAGGCGGCATCGACGACTACATCGACGAACTCAATGACCGCAATCCTTTCAAGGAAACCCCATGATTTCCCATGTCTTCATTGGCATTACAGAGTTTGACAGGGCACTGGTGTTCTCCAGCGCCGACATGCACGCGCTGGGCCTGAAAATGAAATTCGCCGAGCCGGAAAAGCATTGGGCAGGCTGGATGGCGCCAGACCAGCCGCGCCCCCTGTTTGTGATCGGCCGCCCGTTCAACGGCGAGGCGCACAGCAGCGGCAACGGCCAAATGGTGGCCCTGCTCGCACCAACGCGCGCCGCAGTGGATGCGGCGTACGCCGTGGCGCTCGAGCATGGCGCGCTGCCAGAAGGCGCACCGGGTCTGCGCCCGCATTACCACGCCAACTTCTATGGTGCTTACTTCCGCGACCCGGACGGCAACAAGCTCTGTGTCTGCTGCCACGATCCGCTGTAGCGCAGTCTAGGCGCGGCGCCTGGCGCGACCCGGTTCGTCGCGGTCGTGCACAAACAGCGCGGGCTGGCTGTCGGCAAAGTCGCGCAGCATGTTCCACACGGCCCGTACTCGCTGCAGCCGGTACAGATCCGTCGGCGCGGCCAGCCAGAACGAGCGCTCCGCAAAAAACTGGTCCAGCACCCGCACCAGGCGGCCATCGTTCGGCACCGCATACGGCGGCGCCATGATCAGTCCCATGCCCAGCGAGGCGGCCTCGATCTGGGCGGGCATGCCGGTGCAGCACAGGCGCCGGCGCGGCGTGAATCCCAGTTCGTCCAGATAGGTCAGCTCGCGGCTGGCCAGGCGGTCCTGCACATAGTCGACAAAATCGTGCTGCGCCAGGTCGGCGTGTTCGCGTATCGGCTTGTGGCGTGCCAGATAGTCGGGCGAGGCATACACGTACAGACGGAACGTGGCCAGCTTGGTGATCATGTAGCGCCCCGTGGTGGGCGGGTCGAGCATCACGCCCAGATCGGCCTCGCGGTTGGCCAGGTTGGCAAAGCGCGGCAGCACCAAGAGGTCCACGTTCAGCTCCGGATTGGCCTGCAGCAGATTGACCAGCAGCGGCGGCACCACGCGCACCGCGAACAGCTCCGGCACGCCCAGCCGTACAACGCCGTGCACCGCCACCTCGGCCCCGCTCAGCTGCTCGGTGGCGGCCAGCGCCGCGCTTTCCATCGCCTCGGCGTGCGGCAGCAGCGCCTGGCCCATGTCGGTCAGCTCGTAGCCTTCGCGGCTGCGGTCGAACAGGGTGGTGCCCAGCTGCGCTTCGAGCCGGTCGATGCGGCGTGCCACCGTGGTGTGTTCCACTTCGAGGCGGCGGGAGGCGCCGGACAAGGTACCGGCACGTGCGAGTTCAAGAAAGAACCGTAAATCGGTCCATTCGGGCAGGGTATGCATGGATTGTCTCGTTGTTTTGTAATTGTGCGACATATTGTGCACTAGTGCACAAGTGAACACCAAACCGCAGAAACAACACGTTGCGGCGCATCAAAAGTGTGGGAATTTTTGTACGTACACCCAATAATGCCAGTGGTTCAGCTCGCATTGTGCATTTCTGCACACTCGTTGGGCGCGTCGTTATCTTTCGAACAAAAACGATTGAGGGCACACTGCAGCCCATGCGATCACAAGCGCATATCACAAATAAAAAAACTAGGAGACTTGCACCATGGACCACACCAACACCAAGTTGAAGTTATTGTCACGTTCCGTGGCTGCCGCGATTGCCCTGATGGGTACATCGGTCGGCGCCGCGCACGCGCAAACGGCGGGCGGCGCAGCACCCGCATCCGCCACGGCTGGCGACAACAACCCGGCGGTCGTCGTGGTCACCGCCCGCCGCCGTGAAGAAACGCTGCAGGACGTTCCGGTCTCTGTCACCGCCTTCAACGCCGACCAGATTTCCAAGCAGGGCATCCCGGATATTACCGCCCTCGCCCTGTCGCTTCCGAACACCACGCTGAAAGCATCGCGCGCCACCAACTCCACCCTGACCGCCTTCATCCGCGGCGTGGGTCAGCAGGATCCGCTGGCCGGCTTCGAAGCGGGCGTCGGCATTTACCTCGACGATGTGTACCTGGCCCGCCCGCAAGGCGCCGTGGCCGACATCTACGACGTCGAACGGATTGAAGTTCTGCGTGGCCCGCAAGGCACGCTGTACGGCCGCAACACCATCGGTGGCGCCGTCAAATACGTGACCCGCAAGCTGGCCCCGAAAACCGACATCCGCCTGCGCGGCACGCTCGGCAACTACGGCCAGAAAGAAGCGCTGATCACCGCCAGCACGCCAGTGACCGAATCGCTGCGCATCGGCGGCTCGGTGGGCACCTTCCAGCGCAACGGCTTCGGCACCAACCTCACCACCGGCAAGGACAACTACGACAAGGACGTCGTCGCCGGCCGCATTTCGGCCGAATTCACGCCGACGCCCGACTGGTTCATCCGCATCGCCGCCGACGCGACCCAGGACGACTCCAACCCGCGTAACGGCCACCGCCTGATCCCGGGCCGCACCAGCGGCGCGCCGATTCTGGGCAATGTGTACGACACCACCGCCAACCTGACCACGGCGCTTGGCAAAGAGCAGGAAATCACGGCCCACGGCGTGGCCGCGACCATCGAATACCGCGTCAGCGACACGCTGCTGCTCAAATCGATCACCTCGTCGCGCAAAGACAAATCGTACGCGCCGATCGACTTCGATTCGATGCAGCTGACCGACTTCCACGTGCCGGCGCTGTACAAGAACAAGCAGTTCAGCCAGGAGCTCCAGGCCACCTACACCGGCGAAAAAGTCCAGGGCATCGCCGGCATTTACTACATTGATGCCAATGCCTTCAACATCTTCGATACGGTATTGAACGGCGCCTTCGCCAGCTCGACCTACACCAAGGGCGATATCGACACCAAAGCCTGGGCGATTTTTGCCGACGGCAGCTACAACTTCAGCGACGCGCTCAGCGTCACCGTTGGTGGCCGCTACACGGTCGACAAGCGCGAAGCCGACATCCTGCGCCAGATCTACTTTGGCCTGGGCGGCTCGCCGGAACTGGGCAATCCATCCGCACTGCTGTTCCGCACCGATACCGACTTCACCCACGGCGAACTGAAACGCGAAGACAAGAAGTTCACGCCAAAAGTCAGCCTGGCCTACAAGTATTCGCCTGAACAGAACATCTACGGTTCGTGGGCACGCGGCTTCAAGGGCGGCGGTTTCGATCCGCGCATGAACGTGGTTGGCACCAAGATCAGCGATGCAACCGCGCGCGCAGGCTACAAGCCGGAAATCATCGATACGCTGGAGCTGGGTCTCAAATCGGCTTACAACAACAACCGCGTCCTGACCAACATCGCCATCTTCGACAGCAAATACAAGGATGTGCAGATTCCGGGTTCGGTCGCGGTCGACACCAACAACGACGGCGTCGACGACAGCTTCGCCGGTGTGACCACCAACGCCGGCAAGGCCAAGATCAAGGGTCTGGAAATCGAAGCGACCGCACGCCTGACCGACCAGTTCAGCGTGTCGGCCATGTACAGCCGCCTCGACGCCAAGTACACCCAGTTCCTGACCTCGCAGATCGTGGGCGGGGTGCCGACCATCGTCAACGTGGCGGGCCAGCGCTTCTTCCAGAATACGCCGAAGAATTCGGCCAATCTGCGCCTGAATTACGACATCCCGCTGCCGATGATGGGCACGGCCGGCACCCTGACACTGACTGGTTCGGCCGCCTACCGCGACGACACCTACCAGTTCGAGTACGCCTCGCCCCTGGATCAGGAAGCCTACACGCTGTATGACGCAAGCGTCATCTGGACCAGCGCTGACAGCAAGATCCGCGCCGGCCTGCATGGCAAGAACCTGGGCAACGAGCATTACAAGACCGGCGGCTATGTATTCCCGACGCTGGGCTTCGAAGGCACGCTCACCGCGTTCTACGGCAATCCACGCACCGTTTCCGCCACGCTCGAATACCGCTTCTAAGCGGCTGGCAGCTTAACCGACCGTACTGCGCCTTGCGGCGGGCTTCACAGCCCGCCGCCGGGTCGCTGCATCCCCAATCCACAGGATGAAACCTGCCGTGTCCACTTACGCCGACCTCAGTTTTACCAGCACCGATGGCCTGGCGCTGTACGCACGCGATTACCCGGCCACCAGCGGACCGGCGCGCCTGCCCGTCATCTGCCTGCACGGCCTGACCCGCAACTCGGCCGATTTCGACGAACTGGCGCCCTGGATCGCCAACCAGGGCCGGCGCGTGATCGCCCTCGATGTACGCGGACGCGGCAATTCCGCGCACGATCCCTCGCCCACCAATTACACCCCGATGATTTACGCCGGTGACGTCATCAAGCTGGCGCACGACCTCGGCATCGAACGCGCCGTCTTCGTCGGCACCTCGATGGGCGGCATCATCACCATGACGCTGGCGATGCGCAAGCTGCGCCTGATCGCAGCTGCGGTGCTCAATGACGTGGGCCCGGTCATGTCGACCAAGGGACTGACGCGCATCGCAGGCTACGCCGGCAAAGGCTGCGCGCTCGACTCCTGGGACGACGCCGCCAACTACCTGCGCGACATTAACCTGACGGCTTTCCCCGACAACGACAACGCGGAATGGCGCAAATGGGCCGAGCGCGCGTTTGCGCAAAATGAGCAGGGCCAGCTGGTCCTGAGGTACGATCCGAACATCGCATTGCAGATCCAGACCGGACGCCTGAAGCCCACTTCGTGGATGGGGCGCATGGCGTTCCGCCGCCTGGGCCGCAAACGTCCCGTGCTGCTGGTGCGCGGCGCGCTGTCCGATCTGGTCGAAGAAGAACAGGCCAGCTACATGCGGCGGGCCGCACCTGCCATGCAATACGCTGAAGTGCCAGGTGTCGGCCACGCGCCGATGCTGACCGAGGCGCCGGCACGTGAAGCGATACAACGGTTTTTGTCGCAGGTCGATTGAACGCATGATTTTAGGAGACAGCATGAACAAAAAAACAAGCATCGCGCTGGCACTGCTGGCCGTGTTCGGCGCCAGCGCCGCCCACCCCGCCCTGGCCGCGGACGACCTCAAGGTCGCCCTCATTGCCGGCAAGACCGGCGTGCTCGAGGCCTACGCCAAAGAGACCGAGACCGGTTTCATGATGGGCCTGGAGTACCTCACGGGCGGCAAAATGATGATCAACGGGCGCAAGCTCAACGTCATCGTCAAGGACGACCAGAGCAAACCCGATCTGGGCCGCACCCTGCTGGCCGAAGCCTATGGCGACGACAAGGTCGACATCGCGGTCGGCACCAGCTCCTCCGGCTCGGCGATCGCCATGCTGCCGGTCGCGAAGGAATACAAGAAGATCCTGATCGTGGAACCGGCCGTGGCCGACGCGATTACCGGCGACAAATGGAACCGCTACATCTTCCGCACCGCGCGCAACTCGATGCAGGACGGCCTGGCGGCCGCCTCGACGCTGAAAACCGGCAGTGTCGCCTTCCTGGCCCAGGACTACGCCTTCGGCAAAGACGCCGTAAAGGCCGGCAAGGAAGCCTTGGCCGCCACCGGCAGCAAAGCCACCGTCGTGCACGAGGAATACGCGCCGCAAAACGCCAGCGACTTCACTGCCTCGGCCCAGCGCATCTTTGACGCGCTGAAGGACAAGCCGCAGCCGCGCGTGCTGGGCATCGTCTGGGCCGGCCCCAACCCGATGAACAAGCTGGCCGACATGAAGCCGGAACGCTACGGTATTGCCCTCGCCCCGGGCGGCAACATCCTGCCGGTCATGAAGACCTGGAAAAATTACGCCGGCACCGAAGGCACCATCTATTACTACTACGCCTTCCCCAAAAATAAAATGAACGACTGGCTGGTGGCCGAGCACACCAAGCGCTTCAAGGCGCCGCCCGACATGTTTACCGCCGGTGGCTTTGCCGCAGCCAGCGCCGTGTTTACCGCCCTGAGCAAGTCGCCCTCGACCGACAGTGAAAAACTGATCGCGACCATGGAAGGCATGGAGTTCGACACGCCGAAAGGCAAAATGAACTTCCGCAAGGAAGATCACCAGGCCATGCAGAGCATGTACCACTTCCGCATCAAGAAGCAGCAGAAGGATGAGTGGGACCTGCTTGAACTGGTGCGCGAGATCCCGGCCTCGGAGCTGCCGGTTCCGGTTAAGAACAAGCGATGAGCAAGCCGTCCCTGTCGACCCGCGACCTGACGATTCGATTTGGCGGCCACGTCGCGGTCAATCAGGTCACGGCCGACTTTTATCCCGGCACGCTGACCGTGATCGTCGGTCCCAACGGGGCCGGCAAGACCACCTACTTCAACCTGATGTCGGGCCAGTTGCCTGCGACCTCCGGCCAGGTCTTCCTGGACGGCGCCGACATTACCCGGCATGGCGCGGCCCGCCGCACCCGGCTCGGCATCGGCCGCGCCTTCCAGCTGACCAATCTGTTCCCGCACCTGACCGTGATCGAGAACGTGCGCCTGGCCGTGCAAAGTGTCGCCGGCATCGGCCTGAACATCTTTTCGATCTGGTCCAGTCACAAGCTGCTGATCGAGCGCGCGCTGCACTACCTCGAGCGGGTGGCGCTGGCCGACCGCCGCGATTCCTACGTGGCCGCGCTCTCGCACGGCGACAAACGCAAGCTCGAAGTGGCTATCCTGCTGGCCCTGGAGCCGGCCGTCATGATGTTTGACGAGCCGACCGCCGGCATGAGCGTGGACGAAGTGCCTGTCGTGCTGGATCTGATCCACCAGGTCAAGGCACAAGGCAACAAGACCATCCTGCTGGTTGAACACAAAATGGATGTGGTGCGCTCGCTGGCCGACCGCATCATTGTTCTGCACAACGGCACCCTGGTCGCCGACGGCAATCCGGCCGAAGTCATGGCCTCGGCCATCGTCCAGGAAGCCTACCTTGGAACACCCGAACATGTCTGAGCCGATCCTTCAACTGTCCGGCGTGCACACGCACATCGGCGAATACCATATTCTGCAGGGCGTGGACCTGACGGTGCCGCGCGGCGGCCTGTCGGTCCTGCTGGGCCGTAACGGCGCCGGCAAGACCACCACCCTGCGCACCATCATGGGCCTGTGGAAGGCCAGCGCCGGCAGCGTCAAGTTCGACGGACGCGAAATCAGCGCGATGACCACACCCGACATCGCCCAGGCAGGCATCGCTTACGTACCGGAGTCGATGGCCGTGTTCTCCGACCTGACCGTGCGCGAGAATCTGTACCTGGCCGCGCGCAGCGGTGCGCTGGACGACGCGCGGGTCGAATGGATCTTCGGCTTTTTCCCGGCGCTGAAAAAATTCTGGCACTACCCGGCCGGCAACCTCTCGGGCGGACAAAAGCAGATGGTCGCCATCGCGCGCGCCATCGTCGAGCCGCGCAAGCTGATCCTGATCGACGAGCCGACCAAGGGCCTGGCCCCGGCCATCATCCAGAGCCTGATCGCCGCCTTTCGCGAGCTCAAGGAAAGCGACACCACCATCTTGCTGGTCGAGCAAAATTTCAGCTTCGTCGAGTCGCTCGGCGACACCGTCTCGGTGATGGACGATGGCCGCATCGTGCATGCCGGCGCGATGCGCGATCTGGCCGACGACCAGGATCTGCAACAGCGCTTGCTCGGGCTCGCGCTCGACTCGCATCAATAGGCAAACAGGATAACC
>DASWMN010000181.1:0-11037 GCA_036399735.1 Telluria sp. | reverse complement strand
TGCAGTTCTTAAAGACAATCACCAAACCCTGCTCGATGGCTGGGTTAGCGCGATGTTGTCCCGCTTGGTTCGACGAGACAAGAACGCGGAAGCCGAAGTGCATCAGCAGGCCAGCCGTTTTCTTCCCTTGCTGGCCCAGGCGACCACGCAGGGCCGCAGCTACGATATCGATACCCCTTCCTGGGGCGACGTACGCCACCTGCTGACCGAGATTTCCCAGTCGCGCGTGCGGCAAGGTTTCACGCCAATTGAAACGGCACAGTTTGTTTTCTCCCTCAAGGAACCCCTGTTCGCCCTGCTGCGCACGCGCTTGGAAAACGATCTGGCCACGGCAGTGGAAGAAACCTCCAGAACGGGATCGCTGATCGATAAACTGGGCTTGTTCACCATCGAGGAATACCAGAAAACGCGCGAAAGCGTGATTCTGCGCCAGCAGCAGGAGCTGCTGGAATTGTCGACCCCGGTCGTGCAATTGTGGCGCGATGTGCTCGCCTTGCCGCTTATCGGCACGCTCGACAGCGCGCGCACCCAGGTTGTGATGGAGAATCTGCTGCAGAAAATCATCGAAACCGGCGCCTCGATCGCCATCATCGATATCACCGGCGTGCCGACCGTGGACACGCTGGTCGCCCAGCACTTGCTCAAGACCGTGGCGGCCGCCCGCCTGATGGGCGCGGACTGCATCATCAGCGGCATTCGTCCGCAAATTGCCCAGACCATCGTCCACTTGGGCGTGAACCTGGAAGATGTGATTACCAAGGCAACCCTGGCGGATGCTTTCCTGGTTGCGTTGAAACGCGTTGGTGCCTCGGTCAAGTATAACGAACAGGCCGACTGAGAGGACTCATGGACCGCATTCCTATTCTGAAGATGGGCAACCTGCTGCTGGTGACGATTCAGGTCGACATGCACGACAGGCTGGCGATGACACTGCAAGACGATTTGACCGCGCGCATCGTGAAAGACCGCGCGCGCGGCGTATTGATCGATATTTCCGCGCTCGACATTGTCGACTCCTTTATCGGCCGCATGATCAGTAACACCGCGTCCATGGCGCGCATTCTCGATGCCAGCACGGTGCTGGTCGGCATGCAGCCCGCAGTGGCGATTACCCTGGTGGAGCTCGGCCTGCGCCTTGAAGGCGTGCGCACAGCGCTGAATGTCGATCAAGGCATCAAACTGCTCAAACGTAGCGGAGTTTGAAGTTAACCCTGCAGACTGGAATTGTCCTGTGAGCGAAAACAATGGCGTGCGTACCTTGCCACTTCGTAGCGACGAAGATGTCGTGCGCTTGCGCCAGGCGGTGCGCGAAAAAATGATCGCTCTCGGCTTCAGCCTGATCGATCAGACCAAGATTGTCACCGCGGCCAGTGAGCTGGCGCGCAATACCCTGCGCTATGGTGGCGGCGGGGAAGGACATGTGGAGCAGGTGCAAAAAGGCATGCGGCAAGGTTTGTCGCTGGCTTTTTCGGATCAGGGCCCTGGTATTCCCGACGTTGAGCTCGCTTTGCGCGATGGTTACACATCAGGCGGCGGCATGGGACTGGGACTGAGCGGCGCCAAGCGCCTGTCAGACGAATTTGAAATTATCACTGCAGTCGGTGCAGGAACAACGGTCAGGATCACCAAATGGAAACCGTTCTAGGCAGCGAGAGCCGCCAAGCGCGGTTCACAATCAGCGAATCAACACAAGTAGCGGCCGTGCGGCGCGCTGCGAGCGATCTTGCGTTCCAGCTCGGTTTCGGCGAAACGGGGGCCGGACAAGTCTCGATCATTGCGACCGAAGCGGCGACCAATATGGTCAAGCACGCACGGCAAGGTGAAATCCTGTTGCGGCGCCTGCTGCGCGGCGGACAGCATGGTATCGAATTGCTGGCCATCGACAGCGGCCCGGGCATGAGCAATGTGGCTGGCAGCATGCTCGATGGCGCCTCGACCACGGGCACCTACGGTGGTGGCCTGGGCGCCATGAAGCGCCTGAGCCAGGAATTTGACATCTACACCGCGCCAGCCAAGGGCACGGTGATCGGCATGACGATGTGGGCAGGTGCGGTGATGCCGCCCGCCAGTGCATTTGAATACGGTGTGGTGTGCCAGCCAATTTCCGGTGAGACCATCTGCGGCGACGCCTGGTCGATTTCTGAAGGCGCCACCACCGGGCTGGCGCTGCTTGCCGATGGACTCGGGCACGGCCCGCAGGCGGCGGAAGCGTCCGAAAAAGCGGCGCTGGTGCTGGCCAGCCACGAGGAATATCCCGCTGCCGCCTTGCTGCAGGAAGCCCACGTCGCGCTGCACGGCACGCGCGGCGCTGCGGTGTCCGTGGCGCGCATCGACACGCTGAACGCCCAGCTCGCCTATGCCGGGGTTGGTAATATCGCGGCGCACGTGTACGACCGCGATGGCAACGGACGGCGACAACTGGTGTCCCACAACGGTATTGTGGGCAGCAATCTGCGCAAAGTGCAGGAATTTTCCACCCCATGGCCTCCCGGATCGCACCTGGTGCTGCATTCGGACGGCCTGGCGTCGCGCTGGGATCTGAGCGAATTTACGGGGGTCTTCCAATGCCACCCGCGCATCATTGCAGCACTGCTGTACCGCGATTTTGTTCGCGGCCGGGATGATGTCTCGGTCCTGGTTCTGCGCGATCACGGTTAGGAGAATAGTGTGAGCTTGCGTATCCTGACCCAGACCATTCGCGCCGAACTTGACGTCGTCGCGTCACGCCAGCGCGCCCGCCAGATCGCGGGACTGTGCGGCTTCAATGGGCAAGACCAGGTCCGGATTGCGACTGCCGTCTCTGAACTGGCGCGCAATGTCTACAGTTACGCCGGTACCGGCCGTGTGAGTTTTTCGATTGAAGGCGAAACCGCGCCGCAGCTGCTGGTGATCGCCATTGTCGATGAGGGACCAGGTATCAGCCAGCTCGACCTGGTGCTGTCGGGGCGCTATCAGTCGCCCACCGGCATGGGACTCGGCCTGCTGGGCGCGCGCCGCATGATGGACCAGTGCGATATAAAAACCGGCGCTGCCGGCACCTCGATCGTGCTGCGCAAGCTGCTGCCTGCATCGAGCCCGGTCATGACCGCCGCGCTGGTCGGTGAAGTGGGCGGCCAGCTGGCGGCCTTGCCGGCTGACGTGACCATCTCGGAAATGCAGCAGCAAAACAAAGAGCTGCTGGCAACGTTGTCCGAGCTGAAGACACGTCAGGACGAGCTGCTGGAGCTGACGCGAGAGCTGGAAGACACCAATCGCGGTGTGGTGGCGCTGTACGCGGAACTGGACGAAAAGGCCGATCACCTGCGCCGCGCGGACGAGATGAAATCGCGCTTCCTGTCGAATATGAGCCACGAGTTTCGAACCCCGCTCAGTTCGATCAGAGCATTGTCGCGCCTGCTGATCGACCGCGTCGATGGCGAGCTGACGGTGGAGCAGGACAAGCAGGCCCGCTACATTCTTGCCGGTGCAGAGTCGCTGACCGACCTGGTCGATGACTTGCTCGATCTGGCCAAGATCGAGGCCGGCAAGATCGATGTACGGCCGGTGCAGTTCAACGTCGGTGACATGTTCAGCGCCCTGCGCGGCATGCTGCGCCCTTTGCTGGTCAGTGATACGGTCGATCTGGTCTTTGATGAGCCGGAAACACCGATCGGCATGTTCACCGACGAGGCCAAGCTGTCCCAGATCGTGCGCAATTTCATTTCGAACGCCCTCAAATTCACCGAGCGCGGCGAAGTGCGGGTCGCCGCACGGCTGATCGCCGGCGGGGCGGCAGTGGAATTTTCCGTCCGCGATACCGGCCTTGGCATTGCGCCGGCGAACCAGCAATTGATCTTCGAAGAATTCAGCCAGGTGGAAAATCCTTTGCAGAGCCGCGCCAAGGGCACCGGTCTGGGATTGCCCCTGTGCCGCAAGCTGGCGCATTTGCTTGGTGGCGAGGTAAGTGTAGAAAGTACGCTGAGAGAAGGGTCGGTTTTCCGCGCAACAGTCGCCTTGCAATACAGCGAAAGGCCTTCCTTCGACGCCGACCCGAACGCGGCAGATGGCGGCAACAGCGAAGGCATTCCGGTGCTCGTGGTTGAGGATAACCCCAGCGTCATGCTGCTGTACAAGACCTTCTTCCGCGATTCCCCTTACCGCATGATTTCCGCGCGCAGCACATGGGAGGCGGACCAGGTTCTGCGTGCCGGCACGCCAGGTGCGGTGCTGCTGGACCTGTATCTGACTGGCGAGGATACCTGGCGCTGGTTGTCGGACTTTAAGAGCGACCCGGCAAGCTGTCACGTCCCGGTGATTGTCGCATCGGAGGTCAATGATCCGAACAAGGCATTCGCACTGGGTGCCGAAGCCTATTTCACCAAGCCGCTGCGGCGCGACGATTTGCTCAACCGGCTGGCGGCGCTGTGCGCCACCTCAACTGACGACAGGGGGCGCGGTCTCGCACCGCGATAAATCCATGGCGACAGAACAGCAAGCCGAATTGATACTTAATGTCGATGACACCGTGGCCGCGCGTTACGCGAAAACCCGCATTCTGACGCGCGCCGGGTACCGGGTCATTGAAGCGGGGACTGGCGCCGAAGCATTGGCGCTGGTGCGTTCGGATGCGCCGGACCTGGTTCTGCTTGATACCAAGCTACCTGACATCAATGGCTTCGATGTCTGCCGCCAGCTCAAGAATGATCCAGGTACCAGAATGGTATTGGTGTTGCAGACATCGGCGTCCTTCGTGGGCAAGACCGACAAGATTCGCGGCCTGGACGGCGGGGCGGATAACTATTTGTTCGAACCAATCGAGCCGGATGAACTGCTCGCCAATGTGCGCGCCTTGCTGCGCCTGGGCCGGGTGGAACGCGAGCTGCGCGATGTCGATCGTCGCAAAGATGAGTTTCTGGCAGTGCTGGCGCATGAGTTGCGCAACCCGCTGGCACCGATCCGCAACGCGGCCGAGCTGCTGCGCAAGCTCGACCCGGTGGTGCCGGCGGCGCAGGACCATGCGCGCGAGATGATTTTGCGTCAGACCTCGCACATGGTGCGGCTGGTGGATGACTTGCTGGACGTTTCGCGTATTTCGCAAGGGAAAATAGCGCTGCACCGGACCGAGGTGGAATTGCGCTCGATTCTGAATTCAGCAATTGAAACCGCCCAGCCAAATATTAAACAGCGTTCCCACGTGCTGTCGATCAAGGTGCCCGATGAACCAGTCTGGGTGTACGCGGATGCGGTGCGGCTCGCGCAAGTGATTGCAAATCTGCTTAACAACGCCTCCAAGTTCACGCCGCCCGGTGGGCAGATCGAAATCGCCGCCATGGTTGCTGGCGATAAAGTGACCATCAGCGTCAGCGACAATGGTATTGGCGTGGCCACACACCATCTTGCTTCGATTTTTGACTTGTTTTCCCAGGGCGGGCATGCTGCGGACCGCGTCAAGGATGGCTTGGGCATTGGTTTGTCGCTGGCCAGAAAACTGGTTGCTCTGCATGATGGCAGCCTGACAGTTCACAGTGCCGGCGAAGGCAAGGGCAGCCGCTTCGAGGTGACTTTGTCAACCAGCGCCCACGTGGAGCCATTGGTGCCGCAAGCGGCTGACCCGTCGGCGGTGGTGCCTCGGCGAATTCTGGTGGTTGACGATAATGTGGATTCCGCCGAAATGCTGCAGGCGCTGCTCTGCTATTGCGGTCACGACGTCGCACTGGCGCACGACGGCGCGTCGGCGATTGCCACTGCGCTGCTGACCTTGCCGCATATCGTTTTCATGGACGTCGGCCTGCCCGATATGAGCGGGCTGCAGGCGGCGGAGCGGCTGCGCGATCATGCGCAACTGGCGACGGTCAAGATTGTCGCCTTGACCGGTTACGGCAGCGATAGTGACCGCGCAGCAGCGCGTTCCAGCGGTATCGATGAATATCTGACCAAACCGGTCGTCCTTGAGCGCCTGAACGAGACTATCGCCCGTCTATCGACGTAACTGTCGCCTTGCGGTGCAGTAATGGCTGGGAGTTTGGCCATGCCTTCCCGGGCTTGACGTCCCGTTACAAGGGCGCGGCGTCAACAACAAGGGTTGTAGCCGCTTGCTGGCAAGCAGGCGGGTCGCGGCGATCTGCCCCTTGTCGTTGATGGCATAGGCGGCGTCGATCACGATGCCCAGGCTGGCGCTGTCGAGCAAGGTGTCGATGCGGACCGGGTTGTTGCCGAACCAGATCGTCGCCCCTTCCTCTGCCCTAAGCGCTGCGCTGTTTTCTTGCAATGGCGCGAGTGGGCAGCCACATTCGCACGGCGCTGCAATCCTATTTTTTCTTTGGTGGCGGCTCTGGTGGCGCCGCGGGCTTGGGCGGTTTTGATGGCGCCGGCGTCTGCCCAGGCTGCGCAGCCTGTGTTGCACCGCCACCGCCCGGCCCTTGTCCACCGCCGGTGAGCGGGGAACCTTGTTCGCTGCCCACGCCAGCGGGCATTTGCGCGCTGCCTTTCGGTCCGCCTGAACCTGGCGCCGCTGCCACCGCCGGACGTGCGCTTGAACCTGCTGGCGTGTTGATCGCTAGTCCGGCCGGCTTGGGCACCGGTTGCGCTGCGTAAAACGCGGCCAGTGCGGCCACATCATCGTCGCTCAGTTTTTTTGCAATCGATGGCATCTGGCCGCTTTGATCGGTCTTGCGCTGGCCTGCCTTCCATTCGCCCATTGCAGCGGTAAAGTAGGTGGCATGCTGGCCGGCCAGATAGGGGTAGGCCGGGGGTTCGCCGCGTCCGCCGGGCCCATGGCAGTTTGCGCAGGCTTGCAGCTGTTTCGCGTCGTCGCCGACGGTTGCCAGCATGCGCCCCCGGTCAAGTTGCTTGGCGCTCGGCCTGGGGCCCGCTGCGGAAGGCGTCGCCGCGCCGGCTGGCGCCTGCAGCGACGCGTAGTACGCGCTGGTATCGCGCCTTTGCTGGTCCGACATGGCTTTCGCGATCGGGCTCATGATCGGGTTGGCGCGCGTGTCGTTGGCGAACGCGTTCATCTGCTTGTTCAGGTAGTAGGCCGACTGGCCTCCGATGCGGGGGAAGTTCGCGGCCGGGTTGCCTTCGCCCTGCGCGCCATGGCAGCTGACGCAGGCGGTCACGTTGTTTGGCGCCCCCGCGCTGGCGATTTTTTGTCCGGCCTCGGCAGAGCCGGTGGCCTGGGTGATGGCCGCCTTGGGCGTGGCCGCAGGCTTGGGCGCGGCCGGCTGCGCAAGCGCTGTGGATGCTGCCAGGATCGCCGCAGCGGCAGGTAGCAAGTGATGGCTTCTCATGCTTGCACCAGCGGGCCGGGTTGTTTCAGGTACTGGCGCACGATCACATCTGCCGCCCAGTACGCCAGTGCGCCGACGGTGTCGGTCGGGTTGTAGGACGCATTTTGGGGGAATGCGGAGGCACCGATGACGAACAGGTTCGGCACATCCCAACTTTGCAAATGGCGGTTGACGACGCTGGTGCTCCGGTCGTTGCCCATCACGGTGCCACCCGTATTGTGGGTGGTCTGGTATTGCGTGATTGTGTACGGGCCTTTGCGCGCGGTGCCGGCAACTTGCTGGCCCCCCATTGCACGCCCGACTTCGATCGCTTTGGCGGTGACGTAGGCGGACATGCGTAAATCGTTCTCGGGGAAATCGAAGGTCATGCGCAGCAGTGGCTGGCCCCACGCGTCTTTGTAGGTAGGATCCAGATCGAGATAGTTGCGCCGGTTTGCCACCGAGCTGCCGTGAACATTGAGCGCCACCGTGTGGTTGTAGTGCTTGACGACCGCGCTCTTCCACGCCGCGCCCCAGGTGGGCGTGCCCGGTGGTGTCGGGTGAAATTCGATCGGGCGGCCATTCGTCATCACATCGCCAAAATAGGCGCCGCCAACGAAGTTGTGCGGACCGTGGTCGAAGTTGTCGGCCACGAAGTCGGCAATGACCGTGCCGTTCGCACCCGAGCGCATGAAGGGATTGATGTTGGTTTTTTCGTCGAAGAAGACTTGCACCGAACTCATGGTCTGGTAGGCGTAGTTGCGCCCCACGGTGCCTTTGCCGGTTTGTGGATCGTAAGGCGTGCCGATTCCCGACAGCAGCATCATGCGCACGTTGTTCAGCGCGAAGGAGCCGAGGATCACCAGTTTTGCCGGCTGTTCAAACTCGCGCCCCGCAGCGTCGACATAGGTGACACCGGTGGCGTGTTTTTTGTCCGGGCTCAGATTGATGCGCAATACCTGGGCCTGGGTTTTTAGCGTGAAGTTTTTGTCCTTTAGCAGCACCGGTAGCAGGATGGTCTGTGGCGAAGATTTGGCGTAGTGTTCGCAGGCGTAGCGTTCGCAGTAGCCGCAGAACATGCAGCTTTGCATCGTCATCCCTTCCGGATTGGTGTAGGGCTGTGACAGGTTGGACGACGGCTGGGGAAACGGATGGTAGCCCAGTCCCGCAGCTGCCTTGCGGAACATGGCGGAACCGTAGGGTTCCTTCATGGGCGGAGTAGGGTAAGGGCGCGAACGCGGGTCCTCGAACGGATTGCCGCCCTGGACTTTCTGTCCTTTGACGATGCCCGCCCGGCCGCTGGTGCCAAGCAGGTACTCGAAGCGGTCATAGTAAGGCTCGATTTCCGCCGCCTTGAAGCCCCAGTCCTGAATTTGCAGATCGGCATCGCTGAACTTGGCGCCATAGCGCTCGGTGGTTTTGGTGCGCATCTGGAAGTCGTGGTCCTGAAAACGGTAGGTCTGGCCGTTCCAGTGCACTGCGGCGCCGCCCAGGCCGGTGCCGGGCAGGAAACTCTCCCAGCGTCGGATCGGCAATGCCACCTGATCGGCCTTGTTACGGAAGGTCACCGTTTCCTTGGTGTTGTCCTGCATGAGGCCCTTGCGCACGGAATATTTCAGTTCGTCGTGCATGGCGGGGCCCTGGAAGTCGGGCACGGTAAACTGCGGTGAACCGCGTTCCAGGCCAACCACCTTGAGCCCCGCGCGCGTGAGCTCGCGGCCAAGCATGGTGCCGACCAGGCCCACGCCGATGAGTACGGCATCCGTTTCGGGGAGTCGGGTCGCCATCAGCTGCCTCCTTGGGTAGCAGGACCGTGCGCCTTGGGACCGTGCACGGGGTGCAGCTGGATCACGCCGCGGCCGTTGTCGCCAATGCTGATTGGTTCACGCGTGTAGGCCATGCCATGCTGGTCGACCAGGTCGTAGAAGCTGGCGTAAGCGCCAGGAAAGCCGATCATCTTCCATGCAGCCATGTCGCGGTTGCCGCCATACACCGGGTCGCTGAAGAAGCCTTCGATTGTCATGCCCAGCAAGGATTCGAAGAAAACGTGGCCAGGCACGCCTTCCAGATCCTGATTACTCTTTTGCAGGGATTCCAGGAAGGCGTCTTGTTGCTCGGGGCTCAGCTGGGCAAACGGTTTTTTATATTGCTGCTGCGCCAGTGCCGCCATGCCGCGCAAGCCATTGCGGAACAGTTCGGCCGGTGTAAAAGGGAGCTGGTAGCCCTGCGATGCCTGGCCTGCTTGCCATGGACCCGAGCGATACAGCCGTTCGCCCGCGCCCCAGGCGCCGGCCAGCTGACGGTCGATGTAATACGCCACGCCAGCCTCTTTGGCGCCGGGGCCGTTGGCGTCTGCCGGAATCAGCCGCTCTGTCGCGGCATCCACAGCGGCGGCTTCGTCCGGCCGGAAGAACAGATAGGCCGCCGTTTTTTCTTTGGGACTGTGCTGTTCTTTTGGCGCCTCGCGCGCCAGTGCCTGCGGCTGGGTGGCCAATACCGCTGCTGCGCCGCCTGCCGTTTTGAAGAATGAGCGTCGGGATAGCTTGTCCATGGTTCTCCTTGGTTTTTTGTGCACACGGGCAGGAAAACACGCCGCGCTTGAGTTGCGCGCCATATTTCCCGTAGACTCTTGCTCAACCACTCAACGAATGCCGCAGGCGCCGTTCCGCAACTCGAGTAAGACCACATGTCAAAACAAAAAGATCCGCAGTCTTCTGGGCAAGAGTCCGCATCCTCACGCGCCTTGCCGCCGCTGGCAGCTTCGCGGCAAGCTTTGCCGGCCGATGCCGTGGACAAGAAAGCGGCGCGCGAAAGGAATGACGCACGCGTGCGGGGCGTGAGCTCAATCCCGGCAATGCGGGATGCGATCAGGCACGCGGCCCGAGCGCTGCCGGCGATATCGGAAGTGCCGCGCATTGGCCGGCTCAGCGCCGCGGACTTTCGGACCCGCGCTGCCGAGGGTTTGCCGTTTCTGATCACAGGCATGGTGAAACGCTGGCCCTTGTGCGCGCTGACGCCGCAAACGCTGCGCGAGCGGTATAGCCATTTGCAGGTGCGGGCGCGGGTAGGCGACTACATCAACACGGCATTTGCACCAGACCGCGCGATGCAGGATATGTCGATGCTGGAGTATCTCGAGCTGGTGGAATCGGGTGCGCATGATTTGCCGCCGTATCTGGGCAATCTGGAATTGCGCGACTTGAACAGCCTGTGTCACTGGCCGACCTTCTTTGACAAAATGGGTCCGCCCCGATTCTGGCTCGGGCCATCCGGCACCGTCACGCCGCTGCATTGCGATTTCGATGACAATATCTTCGCGCAGATATGGGGCACCAAGCGCATTTTCCTGGCACCGCCGCATCACGACGAATTCCTGTACCCGAGCGAGGCGAATGCGATTCTGTTCGGCTCCCCGTTCGATCCGGAAGCGCCGGACTACGCTCAGTTTCCGCTGGCGCGGCAGGCCAGCACCATCGAATGCATCGTCAATCCCGGCGACATGTTGTATGTGCCTGCAGGCTGGTACCATCAGGTTCGCGCGCTGACGTTTTCGCTGTCGGCGAACCGGTGGGCGAGGGCGGTGCCGTTTGCTTTGAGGGGCGATCCGGCGCGCGCAAGTGAAACCGTCGGAACAATTTCAGAGGATTGAAGGGGAAAGCGCCATGGTGATAAGTAGATTTTCTAAAATTTTTGGACGCAGGATGGCTAGTATTGCCGTGGGCAAGACTTGGTCGTTTTCCTCCCCGGTAAACGAGGCGACTTTTACGCTTGCAGAAATCGTGAACGGCAAGAA
>DASWMN010000180.1:0-22773 GCA_036399735.1 Telluria sp. | reverse complement strand
CGTCAAGCAGGGCGGCCGAGCTGATGTCGCGCAGCTTGCCGAAGATTTGATCCAGTCCCTGCACGGCCAGACTCTGCTCGCCGCGGATGGCGTCCACCACCAGGGCATAGCGCCGCAGTCCGGTCCCGATCACGACCACCGCCAGTTCATCCGCCCCGGCGGCCAGCTGGCCCAGTTCAAGCACCTGGGCGGCCGACACCAGGCCGATATGCTCGCCGCCAAAATCGAAGAACTGCTTGTTTTCGAGCGTGTGGATGTCGGCTTGCGGGACCTTGAGCACGCGTTCGACCTTGACGATGGGGATGGCGTAGGCCTCGTCCTGGATATCGACCACCAGCGCGCGCACCACCGACTGGGTGAGCGGCAGCGTGATCGAGGTGCGGAAGCCCTGGCCCGGATCGGATTCCACGCGCACGGTGCCGTTCTGTTCGCGGATGGTCTGGTGCACGATGTCGAGCCCGACCCCGCGGCCCGAGATCTCGCTGGTGGTTTCTTTCAGGCTGAAGGCGGGCAGGAACAGGAATTCCATCAGCTCGGCTGTCGACAGCGATTGCGCCATGTCGCTGCTGGCCATTTTGCGCTTGACCACGTTGGCGCGGATACGCTCAAGGTCGACGCCGCGTCCATCATCGTGAATTTCGATACTGAGCATGCCGGCGCGGTGCCGCGCTTCGAGCGTGATGGTGCCGAGCGCGCTCTTGCCGGCCGCCAGCCGCTCGGCCGGCGCTTCAATGCCGTGGTCGACGGCGTTGCGCAGCATGTGGTTGAGCGGGCTTTCGATGCGCGCCAGAATATCGCGGTCGACCAGGGTGTCTTCGCCGCTGATGATCAGCTGGGCGTCTTTGCCCAGGCTGCGCGCCAGGTCGCGCACCATGCGCGGGAAGGCTTGCACCCCGTCGCGGAACGGGCGCATGCGTAACGTCAGTACTTCATCGAGCATGGCGGACGAGCCGACCAGCAGGCGCCGTTCGTAGCTTTCGATATCGGCCATGTGAGCCAGCATGAACTGCTTGAGCGGATGGGCTTTTTGCACGGCCTGGATCGATTTGTCGATCAGGGCCGGGTCGCCGCTTTTGACGATGGCGTCGTGCAGCTGTTCGATCACCTGGAACAGCGCGCCCTGATTGCGCTTGAAGCGCTGCAGCTGCTCCAAATAGGGCCGCAGCTGGTGGGCGTTGACGCGCGCTTCGCTGGCCAGGGCCAGCAGCCGATCGAAGTTCTGGGCGCCTGCACCGGCGCGGGCCGGCGCGGCGAGCGGGGCGCGCAGCGCCGGCACATCGGCCGCTGGTGCGCTTGCAACCAGCTGGCTGCTCGCTTCCAGCGCGAGCATGGCGGCCATGGCCGCGGCCACTTCGTCGTCTTGGTCGGACGCCGGCAGCGGTGCTGCGGTCTGGCCGGCTTCCAGCTCGGCGATGGCGCCGGTGGCGTCCACCAGTGCCCCGATGCGCTCGCCGTGCTGCACCAGCCATGCGCTGACGTCGCTCTCGTTTTGCAGCGCCACCTGGGCAATCAGGTCGACGCCGGCCAGCAGCAGGTCGACCCGCGCGCCGGCGAGTGCGAGCTTGCCATCCTGGGCGGCGATGAAGGCGTCTTCCATGGCGTGTGCCAGTTGCACCACCAGATCGAGGCCGACGATGGCCGCCGCCCCCTTGATCGAATGCGCGGCGCGCATCATCGGTTCGATGCGTGCGGCGGCGCCGCCCCGTTCCAGCGCCAGCAGGCCGTCGGTCAGGATCTGGGTCTGGCCTTCCGCTTCCATGCGGAACAGGTCCATCATGGAAAACTGCGACAGGTCGTTCTGGTCCTGGCTCATCGGAGCAACCTCGCCATCTGATGGCCCATCAAGGGCGCATCGAGCACGCCGATGTGCATGCCGTCGTGCGTCAGTACGCCGGTGAGAAAGCGTTCCAGTCCCTTGTTGATGGTGGCCGCCGGCGCCTTGACGCTGCGCGCCGGGTAGCGCACGATGCCGTGCAGGTCGGCGGCGGGCAGGGCGTAGACCTGACCTTCCCAGCGCACCACCACCAGGCGCGCAAAGGTGTGGCGGCCGCTTGCCTGGACCGCGTCGCCAGCCTCGATGCCGAGCAGGGCGGCCAGCGAGACGGCCGGCATCAGCTTGCCGCCCACGTTGACCACGCCCAGCAAAGCCGCAGCCGGACGGTGTGGCAGGCGGTGCGGCGCGGCCTGCGGTGCCACCGCGTCCACCACGGACGAGGGCAGCGCCAGCCATTCGCGCCCGATCCGGAACACCAGCGCGGCACTGTCGTTGTGGGTGCGTTCGCTCTGCACTTCGCGCAGGCGCAGCGCCCATTCTTCCCGGTAGCCGGCCGTCACGGGACGCTGCAGGTTGCGGCGCGCCGCGCCAGCGTAGACCTCGCAGTTGCGGCAATGGATGTGCTGTTCGAGTTTGGGGCAGCTCTTGTCCCCGGCCACGCCGATCTGGTTCCAGCAATCCGACAGCGGCAGGCTGAGGTCGCCGCTCATGGCAGGCTCCTGGCGACGCCGCCATGGCGGCCATACACGCGCGCGGCGCGCTGGCGCAGGGCGGCAGCTGCGCTGGTGTCGCCTTGTTGTTCGGCCAGCAGCGCCAGGTGGCACAGCGCCTGATAATGGTCTGGCTGCAGGTAGATGCAGCGGCGCCAGTAGCCGTCCGCCACGCCCGGCTTGTGTTCGCATTCGCTGATCATGCCGAGGATGAAGTAGGCTTCGGCGGCGCCCGGATCGGTTTGCAGCAACTGGTGGCACAGGGCAGCGGCGGCGGCAAGTTCGCCACTGTCGGCCAGCCGGCCGGCGCGTTGGAGCTGGTCGGCGGTCGAGGCGGGCGGCTGGGGCGCCGGCTGCGCGGGTGGGGCCACGCCGGCAGGACGCGCTGCCGGCGGCGCGAGCACGGGACGGCGCACCGCGGGCAGCGGGGCGGGCGCGGGTGCTATCGCTCGCGCGGCGCTGCGGCGTTCTTTTTGCAGTGCGAAAGCGCCGGGCGCGCGCATCGGTGTGAAGCCCTGGCCGCAGAAGGCCGGCACCTCGGCGTAGCCGGCAAACAGCAGGCCGTCGTCGGCCAGCATCAGGCGCAGCCGGGCGATGGCGCCATTGGTGGTGGCTTCGTCAAAATAGATCAGCAGGTTGCGGCAGAAAACCACGTCGTAACGGCCGCTGTTGGCGGCCGCGTCGACGGTCAGCAGATTGCCATGGCTGAAGTTCACCTGCTTGCGCAGCGCCGGGTCGATCTGGTATTCATTGCCGACCTGGGTGAAGTGGCGTTCGCGGAACGCCTGGTCGCCACCGCGGAAGGCGTTGCGCGTGTAGCGGCCCTCGCGCGCGCGCGCCAGTGCCACTTCGGACAGGTCGATGGCGTCGATCTGGAACGACGCGCTGGCCACCGCGGCATCCTTGAGCGCCATCGCCATCGAGTACGGCTCTTCGCCGCCGGCGCAAGGGATCGACAGGATACGCACCGTGCGCAAGGGCTGGGCGGCGAGGCGCTGCGCGACAAAGCGGGCGGCGGCGTGGAAGGCGTCGGGGTCGCGGAACATCCACGATTCGGGCACCACCACCAGTTCGGCCAGCGCTTGCAGCTCGGCCGCGTTCAGCAGCGCGCGATAGCGGGCCGGATCGGCCAGGCCCAGTGCCGCCACCCGCCGGGCCACCGCGCGCTCGACCGTGGCCGCGCTCAGGTCAAGCCCGGTTTCACGCTGCAGCAGGTCGCGCGGGGTCATCCGGCCAGCTCCTGGCGAAACAGCAGGTCCTGCACCGCCGGGGGAATCAGCTGTTCCAGTTCGACCAGTTGCAGCATCCCCTGCGGCCCGGTGCTGACCTGGCCCAGGAAAGGCGCGCCGGTGATGCCGGCGTGGCGCAGACTGTCGTCGCTGATGGTCTCGATTCCGGCCACGTGTTCGGCCATCAGGCCGAGCGCCGCGCTGCCGTCGGCCAGCGGGTAGTCAACCAGGATGATGCGGGTGTCGAACCAGATCTGTTCGGGCGTACTGCCGGCCAGTGTCGACAGATCGATCACCGGGACTGGTTGGCCATGCAGGTCCATCACACCGGCCACGAAGGCGGGCGCCTGCGGCACCTGCTTGAGCGCGGCCACCGGCAGCACGCGCTCGACCGCGCCCAGCGGCAGGCCGTAGCGATCGACTCCGATGTGAAAGACCAGCACTTTCATGGTCAGGTGCTGACCGAGAAGGTGGCCACCGAAGCTTGCAGATCGCTGGCAGCGTACTGCAGCTGGTGTACCGCTTCGCTGGTCGCTTTCAGCGATTCGACGGTCTGCTTGGTGGCGTCGTTGAGCTGCATCATGGTGTCGGAGATTTGCGAGGCGCCGACCGCCTGCGACTGCATCCCCTGCAGCACCAGGTCGAACTGGGGCGCCAGCTTTTGCACCTGGTCCATGACGGAGGAGAGCTGTTCACCCACCTGGCGCACTTCGCCAACGCTGCGCCGGATCTCTTCCGAGAATTTGTCCATGCCCATGACCGAGGCCGACACCGCCGACTGCATCTCCTTGAGCATCTGCTCGATGTCCCAGGTGGAGACGCTGGTCTGATCGGCCAGGCGCCGGATTTCGGTGGCCACCACCGAGAAGCCGCGCCCGGCGTCGCCGGCTTTTTCGGCCTCGATCGCGGCGTTCAGCGACAGGATGTTGGTCTGGTCGGCGACCTTGGTGATCGTGATCAGCACGCTATTGATGTTGGAGGCCTTTTCCGACAGCGCAGCCAGCTTGGCGTTGATCGAATCGGTGGCCGAGACCATGTGCTGCATGGTCGCGTCCATGCGTTTCAGGTTGGTCTGTGCTTCGGCGGTGGCGCTGGTGGTGTAGTCGGCCACGGCGGTGGCGCTTTCCATGGTTTTCAGCAGCTGGGCGGTGTTGGCCGAAATTTCCTTGGTGGTCGAGAGAATTTCGACGCTGGTCTGGGCCTGCTCGATGCCGGTCGCTTCCTGCTGCTTGGCCGAGGCGGCGATTTCCGTGGCCGAGGTGGTCACCTGGATCCCGGCCTTCTGGACATTGTTGATCAGTTTGCGCAGGTTTTCGACCATGGTCTGCAGACCGTCGCCCATGCGGCCAATCGCATCGCTGCCTTTCACCGACACGCTGCCAGTCAGGTCGCCCACTGCCGCTTTCGAGACGGTGTCGAGCAGGGCATCGACCTTGGCGCGCAGCTCGTTGGTGCTGGCCAGTTCCTTGACCTGGTTGTCCTGGATGGCTTGCGCCATGCGGTTGAATTCAATGGTGACCTTGCCCAGTTCATCGCCCGACAACACGGTGGCGCGCGCGGATTGCTCGCCATTGGCGATGCGTCCGACGGCGTCGGTCAGGGAATTGAGCGGGGCGGTCAGGGCGCGCGTGAGCCAGAAGCCGATCACCAGTGCCAGTGCGATACAGGCTATGCCACCGCCGGCCAGCAGCAACGTCATTTCGCGCTGCAGTCGGAGCGAATCGGTCGAGCGCTCTGTCAGCAGCCGGTTTTCCTCGCTTTCGAATTCGGCGATCAGGGCGCGTGCCGTGCGGATCTTCTCGAAGCCGGCGAACAGCTCGGGTGCCGCTGCGATCTGGTTGCCCGCATTGGCCGACTTGCCGAGGGCGCGGCGCTGGGCAATCAGTGGGTGCACGACGGTGTTGAGCCAGTTACCAAGCACCTCATCGAACTTGTGCAGACGCGCCTGCTGCGCCGGATTGTCGGCAGTAAATTTCAGCGCCTGCTTGATGCTGTCGAGCAGGATTTTTTCTTCATTGATCTCGGGCGTGAGGAAGCGTTCGTCGCCGGTCAGCAGAAAACCGCGCATCTCGGCCTGGATCTCGAGCATGTTGCTGGTGATTTTGTTCGCTTCCAGCAGGACTTCCAGCGTATGCCGGTCCCAGCCGCTTGCCTGCGACACCTTGGAGAAGTTTTGATAAGTCAGCACCAGCAGGACCAGAATGATGGCGACAATCAGGCCGAAGCCCGTCATCAGCTTGCTCTTGATGCTCACGTCATTCAACATATTTTCTCCACGTCAGGATTGTTCGCTATAAATGTAACATTTTGGCGCCCAGCCCGGGGGCAATTCACACCACCCGTGCCAACAATTGCACAATTGAGGTCTGACCCCGATTGTGCAATAAAAAAGCCGCCCGGGGGCGGCTTGGGGACAGCGCAGAGCGGCTTACTGGCCGCGTTTGGCGCGGGCCACGGCGGCGATGCGCATGCGCAGGGCGTTGAGCTTGATGAAGCCGCCCGCGTCGGCCTGGTTGTAGGCGCCGCCGTCTTCGTCGAAGGTGGCGATGTTCATGTCGAACAGGGAGTCGGTCTTGGAGTCGCGCGCGACCACGATGACGTTGCCCTTGTACAGTTTGAGACGAACCCAGCCATTGACAGTCAGCTGGGTGTGGTCGATCAGGGTCTGCAGGGCGACGCGCTCGGGCGCCCACCAGTAGCCGTTGTAGATCATCGAGGCGTAGCGCGGCATCAGGTCGTCCTTCAGGTGCGCCACTTCGCGGTCCAGGGTGATCGATTCGATTGCGCGATGGCCCTTGAGCATGATGGTCCCGCCCGGGGTTTCGTAGCAGCCGCGCGACTTCATGCCGACGTAGCGGTTTTCCACCAGGTCCAGGCGGCCGATGCCGTGCTTGCCGCCCACGCGGTTCAGTTCTGTCAGTACGGCGGCCGGCGTCATGCGCGTGCCGTTGATGGCCACGATGTCGCCTTTTTCGTATTCCAGGTCGATGTATTCGGCCGCGTCCGGCGCCGCTTCCGGGCTGACGGTCCAGCGCCACATCGATTCTTCGGCTTCGGCGCTGGGGTTTTCCAGGTGCCGGCCTTCAAACGAGATGTGCAGCAGGTTGGCGTCCATCGAGTAGGGCGCGCCGCCGTTCTTGTGCTTCATGTCGATGTCGATGCCCGCGTCTTCGGCGTACTTGAGCAGCTTTTCGCGCGACAGCAGGTCCCATTCACGCCACGGGGCGATGATCTTGACGTCCGGTTTCAGGGCGTAGGCGCCCAGCTCGAAGCGCACCTGGTCGTTGCCCTTGCCGGTGGCGCCGTGCGAGATGGCGTCGGCCCCGGTTTCACGGGTGATTTCGATCAGGCGCTTGGCGATCAGCGGACGGGCGATCGAGGTGCCAAGCAGGTATTCGCCTTCGTACACCGTATTGGCGCGGAACATGGGGAACACGAAGTCGCGGGTGAATTCTTCACGCACGTCGTCGATGTAGATGTTTTCCGGCTTGATGCCGAACTTGATCGCCTTGGCGCGCGCAGGTTCCAGTTCTTCGCCCTGGCCCAGATCGGCGGTGAAGGTGACGATTTCGCACTGGTAGTTATCCTGCAGCCATTTGAGGATGACCGAGGTATCGAGGCCGCCGGAATAGGCGAGGACTACTTTTTTAATATCGCTCATGATCTTTGTCGTAAGGGTGGGGTTATTGCGTGGTGACGCGGCCGAGCAGCAGGTACTCGATCAGCGCCTTCTGGACGTGCAGGCGGTTTTCAGCTTCGTCCCAGACCACCGACTGCGGGCCATCGATGACGTCGGCGGCGACTTCTTCGCCGCGGTGGGCCGGCAGGCAGTGCATGAACAGGGCGTCGGGGGCGGCGCGCGCCATTTTGGCGGCATCGACGATGTAGCCTTCGAAGGCTTTCAGGCGCGCGGCGTTTTCCTGCTCGTAGCCCATGCTGGTCCAGACATCGGTGTTGATCAGGTGCGCGCCGGCGCAGGCGTCGGACGGGTTGTCGAACAGGGTAAAGCGGCGGGTAGCCACCAGCGCGTGGTCGATGTCGTAGCCTTTTGGGGTCGACACGTTGAGGTGGAAACCGAATACTTCGGCCGCCTGCAGCCAGGAGTACAGCATGTTGTTGGCGTCGCCCACCCAGGCCACGGTCTTGCCGGCAATCGAGCCGCGGTGTTCGACGTAGGTGAAGATGTCGGCCAGGACCTGGCAGGGGTGGTGTTCGTTGGTCAGGCCGTTGATGACGGGGACGCGCGAATGGGCGGCGAAACGTTCGATGATCTCTTGGCCGAAGGTGCGCACCATGATGATGTCGCACATGCGGCTCATGACCTGGCCCGCGTCTTCCACCGGTTCGCCGCGTCCGAGCTGGCTGTCGCGCGTGTTCAGGTAGATGGCGGCGCCGCCCAGCTGGTGCATGCCGGCTTCAAAGGACAGGCGGGTGCGGGTCGAGTTTTTTTCGAACACCATCACCAGCGTGCGGTCGATCAGCGGGTGGTACACCTCGTAGTTCTTGAACTTGCGCTTGATGACGGCGGCGCGCTCGATCACGTAGTTGAATTCGTCGAGGCTGAAGTCGGAGAACTGCAGGAAGTGCTTGATGGGTTTTTGTGGGGACATGGGACGGCCGGTTGCAGGTGTTATCCACTTAATTATAAGGGTTATTTATGTTCGTGGTGGAACAGTGCTTGTATAGACATATCCGCCTCGTGGAGGACGCTGCCGGGGCGCTCAGAACAGGGTGGGGTTGCTGATGTCGGGCTGGGGCGCCGTCAGGGGCAGGTCGAGCGTGAAGCAGGTGCCGGAGGTAGCGCCGCTGTCGACCGCGATCTGCCCGCCCAGCAGCGAGGTGACGATGTTGTAGCTGATCGACAGCCCCAGCCCGCTGCCGCCCTGGCCCAGCTTGGTGGTGAAGAAGGGGTCGAAGATGCGCGACAGGTGCTCCGGCGGGATGCCGCCGCCATCGTCGGAAAAATCGATCTTCACGCGGCCGTCGCCGTGCAGCTCGGCGCACAGGCGCATCTTGCCGCTGGTGCCGGGTGCAAAGGCGTGCAGCAGGGCGTTGTTGATGAAGTTGGTGATCACCTGGCCGAACGGGCCCGGGTAGCTGTCCATGCCCACCGTGTCCGGTACCGCCAGTTCGATGCTGTGATTGGCCGCGCGGATGCGGTTCATCATGGTGGCGATGATTTCGTGGCACACCTGCTGCAGATTGAAAAAGCGGCGCTGTTCGGTGGTGCGGTCGACCGCGACCTGCTTGAAACTGTTGACCAGGTCGGCCGCGCTGGTGAGCCCGCGCATCACCAGCGCGGCCGCCTTTTGCGAATCGGCGATGAAGGTCGACAGCTCGGAGCGGCGCAGGCCGGGCCCGTTCATCAGGGTTTCGATTTCGGCTGTTTTTTCCTGCATGGTGGAGGCGATCAGCAGGCTGTTGCCGATCGGGGTATTGAGTTCGTGCGCGACCCCGGCCATCAGCGAACCGAGCGCCGCCAGCTTTTCCTGCGACACCAGCTGGATCTGGGCGTCCTGCAGCTGGCGGTAGGCTTCGGCGTTGTCGAGCGCGATGGCGCCATAGGCGCACAGGGTGCGGAAGATCATGCGCTCGTTTTCGCCGTAGGCGCGCGACTGGGGCGCCTGCACCGTCATCACGCCGATCGCGCGCTCGCCCACGGTCAGGGGCGCGAACAGGGCGCTCATGTTGATCATGGTGCCGGGCACGACCTGCTGGTGTTCGGCGTCGGGCCAGTGGTCGATATAGATTTCGCGCCGTTCGGTCAGGCAGCGCACCGAATAGGCGCGCGGGTGCGTCAGCGGGATGCTGTGTTCGGGCAGTTCGCGTCCCATTTCAACGCCGAAGGCGCGGTTCAGGGTGGCGCCGGCGGTGTCGGTCAGATAGATGGCGAAGGTGGACGCGGTCAGCAGGCCGTGGATGTGGCGGTCGAGCGCGCGAAATACCGCTTCGGCGTCCAGGTGGGCCGTGATCTCCTGGCCGATGGCCGACAGCCGCTCGAGCGTGGCGCTGGTGCGCTGCAGGACTTCGGCGCGGCGCGCTTCCGATTCGGCCAGCTCGCGGTGGTGGTAGCCCTCGTTGCGCGCGTGCTCGGTCTGGTGGTGTACCTGCATCGCCACGGCGTGGTTGGTCGCTTCCTGGCTGTGCGTCTTTTCGCGCGCGGTGGAGGCCTGCAGCGCCACTTCATAGGCGCGCTTGTAGTCGCCGCAGGCGGCGTACTGGCGCGCCATGGCGTCATACAGTTCGCCCGGGACGGTGTAACCCTCCATGGTCGAGGCCACCCCCAGCGCCTTGTGCAGATAGTGCAGGGCGGGATTCGGTTCGACCATGTTCGACGGCGGCGCCAGGCCCTTGTGCTGGGCGTGGATCATGGCCATCACGCGCAGGGCCGCGATCTGGTTGGGCGGGTTGGCCTGATCGGCGCCCATGGCGGCCGCTTCGGCCGCTACCGCCAGCGCTTCGCCGGCGCGCCCCAGTTCGGACAGGGCGTGCGCCTGGCCGCGGCGGGCGATGCTGCGGAAGTCGGCCTGGTCGAGCGCGTAGGCGCGTACTTCCAGGCGGGTGAACGCATGCAGGGCGCCGGCGAAATCGCGCTGGTCGAGCGACAGGTCGCCCAGGTACTGCAGGGCGATGGCGTAGCTGCGCGCGTTTTTCAGCGGCTCGAGAATATTCAAGGCTTCCTGCAGCATGTCGTGCGCGGGGTCGAGCTGGCGCAGGCGGCGCAAGGTGTCGGCGGTGTGCATCAGGCAGGCGCCGATGGAGCGCGGCCAGCTGGTTGGCCGTGCCAGTTCGAGCGCGCACTGCATCCATTCCAGGGCCGAGTGATGGTCGCCCAGCAGGGTGAAGTCTTCGCCGATGTTGGTGGCGGCGGTGATGGCCGCGCGCAGCTGGCCCGTTTCCAGGGCCGACTCGTAGCAGCGGATGTAGTAGCCGGCGGCGGCGCCGAAGTCGCCGGCCTGGCTGGCGGCGAGCGCCAGGAAATCGTTGACCCAGGTGGCCAGCGAAGGGTGGACCGCGGCGCTGTCGGAATTGAAGCGGCCGCCCCAGCGCGCCACGGCGGTATTGCGGTCGCGCAGGACGGCCCAGCGCGCAATCGCCGCTTCCGCCAGCAGGGTGCGCAGATTGTCGCCGCCGGCGCCGGCCGCCTCGGCGGCGGCGCCGAACTGGCGGTCGCCGGCGTCATGGTCGCCGCGGTCAATTTCGATCCAGGCCAGCAGCCAGTGGCTGTCGGCGATGCCTTCGCTGTCGTGCAGGGCGGCGCAGCGTTCCAGCACGGCGCTGGCGCTGGTGAAGGCGGCATCGAGCTCGCCGGCCAGCCACTGGCCTTCGGCGCGCACCAGGTCCATGCGCGCGCCCAGCAGCTCGCGTTCGCCGTCCGGCAACGGGGCGTCGGCCAGCAGGGCGTCGGCCTGGTCGGCCAGGCTCAGGGCGCGCGCGGTGTCGCGCTGGCGCAAATGCCAGGCCAGCGCCAGCAGGACCGGCAGGCGGTCGCCGCCGCGCAGGGACGGCAGCGCCGACTCCCACTTGGCGACATTTTCATCGACCGTGAATAGTTCCATGGGATTGATTGTATGCCTAGGGAAACAAAAAAGCGATGCCCGCAGCGACCTTTGGTCACCCGCTCAATACAAGGTCTGGGCCGATTCGTGCAGCAGCTGGCCGTACAGGGTGTGGCGGAAGCGCGCGATCTTGCCCGCGTCGAGGGCGGCCAGGATGGCGCACTGGGGTTCGATCAGGTGGCGGCAGTTGTAGAACTTGCAGCCGCCCAGATAGGGGGTAAATTCGACAAAGGCGCGCTCGATCATCCCTTCGGACAGGTGGTACAGGCCGAATTCCTGGAAGCCGGGCGAATCGATGATGGTGGCATTTTGCCCCAGGTGATACAGGCGGGTGAAGGTGGTGGTGTGCTTGCCGGTGTCGAGCGCGGCGGAGATTTCGCGCACGGCGATGTCGGCATCCGGCACCAGCAGGTTGATCAGCGAGGACTTGCCCATGCCGGACTGGCCGATGAAGATCGAGGACTGGCCTTCGAGCAGGGGCATCAGGGTGGCCACGGCGTGTTCGGGCTGGGCGCGGGCGGACACCTCGTGCAGCGGGTAGCCCAGGCTGGTGTAGGTGAGCAGGCGTTCGCGCGCCTTGGGCAGCAGCTCGGCGACGTCGGTCTTGTTGAGGATCAGGTGGGCCTCGATGCCGGCCGCTTCGGCCGCCACCAGCGAGCGCGAGATCAGATCGTCGGCGAAACCGGGTTCGGTGGCCACCACGATGAACAGGCGCGTCAGGTTGGCCGCCAGCAGCTTGGACTTGTACTGGTCGGAGCGGTACAGCAGGGTCTTGCGCTCGGCGATCGATTCGATCACGGCCTGGTCGCCCGAGGTCATGGCCAGATTGACGACGTCGCCGACGGCGATATTGGTTTTTTTACCGCGCGTGACGCACTGGACTTTCTGGCCGTCGACGTCGGCCAGATAGTGGCGCCCGTGGGCGGCGATGACCAGACCGGTGAGCGCTTTGGCGGCGCTCATGCGGCGCTCCGCTGCACGTACAGGGCACTGGCGCGGGCGGCGCAGATGAAGTCGTTCGAGGTGAGGGCGCCGCCGGCCGAATCGGTGCGGTAGCTGACCGCGCACAGTTTGTAGCTGACCAGCAGTTCGGGGTGGTGGTCCTGCTGGTGGCTGACCCAGGCCAGGGCATTGACGAAGGCCATGGTCTCGTAATAGTTCTTGAAGGCGAAACTGGTTTGCAGCTTGCCGTCGATGACGGCCCAGCCGGGCAGCTGGGGCAGCAGGGCGGCGCAGGCGTCGTCGTCGAGGGCGGGCGCGTTGGCGCTGCAGTGCTGCTTGCTCAGGGTACTTGCTGTCATGCGGCCGCCATAGGTGAAGGTGCGAGATTGAGCTGCTTGATCCGGACCGAGGCGGGCGGATGCGAATCGTAGAAGGCCGAGTGCAGCGGATCAGGGGTCAGGGTCGAGGCGTTATCCTCGTACATCTTGACCAGGGCCGAGACCAGGTCGCGCGCATCGCTGTGGCGGGCGGCGAAGGCATCGGCTTCGAATTCGTGCTTGCGCGAGCTGATCGAGGTCAGGGGCGAGAGCACGAAGGTAAATACCGGCAGCGTGAGCATGAACAGCAGCAGCGCCATGGCGTCGTTGGCGGCGCCGGGCACCGGATCGACCCCGAGGCCGGTGTAGAACCAGACCTGGCCCTTCAGGTAGCCGAGCAGCGCCAGAAAGCCGAGCGAGACGGCGAACATGACGGCGATGCGCTTGACGATGTGCTTGAGCTTGAAGTGGCCCAGTTCGTGCGCCAGCACGGCCTCGATTTCCTGGGGCGCGAGGCGCTCGAGCAGGGTATCGAAAAAGACGATGCGCTTGTTGGCGCCGAAGCCGGAGAAGTAGGCATTGCCGTGCGCCGAACGTTTCGAGCCGTCCATCACGAACAGGCCCTTGGAGGCAAAGCCGACGCGGGTCATCAGGCCCTCGATGCGGTCTTTCAGGCTGACGTCGGCGAGCGGCGTGAATTTGTTGAACAGGGGCTGGATGACGGCCGGGTAGAGCACCATCATCAGCAGCTGGAAAGCGCTCCAGACGACCCAGGCGTAGAACCACCAGAGCGGCCCGCTTTTGTCCATCAGGACCAGCACCACCCATACCAGGGGCAGGCCGATGACGGCGCCCACGGCAGTACCCTTGACCATGTCGAGCAGCCACAGGCCACGTGTCATTTTGTTGAAGCCGAAACGTTCCTCAAGCACGAACTGGCGGTAATAGTCGAAGGGCAGGTCGAGCAGGCCGCTGATCAGACTGAAGGCGGCCAGCAGCGCGAGCTGGTAAGCCATGCCGGGGCCGGTGTAGGGCAGCAGGGCCTGCGACAGCATTTGCAGGCCGCCGAGCAGGGTAAAGCCGATCAGCACGGCGCTGCTGAAAAACAGGTTGACCAGACCGAAGCGGGTCTTGGCGGCGGTGTAGTCGGCTGCCTTCTGGTGCGCCGCGAGCGGGATTTTGGCGGCAAAATCGGCGGGCACGGTGTTGCGGTGGGCCAGCACGTGGCGCAGCTGTCGGCTGGCCAGCCAGAAGCGCAGGACCAGGGTCAAAACGAAGAAAGAAACGAATAAGATCGAAAACGCGGATGAATACATTCTGTGCCTGTGAGAAAATGCAGGATTGTTTAGGCCAAGAGAGAATTATGTCACATGCCACTGATTTAGCAGCACCGGCCGCCGTCCAGCGTCCAAACGAGTTCAACCTGGTTTGGGTGGACATGGAGATGACGGGCCTGGAGCCCGACACGGACCGCATCATCGAAGTGGCCGTCGTGGTCACCGACATGCACCTGAATCTGATCGCCGAAGGGCCCGTGTTCGCGATTCACCAGTCGGATGAAACGATGGACAAGATGGATGCCTGGAACAAGGGCACGCATGGCCGCTCCGGTCTGATCGAGCGGGTCAAGGCGTCGACCGTCTCCGAAGAACAGGCCTCCACGGAGCTGATCGCCTTCCTGAAGCAGTATGTACCGGCCGGTAAATCGCCGATGTGCGGCAATACCATTTGCCAGGACCGCCGCTTCATGGCGCGCGGCATGCCGAAGCTGGAGGCGTTCTTCCACTACCGGAATCTGGATGTGTCCACGCTCAAGGAACTGTGCCGGCGCTGGAAGCCGGAGATTGTCGGCGGCTTCAAGAAGCATCAGAAGCATACAGCGCTGGCCGATATTCTGGAATCGATCGAAGAGCTGCGCTACTACCGCGAGCATTTCATCAAGCTGTAAGTCCGCAGGCGTGCGGGCGGCAAGATCGTGGCGGTCCTTAGCCGAAGCGGTCGATATCGGCCAGCGTCACCAGTTGCATCCGCTCGCCACGGCGCTCAGGGCCGTTTGCCGTGGCCAGTTTTGCCCGTCGGTATTCGAAGCGGCGCAAGCTGGCGGGTTTCCAGAATTTCTCGCCCGGTAGCAGCAGACTCAGATCACGCCAGGCATTGCGCATGCCACGGGCGGCGCTGCATGCAAACTGGTTCGGTGAGATTTTTTTGCCGCGCAGCGTAAGGTGGTCACCTACGACCACCGCTTCTCCATGTTCGGCGTGGCAGTAAATACGTGCCCGCGTTCCTTCTGGCAGAAATAACCACTTCCATTGATAGCCGCGCAGCTTCGCGTGGCTGGAGTCCCTTTCCGGAGTGACGGGGTTGGCATCGGGGCCGGACCGATCCGCAACCTGCCCCGGCAACCGCCGGCCTGCGGCGAGCCAGAACTTGATCGCTTTAATTACTGCATCTTCCGGGGTGTCTTCACTGCCGGTGTCGTGCAGGTCATTGAGCAGATCGCGCATGAGGGGGGAGGGCAGGCTGAGAGGCCATCTGGGAATCATACTTTTTTCGCTGTCTGATTTTGTCTTAAACGGTCTTAAAAAGCGGGATTTGTCTTAAATGACGCTTGTTTGAACAAATTAAAGCGCAATGGTTCGCCGCAAGCCAAATAAGACAGAAAAAGACAATTCAGCGAGAAAAAGACAGAATAAGACAAATAAAGCACAGCATTTAAGACCGTTTCCCATACGGGGCTGGAGCCGGCGAGCCTTCCTCGCTCGCTCGCTCGCCCGTGCCATTTTCTTTGATCCAGCTCAAACTACTCAGCGAACTCAAGCGGCAACCTCTTGCTGTCATCGGGTCCTGGTAGCGGACGTTGCCCACGGACCTGGTGCGCGATGTGCGGTCCGATGCAAGGCGCAATGCCAAGCCCGGATCGCTGGTACAAGCGTGTGCCGACGCCGGTGTTCTCCACGATGCGCTCTGGCGCCCGATCGATGCGGTCACGGTGCACGTGCTTTTTTCAGACGGCGGGAGAACCATGCTGGACTTGTTGCGACGATTGGGTGAACGCTTCACGGAAGTTGGCTCACTGCTATGGCGCTGTTTTTACAGCGTCACACTGACCGTGCTCGGCGTGGCCGGCCTGGTGTTTGTGCCGCAGGGCGCCGAATGTCTGCGTCTGGTCAGCCAGCCCGGCTGGAATTTTCCCTTGTTTTTGGTTTCTGTTGCGGCCTGGTCGATGGCAGCCTGGTACAGCGCGCGCCTGACCTTGGGCCGCGTGTTCGACGACAGCGCGGCGATCGACCGGCGCGACACCGCCTTCGTCAACGGCATGCGTCTGTGGCTGCCGCGCGCGCTGGGCATTTTGCCGGGTGCGGTGCTGGCCGTGCAGTTTGTCAGGATCGGCTACCCGGTGCTGGCACTTGGCTGCGTGGCCGCCGCCACCGCCATTGGCGTGTTCATGCTGCGCCGGCGCGTCTGGTTCGCCGCGCGCTTCGTCGGTTGGGAGCCCGGGCGCGGCATGGGCTTGCGCTTCATCGCCCTTCAGCAGGGTACCTTGCTGACCGTGCTGTGCGCGATCGGCGCCTCGTTTGCACTGCTTTTTGCGATCTGGCTCTGGCCAGTGGAAGTGACAGCCGTGGTCACCGCACCGGTGCTCCTGTGTTTTGCGCTGGCCAGCTGGATCCTGTTCGGCGACCTGGTGCTCACGTACTTCTTCCGCCAGGCCAGACTGCCGTCGATGGCAGCCGCGCCGCTGTTGCTGCTGCTGGTGTGCAGCCTGTGGAACGACAACCACGCGGTCGCACTGCTCACCGACCGGCACTGGCCGATCACCAATCGGGCCGCGGCGCCGCTGGCGGTTCAAACGCCGGTCCTGCGGCGCGAGATCGACACCCATCTCGATGCCTGGCTGGCTGCCCGGGCCGCGCGCGGGGAACTGCAAGCGGGCCAGAGCTTCCCGGTGTTTCTGGTCGCGGCCGAAGGCGGTGGCATCCGCGCCGCCTACTGGGGCGGGATCGTGCTGGCGCGCCTGCAGGACGACAGTGCAGGCAGGTTCGGACGGCACCTGTTCGCCCTGAGCGGCGTCTCCGGTGGCAGCCTGGCGGCAGGCGCTTTTGCCGCCCTGATTGCCGATGAACGCAGCGGCGCGCTGGCCAGCGCACCATGCGCGCGGCGCAACCCGGCGCGGCGCTACCAGCAATGCATCAGCGAGGTGCTGCGGCGCGATTATTTGTCGCCGGCGCTCGGTTATCTGCTGTATCCGGACATGCTGCAGCGTTTCCTTCCGCTGCCGATTGCCGCAGCCGACCGCGCGCGCGCCATGGAAGCAGGGCTGAACGCGGGCTGGCATGGCGCCACCACCAGTACCCGCTTTGGCGCGCGCTTCGATTCCCTGTGGCGTGACGACAGGACACTCGACGTACCCTCGCTGCTGCTCAATGCGACGCTGGTCAACGGTGGCAACCGCGTCATCGCCAGCGATCTGGTGATCGACGGCCGTTTTCCGGATGCCTACGACGCCTTCGATCCGGTGCTCGATCTGGGGGCCATGAGCCTGGCCACGGCCATCCACAACAGCGCGCGCTTCAGTTATATCAGTCCGGCCGGTACCGTGGCCGGCTGCGGCCCGGCGGGCCATCTGCAGACTTGCCGCAGTACGCGCGAGCGCCACGCCTGGGGCAGGGTGATCGACGGTGGCTATTTCGAAAACTCGGGCGCGGAAAGTGTGCGCGATCTGCTGTTTGCCATGCGTCCCACGCTCCAGGCCTGGCAGGCGCGCGGCTATCTGATCGAGCCGGCGGTGCTGGTGATCAGCAATTCGCCCGGTGCGCTGGCGCCGTCGGGCCGCCAGGACCCGGCCCGCGCGCGGCTCGACATCACGTTCCTGTCGGAGCTGCTGGCGCCGCCCCTCGGGCTGTTCAACACGCGCGAGGCGCGCGCCACCTTTGCCGTCAGCGCCGAGCGGCGCGACATGGCCGTGATCCTGCCCGCCGACCCGCGCCGTTTTGTCTGGTTCGGCATGCACACGCCGAACGACACGCCGCTGGGCTGGGCTCTGGCCGACCAGACTTTCGATGGCATCGATGCGCTGTTGCAACGTGCGCGTGGCGTGCGGCTCGGCGCCTTGCCCTTCGACGCGGTGCTGTCGCGCTTGCAGCAGTCCGGGCCGTATGTGGAGTGCCGAACAGAGCCGCAGCGCGGCAAGGGGTACTGTGGGGATTCT
This sequence comes from Telluria sp., assembly GCA_036399735.1. Taxonomy (GTDB): domain Bacteria; phylum Pseudomonadota; class Gammaproteobacteria; order Burkholderiales; family Burkholderiaceae_D; genus Telluria_A. Next base: position 5,033 of record DASWMN010000180.1, on the reverse strand, counting down.
TTGAATCAATAGGAGAACAGCATGACCAAGCCCACCCAGGATCCACGCGAGCAATTGCAGCGCGACCAGCAGCAAGCCCAACAGGATGCCCACAACAACCGTCAGAGGGCCGAGGACGAGGAAGTGGCCGGCCGCCACAAGAACGACGGCATCAAGGACCACCAGGGCGCCGACAAGGGCCCGCGCGGCCAGTAAGCGCTGACCCGACTGCAGCCCGGCCTTGTGCTTACGGCCGGGCTTCGGCCTGGTCGGCGCGCAGCACGCCCAGGCAGCGCCGCCGCGCCGCCAGGGCGCTGCGCGCCGCCGTCTCGGCCGTGCGCACCGCCGCGCTGCCGCGGTACACCACGCAGGCGCCGTCGGCATCAATGCGCGCCGCCGTCAGGATGGCGCCCGACGCCATGCGCGGCCCGCTGCCCGGCATGCTGGCGGTGTCGAGCCGCACCAGCAGGGCGGTTGGCAGCAGCAGCGTACCACGGCGCTGCATGCGCCACTCGGCCTTGCGTCCCACCCGCGCCAGCCCCGGCGTGACCACGTCCCAGTACTCGAGCGGCCACACCTCGCCGCGCGGGCTGACCACGTCGACCGAGGTGGTGGCGTCGGCCTCGTGCACCAGAAGGCGGTAGCCGGCCACGCCCTGGCAGCGGCGGGTGCGGGTGCCGCTGTGGCCGGCGTCGATGGTCTTGCAGTGCGAACCGTACAGATCGGAATACAGGCTGGTGGCAGCGCCGGCATGGCTGGCGCTGCACAGCAGCAGGGCGGCAAGCAGAGAGCGGTACATGGGAAGCCCTGGTCGTAAGCTGGGAAAGTCCATGCTAGCGGGGCGCCGGCCGGTCCTGTTTGCAGCGCCTCAAGCACAGGTCGCTTGCACCAATTTAGCGCAGGCGCAGTTGCTGTGGCAAAATGTTGCATTTGATTTGCAGCAATTTCCACTTATTTTATGTCCGACACTCCGTCTTCCTGGCTCACCGCATTGCTGCCAGCCGTCAGCACCACCAGCCGACTCGAACAGTTGCGCGCCAGCGCAGGCGCCCTGGCCGGCCTCGCGTTCACGGCCTGGCTCTGCCTGCAGATGTTCGGCCCCGCCGGCGCCTGGCTGATCGCCCCCATGGGCGCGTCTTCGGTATTGCTGTTCTGTTTGCCGGCCAGTCCGCTGGCCCAGCCCTGGGCTGTGATCGGCGGCAATACCGTGTCGGCCCTGGTCGGTGTCGCCTGCGCCATGCTGGTCCCCGATCCGGCCCTGGCCGCCCCGCTGGCCGGCGGCTGCGCGATTGCCGTCATGTTCGCGCTGCGCTGCCTGCATCCGCCCGGCGGCGCGGTGGCCCTGACCGCCGTGCTGGCCGGCCCCGCCGTGCACGCCCTCGGTTTTCGCTTCGCGCTGGCGCCGGTGGCCCTCAATTCGGCCCTGATGGTGATGGCGGCCCTGGCCTTCAACAATCTGTCGGGGCGGCGCTATCCGCACAACCAGCGCTCGCCGCTGGCCAATCCGCACCTGACCGCCGACAACGCCCCCACCGCGCGCCTGGGCTTTCAGCGCGAAGACCTGGACGCCGTGCTGCGCCGCTACGACCAGGTGCTTGACGTCAGCCGCGATGATCTGGAAGACATCATCCTGGCTACCGAGGCGCAAGCCTACGAGCGCCGCTTCGGTGTGATCACCTGCGGTGCGGTCATGTCGAAAGATGGGGTGACGGCTGAATTTGCGACCGAACTGGGGGAGGCCTGGCGCAGCATGCGCTACCACCGCCTGCATGCGATGCCGGTGCTGAACCGCGCGCGGCGCGTGATCGGGATGGTGGCGCAAAGCGATTTTCTGCGCCACAGCGATCTGGATGACTTCCGCACTCTGGGCGCGCGCTTCAAGGCCCTGATCCGCAAGAGCGGCCGCAGCCATACCGACAAGCCGGAAGTGGTGGGCCAGATCATGACGGCGCCGGTGGTGACGGCCAATCTCGACACCCCGATCGTGGAACTGGTGACGCTGATGGCCAACAGCGGCCTGCACCACATTCCGGTGCTGGACGCCGAACAGCGCTTTGCCGGCATCATCAGCCAGTCCGACCTGCTGGCCGCGCTGGTGCAGGCGCGCCTGGCCGAACCGGCGCTGTCAACTTGACCCGGCTTACTCGGCGCTGTCGGCGCCGCAGCACTTCTTGTATTTTTTGCCGCTGCCGCAAGGGCAGTCATCATTGCGGCCGACCTTCGGCTCGTCGCGCTTGATGGTTTGTACCGCCGCCTTGCGCAGCGGCACCCAGAAGCGCTGGATGGCCGGCAGGTTCGCTTCGATTTCCAGCGCCAGCTTGTGGCCCTTGACCGGGTTGTCGACTTCGGCCAGCTCGGCTTCCTCGATTTCGTCGGCGCCCAGCAGGTAGATCGGGCGCATCAGCGGCGCCAGGTCCGATTCCCAGATCGGGTCCCAGGAACCGGGACGCAGCTCCATGCCTTCCCAGAAGCCCCAGCACCAGGCTTCGGCGTCGATCAGGTTTTCGCCTTCGTGCTCGGCTTCGCAGAACAGTGGTTCGAATTCCTTGGGCGCCACTTCGAAGGTGACCAGCACTTCATTCATGAAGCGCATGATCAGGTTGACGATCTTTTCTTCTTCCTTGGCGTTTTTCCACTTGGGAATCGCCGCGGCATCCTCGCCCCACACCTTGAGCAGCCACTCGGCCGGCATGATTGTCTCCGGACCGATGGCAATCGCCGTCAGATAGCCGTGCAGGGTGTCCATCGTCATGGCATCGTCGGAACTGCGGTCCGAGAGCAAAAACTGGTCGAGTTCGTTGAATTCTTTTTCTGACAGGGGCTGGTCGAGTTGCATGGCGGCGCTTTAAAGGATCGGGAAAGGCGCTAGTTTAACGCGTCGCAGGCGGAACAGCCTATTTATTCCGGCGCCGCGCCCGTACAATGGCGCCCATGGACACCCCCGCGCCCCACCCGTTTGCCACCCTCAGCCCCGACTGGGTGCTCGATGCCCTCGACAGTGTCGGCCAGCGCGCCGACGGCCGCCTGCTGGCCCTGAACAGCTACGAAAACCGGGTCTACCAGGCCGGCATGGAAGAAGGCCCGGCGCTGGTGGTCAAGTTCTACCGCCCGCAGCGCTGGTCGGACGCCGCCATTCTGGAAGAACACCGCTTCGTGGCCGAGCTGGTGGACCAGGAAATCCCGGTGGTGCCTGCTCTCACCATCAACGGCAGCACCCTGCACAGCTTCCAGGACTTCCGCTTCGCCGTGTTCGAACGGCGCGGCGGCCGCGCGCCCGAGCTGGACGCGCCGGGCACCCTGGAATGGATGGGGCGCTTCATCGGTCGCATCCACGCAGTCGGCGCGCTGCAACCGTTCCGCGAGCGGCCGGCGCTCGACCTGGCCAGCTTCGGCACGGCGCCGCGCGACTATCTGCTGGCCCACGATTTTCTGCCGCCCGACCTGCTTGCGCCGTGGCGCAGCGTGATCGACCAGGCCCTGGACGGGGTGCGCCGCTGCTACGAGCGGGCAGGGCAGGTGCCCCTGATCCGCCTGCATGGCGATTGCCATGGCGGCAACGTGCTGTGGACCCCGGACGGCCCCCATTTCGTCGACTTCGACGACAGCCGCATGGGCCCGGCGGTGCAGGATCTGTGGATGCTGCTCTCGGGCGAACGGGGCGACATGGTGCGCCAGCTGGGCGATGTGCTGGCCGGGTACGAGGATTTCTGCGACTTCGACATCCGCCAGCTGCACCTGATCGAAGCGCTGCGCACCCTGCGCCTGATTCACTACGCGGCCTGGCTGGCCAGCCGCTGGGACGACCCGGCCTTCCCGGCCGCCTTCCCGTGGTTTAATACACAACGCTACTGGCAAGACCGCATCCTCGAGTTGCGCGAACAGGTGGCGCTGATGGACGAAGCGCCCTTGTGGTCAAGCTGACATCCCACAAGCTAAACGGCGAATAAGGCCGTTTTCCCCCATCTTCTCGTCCCGCTGAAGCCTGGCAGCGTCCCCGATAATCTCCCTACGCCCCAATTTGCGGGTGCTTTCTATAGCGAGAACGACGATGCAATCCCCAGCCGCCCTGCACGACGACACCCAGCCAGCATCGGATACGGCCGCACCGGGGCGCGCCAAGTCGGAAATGCGCGCCATCCACGAAGCGATCGCCCGCGTCGAAGCGGAAGCCAAAGCTTCCTGCGCCGCTGAAAGCCGGGCCCACGCCGAAGCGCGCGCCCGCTCGCTGGCCGAGGAACGCGCGGCCATGGACGCTGCCGCCGCTGCCGCCGCCTTGCAAAACGCGCAAGCCTCTGAAGAAGCCATCGAAGCCAACCGCGACCGCCTGGAAACCCTGCGCGCCGCCGCCCAGGCCAGCCTCGAACGGCTCGAAGCGGTGCGCCAGGAAACCGTGGAACTGCGCGCCCGCGTGGAAGCCGACACCCAGATCAAGCTGGCCGCCGAAGCGCGCGCCCGCAGCGAAGAAGAAGTGCGCCGCCGCGCCGCCGAACAGATCGAAGCCGAAGCGCAGATGGCCGAACGCGCCGCGCGCGCCGCCAACGAACTGCTGCAGCACACCGAACAGGCGCGCCTGCAGGCGGTCGAACGCGTGGCCGCCGTCCACGCCGCCAAGGAAGAAGTGCTGTACATCGCCTCGGCCGACGCCCGCCTGGCCACCCTGGCACGCGAACGCGAACGCCAGGCCCGCGGTGCGCGCCAGACCGCCGAACTGCTGGCCGAAGCCGAATCGGAAGCGCTGGAACTGACGGTGCAGCGCGAAAAGGCCGACCAGGTCGCCCTGGCCGCCGCGTTTTCGCGCGCCGTGGCCGAAGCGCGCGCGCTCGAAGAAGCACGCGCCCTGGCCCACATCGAACAGGAACGCGAAGCCATCGCCCAGGCCCAGGCCGAGTCCGAGCGGGTGGCCGCCAAGTCGATCCACCTGCGTCTGCAGTCGGAAAAAGAACTACGCGACGCCGCCATGCACCGCCAGCGCACCGAACAGATGGCTGCCGCCAGCGCCGACGCGCGGCGCGAAGCGGAAGGCCGCATCCTGGCTGCCACCGAAGCGCGCATCG
>DASWMN010000179.1:0-8002 GCA_036399735.1 Telluria sp. | reverse complement strand
CCGTGCATGGCGTCGATACCCCAGATGACCGGCACCTTGGTGGCCATGTCGGTCTGCATCGACGCTTCATAGAATTTGTCCGCCAGCGCCACCCAGTCGGCCGGGGTTGCGTACTTGTTCCCGTTGGGCCAACTGCCGCCGCCATTGAGCACGGAGCCGATATAGAACTCGCGCACCTGGTCGGGCGTGATGGTCTTGATCTCCGGCTGCGTGATCTGGCCGACCTTCTGCGCCAGCGTCATGGACGCGACGATCTTGGCCACCTGCGCTTCGAGCTTGGCATCCGGCGCGACGGCGCTACGCACGCGCGGCCAGTCGGCCAATGGCTTGGGTGCGGCGGCAGCTGTTGCGGCACTGTGCAGCAGCACGGCGGCGATAAGGCAGGTTGGTTTGATCATGATATGAGCACGGGATAGTGGGTTCAAGGGAAATTGGAAGCGATTCCAATCAGACCTGATATTGCGGCTGCAGCGTTTTTTTGTCAATCAAATCTTGGTGGCAGGGGCCAGCGAAGCGCGCTCGGTCACGCTGATAGGGAATGCGGTGCCGACCTCGCGTTCGAGGCCGTAGCAGCGGTTCAGCAAGGCGTTCAGGCCCGCCAGTGTGACCGCCCGCCATGGCACATGGACCGAAGACAGGCGCGGCGCCGAAAACTCGGTGCTGGGTGTGTCATCGTAGCCGAGTACCGATACGTCGCGCGGTACCGACATGCCGATCTCGTGGAAGTAAGACAATGCACCGACCGCCATTTCGTCATTGGCGCAAAACAGGGCGCTGAACTTGTGCCCGGACTTGACCAGCTCCTCGGCCGAATGCCAGCCGCCTTCCGGCGAAAAGTCGCTTTCGGCCACCCACATGCTGGCGGTATCGATTTTTGCGCGCGCCATCTCGCCCATGAAGCCGGCAATCCGGTCCACGTTGTCGGGCAGCGTGTGCGGCCCGGCGATGACGGCGATCTGGCGATGCCCCAGATCGAGCAGCGCACGCGCGGCCAGCACCCCGCCCTGGGTATGGTCGGCGGAGAAGCATTGTCCGGCGATGCTCTCATGCGTGTGATTCAGTACCACCAGGCGCGATTGCTTCGGGCCCAGGGCCGCGATATCGCTCTCGAGCAGGTGGTTGGTCATGGCGATCAAGCCATCGCAGCCGCGCTCCATCAAAAATTCGATGCCCTCGATTGCCTGCTGGCGCGGGTTGCCCAGGCCGACGCCGAAGGCGACCACCATGTGCAGGCCGGCGGCGCGCAGCTCGGTGTCGATCAGCTGCAGAATCGGCGTGTAAAAGGTGCCCTTCAACACTGGGATGTACACGCCGATCATCTGCGACGACCCCGACAGCAGCGAACGGGCCGCGTGCGAGGGGCGGAAGTCGAGCGCCTCGATCGCCTGCCGCACCTTTTCCAGCGTGGCCGGAGAAACCGAGCCCTTGCCGCTGACAACGCGCGAGGCAGTCCCCAGTCCGACCCCGGCCAGCCGCGCTACATCCTTGATGGTTGCCATATGCTTCCCTTGATCAGGTGCCAGCAAGCCGCTGCTCGCTGGCCTTGTCGAACAGCGAGACACGGCTGGCGTCGACGCCAAAACGCACGCCGTCGCCCAGATTGAATACACGGGTATCGTTCACGATGGCCGACAGCTTGCGCTCGCCGACCGCAATCCAGACAATCTGATGGTTACCCATCGGTTCCACCAGCGCCACCGTCCCTTCGAACTGGCCCTGCTCGCCCACGCTGATATGTTCCGGACGAATCCCGAGCACCACCGCACGGGCGTTGCCACTCACGCCGCTATCGAGCATGAGCGAGGCCGAGGTAAAGCGGCCCAGCGCATCGAGATCGCCTTCAATAAAGTTCATTGACGGGGAACCAAGGAAGCCGGCCACAAACAGGTTGGCGGGCCGTTCATACACTTGCGCCGGGGCGCCGACTTGCTGAATCACACCGGCGCGCATGACGACGATGCGGGTGGCCAGCGTCATCGCCTCCACCTGGTCGTGGGTCACGTAGATCATGGTCGAGCGCAGGTTCTGGTGCAGCAGCTTGAGCTCGCGCCGCAGTTCGGCGCGCAACTTGGCGTCCAGGTTCGAGAGCGGTTCGTCGAACAGGAACACGCCCGCCTCGCGCACCAGCGCGCGCCCGATCGCCACGCGCTGACGCTGGCCGCCGGACAGCTGCGCCGGTTTGCGCTCGAGCAGCGCTCCCAGGTGCAGCATCTCGGCCGCGCGTGCCAGGCGGCGCGCAATTTCGGCCTTGGGCGTGCCCGCAATACGCAAACCGAAGGACATGTTCTTGGCCACCGTCATGGTCGGATACAGCGCGTACGACTGGAACACCATGCCGATGCCACGCTCGCTCGGATCGGCATAGGTCATGTCGGCGCCGCCGATTTCCACCGTGCCTGCGCTAACGTCGATCAGGCCCGCAATGCTGTGCAGCAGGGTCGATTTGCCGCAGCCGGATGGGCCAAGCAGCACCAGGAACTCGCCCTCTTCCACCGCCAGGTCGAGCTCCTTGATGATCTCGTTCCCACCCAGGGTGATGGACAGCTTGCGCAAGCAGACATTCGACATTGATTGATTACCCTTTGACAGCGCCGGCGGCGATACCGCGCACGAACCAGCGCCCGGAAATAAAATAGATCGCCAGCGGAACCAGCGAGGTGAGAATGGTGGCCGCCATGTTGACGTTGTACTGGCGCGTGCCGGTGGTGGTGTTGATCACATTGTTGAGCTGCACCGTCATCGGCAAATTCTCGGTACCGGCAAATACCAGGCCCAGAATGTAGTCGTTCCACACGCCGGTGACCTGCATGATGGCGGCCACCACGATGATCGGCAGCGACAATGGCAGCATCACATAACCGAAGATGCGGAAGAAGCCGCCGCCATCGATGCGCGCCGCCTGGAACAGCTCGTGCGGCACCGCCGCGTAGTAATTGCGAAACAGGAGCGTCATGACCGGCATCGCAAAAATCATGTGCACCAGGACGATGCCCGGCAGGGAGCCGAACAGCCCGACGCCAGCCAGCACCCGCACCAGCGGATAGATCATCACCTGTACCGGAATAAAGGCGCCCACCATCAGGATACCGAACAGCAAAGCGGCGCCACGCGGGCGCCAGAACGACAGCGCATAGCCGTTGATGGCGCCAATCAGGATCGGCAGGATGGTGCTGGGTACCACGATGGCGACCGAATTCCAGAAACCGCCCTTGATCCCTTCGCACGACAAGCCGGTGCAGGCACCGCTCCAGGCTTCGCGCCACGCATCGAGCGACACGGCCAGCGGAATGGCGAAGATGTTCCCGGCCCGGATTTCCGGCATCGACTTGAAGGACGTCACCAGCATCACATACAGCGGCAGCAGGAAAAACAGCGCGGCGCTGAACAGGAAGCAGTAGATGCCGATGCGCGCCGGTGACAGGGTGGACTTTGACGTACGCTGCTTCATGCGCGGCCTTTCCGGCTGCGCGCGTACACGTAAGGCGCCACCAGCGCCAGCACCGGCACCAGCATGACAATAGCGCCCGCCGAGGCAAGCGCGATGTTGGCGCGCCCGAACAAATGATCCATGATGAACTTGGCCGGCACTTCGCTGGCGGTACCAGGGCCGCCCTGCGTCATCGCGACAACGGCATCGAACAGCTTGACCACGGCCGTGGTGAGCAGCAGCAGGACGGTGGCAATGGTCGGCCCCAGCATCGGCAGCACGATCGACAGATACACGCGCCAGGTCGGTATGCCATCGAGGCGCGCCGCTTTCCAGATTTCGCCGTCGATGCCGCGCAGGCCCGCCAGCATCAGCGCCATGACCAGGCCCGAAGCCTGCCACACAGTGGCGATCACGATCGTGTACATGACCATGTCCTGGTCCACGATCCAGTCAAAGGTAAAGTCGGCAAAGCCCATGTGCAGGGCCGCCTGTTCGATGCCGTTGCCGGGCGTGAGGATCCATTGCCATACCAGGCCGGTGGCCACGAACGACATCGCATACGGGTACAAAAAGACGGTACGCAGCACGCCTTCGCCAGTGACATTCTGGTCGATGAACACAGCCAGCAGAAAGCCGATCACCAGGCAGGCCAGGATGAACAGCACACCATACAGAGCCAGATTTTGCAGCGACAGCAGCCAGCGTTCGTTTTCGAACAGGCGCGTGTACTGCGCCATGCCGATGAAGGTGTCGGACGGGAAGCTGCGCGAATTGGTGAACGAGGTCTTGAGCGACCAGAGCACGGTGCCGAGATACCCGACGATCACGGTCAGCGCCATCGGCAGCAACGCCGCGAACGGGATAACCTTGCGCAGCGGGTGCGTTACAGCTCGAACCATCGTGTCTCCTCGTAAGCGGCTCTTTGGCCGCGTGCGTGGAAGACGTCATGTTGGAAACGTTCCCACTACCACCACGGAATATAGCATCCAACGATTTTGAGTGTCAACGGATTCCGCCGGTGGCGCGCGCCGATGTTTACGCGCTGGGCCAGTCGTATTGCATCTGGCGCGCTGTGGCGCGGGCCATCGCCGGGCCCAGGATGCGGCCCACCAGATGCAAACTCATGCCGATGCCGGCGGAGATGCCGGCGGCCGTGACGATACGGCCCTGGTCGACCCAGGCGACGTCCTCGCGCACCTCCAGAGCCGGATGCGCCGCGCGCAAGGCGGCGATATCTTCCCAGTGGGTGGTGACGGCAGCCCCGTCCAGCAGCCCGGCGGCGGCCAGGATGAAGGCGCCGGTGCAGACCGACGCGGTGAGTGCCGATCCCGCGTCCTGGCGCCGGATCCAGTCCAGCATGGCGGAATCGGCCAGCGGTGCGTCCACCACGCCGCCCGGCACGATCAGCAGATCGAACTGCGGTGCATCGGCCAGGCCGGCATGGGGCAGCACCGCAAAACCATGGCGCGCGCACACCGCTTGCCTGGTGCTGCCAACCAGCGATATATGAAACGGGAGGGGGTTGCCGGCCAGACGGGCGGCGACGCTGAACACTTCGAAGGGGCCGGCAAAGTCGAGCACTTCGACTTCGGGGTAAAGCAGGATGCCGATGCGCAGCGACTGCAGACGCGCGAAACGCGCTTCGATGCTGTCACGCGCGGACGGCATCGGCGTCAGAAGAATTCCATCTTGGCGCCGTAAGTCGGACCGGCGGCCAGGACAATTTCGAACCAGAGCGGCTCTTCGTTATAGGTCGCCTCGGCACGCTTGTTGGTGGTGCTCAAAACGCGCATCGAGACATGCATCGGCACGCCATAATTACTCAGATAGGCAGCAGCGGCGCGCGTGGATACCAATTTTTGGACCAAAAGTCCCTTCTCAACCCGGTAAGCCATCAACCGGTTTTTCCGCTCTTGAACCATCAATTCCTCCAGTAACCCGCAATATACAGCCCTATGGAAACTTTCACAATTGCTGAAACGCAAGCTGGAAGTTCGATGTTGCAATCGCGGGGTCGTGCTATTTTTGTATTTTCTTTAAAGCAATATCGCGCGCGGCCGACAGCTCCGCCAGCGCCTTGGGATCGAGCGGGAACAGGCGATCACCCTTGCCCAGTGTGCCGCCGGTGGAGAGGACAGGCGCCAGCAGTTTGGCGGCAAGTTCCCAGCGCTCCAGCTCCAGCGCCAGCATGCCGCCCACCACGTGCTTGCCGAAATGCGTGTGATGATTCCAGGTGCCGCACAGGAGCGGATCCTCGCTCAGGCCTTCCATATCGGCCACCCGGTTGAGGACCAGCTGCAGGGCCGCGTCCGGATTGTCCAGCCAGTGGCACCAGGGCAGAATATGCGACCGGGTCAGGATCAGCGCTTGGCGGATGCACTGCTCCAGGCCCTCGCCCGTTGGCCCGATCGGCCAGGTCTGGGGCGGCGATTTTTTGTCGCCCACCGGTTTGTAGATATTTTTGCGGATGTGGCACTGCTCCGGCATCGGCTCGCGCTGGCCCTTGTGCCAGCGCAGCGGGTTGCCCGGATCGCGCAGCGGTACAAAAGTGAAAAAACGCCCCACATGCAGCGAGGGCGAATGCGCGCTGGTCAGCGGCGAGCGGATGAACTGGATCTGGACCACGTCGATCCAGCGTTCCTTGCGGCGCCAGGCGGTGCCATTCGAGAAGCGGCCAAAGCCCTCCGCGTGCAGCAAGGGCTGCAAGCCTTCCACCAGGCCGGCAACGACTTCCTTGCGCATCTGGTGCAGCTCGGGCTTGGTAAGCTCCGCGATCTCAGGCTCGGGAGGGGTCCCCGCGAACAAGGACTGCAAACGGTCTAACAAGGTATTCATCGATACGCAGCGCTACGCAACAATTTTAGCAAGGAGCTCGATGCGACAGCGCGAACCCAGGGACGTGAATCTGATCCGTGAGAGCGTACCGTCTTTTTGCCAATTTAGCAATTTACAGTGTGGCTAATCAGTCATTGACGGCGCCCGTTTCTACAATGCTCTTTTTGAGTTTTTCCAGGCGGAAAATCTTAGCCTCGACTTTGGCAATGTCCTGGGCGGGGATGCCCATGGCACGGGCGCGCTCGACATCGGCCCGCAGGCGCGGCAGTTCCTCACCTACGGCAGCCGCGTAATTGGCCAGCACACGGGCGTTTTGCCCTTGTTCGTAGCGCTGGTAAGCGGCGGGATCGGCCAGTTGCGCCGGGGTGGGACCGGCAACGGGCGGCGCTGGCGCAGCGATGGGCGGCGCCCGCTCGTCGCCATGCTGCCGGGCTGCGGCCATGCTTTGCCAGGCCGGCGTGGCCGCCTGTTCTTCCGGCATTGCCGCCATCCATTGCAATCGAGCTGCCGGCGCAGCGGCGGGTTCCACGGCAGTCGGTCGCGGCGCGGCGGAAGCCACCGGCGCCGCCGGCGCGGCAGACCGGTCGGCCAGCCAGCAGGCGGCCACCAACAGGAAAAGACAGCTCGCCGCCAGCTTCATGATGGCGCTCCGGCCACAGCGATGATCTCCACCCGCGCGCTCTTGTTCAGCTCCTTGCGCAGGGCGGCCAGCTGTTTGAGCGCCTTCTCCCGGCCGATGGCACGGCTGGCCGCATAGCGCACCGATTCCGAATCAACCGGGTGCCAGCCCTGCACGCGCTGTTCGACACGCACCAGTTCCCAGGCCGGATTCTCGTCCGGCCCGCCCGGCATGCGTACCGGTGGGGACACCTCGCCCGCCTCGAATGTGAACACCAGCTGCGCCAGCCAGGACGGCGAACCCGCATGCCGCACCCAGCCCAAAGCACCGCCGCTGGCCGCATCTCTGGCAATCGAGTAGCGCCGTGCGGTGGCGGCGAAATCGGCGCCGCCCGCCAGCAGGGCAGCGACCTTGGCCGCTGCCGCCTCATCCGGTACCCGGATATGGCTTGCCAGCACCCGTTCGATGCGCACGAACTGGTCGCGGTGGCGCTGGTAGTAGTCGCGCACTTCTTCCTTGCTGGTCTTTGCTGACAGCTGATCGATCAGGGTACTGTCACCGTGCGCGTCTTCGCCCACACCGTGCATGCGCATGAAAGCCTGCGCGTCGGCCTGCTCGGCCAGGGCCGCACGCAGGTCGGCCAGCGCCGCGCCACCAAAGCGGCGTTCGCCCCAGTGCAGCACATAGCGCGCACCGACCAGTTGCTTTGCCTGTGCCAGCATGAAGTCGGCATCGTGCGCAATCAGCGCCACCCTGCCCTGCACGTTCTGACGCTGGTACACGTCGGCCAGCGTGACAGTGCCTTCGACGCCGCCATCGGGCATGGCGTACCGGAGCAGGACCAGCTTGCGCGCGGCATCGAGCTGCGCAGCGTTGTACCTTGCGTCGAGCTGCAAGACGCCCGGCTTGCCGGCCAGGGCGTCGAGCGCGGCAAAGTCAGGGCGGGTCTGCCCGCGCAGCAGTCCATCCAGGCCGCCGGGATGCCTGCGCAATTCGCTTTCCATCTGCGGACCATAAGCGCTGCGCAAGGCGCTGACCAGCTGATCGTCAAACGTTACATCGCGCGGGAACGCCACCCGCGGTCCACTCGTCAGCGCCGCTTCGCCAACACGTCTGCG
>DASWMN010000178.1:0-3107 GCA_036399735.1 Telluria sp. | reverse complement strand
AGCGTGAAGGAAGCGGTGCGTATGTTTGCCTACAAGGCCGGCATGAAGCTGGTCGCGGCCAGCGCCGACATCGACATCACCGCTTTGAAGGACAGCGTCAACATCCTGGCCAAGCTCAACATCACCCATACCGCCAACCGGATCACGATCACGGCAAAGGAAGAGGTGGTGATCAACGGCGGCACCAGCTTCAGCTGTTGGAATGCATCGGGGATCGTCCATGGCACGAACGGCACCTGGCGCCAACACGCGGCGCAACATCAGATTCTCCCCGCCAGGAGCGAAGGCACGCCGGGCTTGCCGCAGACCGTGCAGCTGCCGCCGGGGCAGCTCGACCTGCATCACCAGTACGTGAACCCGAAGGGCGACAGGAAGCAAGGAATCCGGCAAGGCGACTACACCGTGGTCGATGCCGAAGGTGGCGTCCACCAGGGGACGCTCGATGACAATGGCTTTGCCAGCGTGGCCGGCCTGCCGATGGGCATGGCCACGGTCAGCTACGGCAAGGACCCGCGCGACCCGTGGGATGAAGGCAGTTACTTCGGCCAGGATACCGAGTGGCCGAGCCGGCCGCTGACCGCGCCGGCTGCCGACACAGCAACGGCAGCTGATCGGGCATCGGCATTGATGCCGCAGAAAGCCGGACTGCTTGCCGGTGCCCAGGGGGCGGCGGCCAGCATCAAAGGCGCAGCCGGCATCTTCAAGGGTGCAGCCGGCAAGGTCGACGCGATTGTGCAAGCCGCCGGGCAAGCGGCAAGCGCTGCGCAGGCGCTGCAAAAAGGCGGCGCGCAAGCACTGCTGGCGCCGGTCGGACAGGCGGCCTTGGCCAATGTCGCGGGCAAGCTCCCGGGAGGCGTGACAGCGCTGAATGCCTACGGCGCTTTAAGTGCCGGCAAGCCTGTCGCCGCCGTCGCGTCCACCCTCGGTTTGCCCGGTTCGCTGCCGCGCATCGACGCTGAAGTTGCGCACTCGTTCCTGAAAAAATCCATCGTATAAAAAGCCGCCATGACCGAACCCACGCAAGCCCCATCCAAGAGCGCCGAACGCGCACCGGAAGTCGCAGTCGCACCGCTCAACACGATCGACCGGCAAGACATCGGCGCTGGCGCCGCCGCCTTCGACAAATGGCTGCGCAAGATCAGCTACGACTATGTCACCCTGGAGCGCCTCTCTACCGTGGCCGGTAGCCTGCCGGTGATCGGCAACATCATGGCGCTGATCGACGCCATCATGGACGTGGTGGGGATTATCGAGAAGACTATCGCCGATAAGAAAATAGATTTCCTGCAGTGGGTGAGCCTGGGCATCAACCTGATCGGCGTGGTTCCGGTGCCGCTGGGGATGGGCGCAGCGCGCATGAGCCTGCGGCCGGCGCTGCACCTGGTCCGGCAAAAGCTGGCGCTGGGCGTCAAGGATCTTGGCAGCACGCTGGTCGAGGTGCTGATCGTCCACCTCAACACCAGGCTGGCCGGCGAGATCGAGACCTTTGTCGACAGTGCGATGAGCAAGCTGGCAGGGATTCTGGACCAATGCGCCAAGCTAGCCGATGGCATTGCCGACGATCTGATCAAGGTCCTCAAGCGCTGCATCGGCACGGAACCGCTGTTCGCCGTGGCATCCGCGGCGCAAGTGGAGCGCAAGCTGCACGACCCCAAGGTGCAAAGCAGCTGGCGCAGCATGCTTGGTGCCCTTGGCCGGCAGTACAAGATGGCCGCGAACTACGCTGTCGCTGCAGCAGCCAGCCAACTGCCGGAGAGCGCGGTAGACGGCGTAACAAGCATCATCGCTCACCTGACCGATTTCAAGCCGGCGTTTCGCGGCAAGCTCGCCGCCCTGGCCGACGAACAGGCGCAGATGAGCATCCGCTGGATACTGATGCGGCTGCGCGACGCCGTCGTCAAGCACAAGAAGCGGTATCCGGCGCTGGTCCCCTCAGGCAAGGGCGCGGACCACAGGAAGAACAAGCCCGGCCACGAACTGGGCGCCACCAGCCGGCAAAGCCCGGCCACGGGCGACGCGAATGCTTGCAAGCTGTGCCCCGCAAAAGGCGGCACCGCGCACTCGATCAGCTTTGCCACCGGCGCCGAAAGCTTCACCCACACCGACTTCGTACTCGATGCGCCGCTCCCCATCGCCTGGAGCCGTACCTACCGCAGCCAACTCTCTGCCTATGACCGCGGCCATCTCGGCGCGCGCTGGCTCACCCCGTACAGCACCCGCATCGACGTCGTCGGCCAGGGCAAGCCGACCGGCCTGCTCTATCACGCCGCCGACGGCCGCAGCCATCGCTATCCCTACCTTGGCATCGGCCAGCGGCACCACGACCCGGTCGAGCAAGTCACGCTCACGCGCATCAGCGCCACCCTGCTCACGCTCGACTTTGGCCCGCCGCTGCCGGAAGGCGAACCGAGTCCCTGGCGCGAAACCTACGAACTGGTCGACACCGTGCGCGCCAAGGTTGTCGACATGGGCAAGGAGCATTTCCGGCTGATCGCGCTGCATGCCACAGACGGCGCCGCGATCGGCCTGCGCTACGACCACGTCGTCGCCGATGGCCCGCTGGCCGGCGAGCAGGTGCTCAGCGACATCATCAGCAAGCAGGGCGAGACCATCGTCGCCCACGCCGGTACCCAGATCGATGCCAGCAGCGGCTGCATCCGGGCGCTGTGGGAAATCAAGGATGGCGAGCTGGTGCGCCAACTCGCGGCCTACGACTACGACGAGCATGGCGACCTGATCCGCGCCCAGGATGAAAACGCCGCCGCCTGGCAATACCAATACGACCGCCATCTCGTCACCCGCTACACCGACCGCACCGGGCGCGGCATGAACCTCGCGTATGACACCACCATCGACACCAGCATCGATAGCGGCGCCCATGCCAGGGCGATCCGCGAGTGGGCCGACGATGGCAGCTACGACACCCGGCTCGAATGGGACAAGAACATTCGGCTGACCTACGTCACCGATGCACTTGGCCACGAGACCCGCCACTACTACGACATCGCCGGTTACACCTACCGCACCGTGCATCCGGACGGGGGCGAGGAATGGTTTTTCCGCGACGAGGCCAAGAACGTCGTGCGCCACATCCACACCGATGGCAG
>DASWMN010000177.1:0-10649 GCA_036399735.1 Telluria sp. | reverse complement strand
CTCGGGCAGGCGCTGGTAGCAGAAGATAAACAGCAGCACGGTGTAGGCCAGCAGCGCCAGAAAGATCGTGCGCCAGTCACTGACGGCGACAATGATACCGCCCAGGATCGGCGCGATCGCCGGCGCGATGGTGAAGATCATGGTCACCAGCGACAGCAGGCGCGCTGCCGCGGCATCGGCATACAGATCGCGGATGATGGCGCGCCCCACCACCACCCCGGCCCCGGCCGACACCCCTTGCATGATGCGGAACACCCACAGGTAGTGTACCGAATGCGAGGCCGCGCAGCCGAAGGTACCGATCGCGAACAGCACCAGCGCGCACAGGATGACATTGCGGCGGCCGAAGGCGTCGGCCAGCGCGCCATGCCACAGCGCCATCCCGCCAAAGGCCAGCATGAAGGCCGTAAGCGTCTGCTGCACTTCAATGGCCGAAGCGCCCAGGTCGGCCTGGATGTGCGGGAAGGCAGGCAGATAGGCGTCAATCGAAAAAGGCCCCAGCATCGCCAGCAGCGCCAGCATCACCGCCAGCGCGTTGCGCCCTGGCAGAGGGCGGCGCGGCGCGACCGGCAGCGGCACCGGGGTGACCGGGTCCGGAGGCAGGTTCGGTGGCGGGGTGGGGAACATCAGCTCTGCTTTGGCTTGGCTTCTTCGCGGCGGTTGTAGCCGGCCACCATGTCAAAGCGGAACAGGCGGCACTCGAGCGCGCCGTTGAAGAACGGCGTCTTGCGAGCCTCTTTCAGGCGCAGCAGCTTGGGCAGCGACAGGTCGGCCGTGAACAGGAACACGGTCCAGCCGGCGAAGCGCTGCTTGAGCGTGGTGCCCAGCGACGAATAGAAAGCCACCGACATGTCGTCGGCCGGGATGGTGCTGTCGCCGCGCACGCCGATCCGTTCACCGTACGGCGGGTTGGTCAGGAAAATGCCCGGCTGCTCGGTGGGCGGCTTGACTTCCTGCGCCTCGATCTGCTTGAGGGGCACGTCGAACATGATGCCGGCGATCTTCAGGTTATGGCGCGTCATGGCCACCATGTCGCCCGAGATGTCGCTGCCGAAAATGGTTGGCTCGCTCGGCAATGGCAGCGGCTTGATCGCGTTCTTCATGTCCTGCCATGGCGCGGCCTGGAAGCCTTTGAATTTTTCAAAGGCGAAGCGGCGGCGCGCGCCAGGTGGAATGCCCTGCACCATTTGCGCCGCTTCGATCAGGATGGTGCCGGAGCCGCACATCGGGTCGAACAGCACGGTGCCCGGCTTCCAGCCGGCCACACGCAGCATGCCTGCGGCCAGATTTTCGCGCAGCGGCGCGTCACCGGTTTCTTCGCGCCAGCCGCGCTTGAACAGCGCTTCGCCCGAGGTGTCGAGGTAGAGCGTGAAATTGCGCGCATCGAGGAAGCCGACAATGCGCATGTCCGGCTCGCGCGTGTTGACCGACGGACGCTTGTTGAACTGGTCGCGGAAGCGGTCGCAGATCGCATCCTTGATCTTGAGGGTGGTAAATTCAAGGCTGCGCAGCGGCGACTTGACCGCGGTCACATCGACGCGGATGGTGTGATCGACATCGAACCAGTCTTCCCACGGCTGCGCCAGGGTCAGGTCGTAGATGTCGTTCTCGTTGTTGTAGCTCTGGTGCGCCATGCGCAGCAGCACGCGCGACGCGATGCGCGAATGCAGGTTGATGCGGTAGGAGTCGGTCAGGTCGCCCGAGCAGTGCACCCCGCCCGGGACCTGGTTGTGCACCTTCATGGTGCTGCTGGTGGCGGCGATTTCGCCCAGTTCTTCGGCCAGCGCCGCTTCCATGCCGCGTGGGCAAGGACAGAAAAATGAAGCCATGGTGTACCCTTTATCCGTTATATAAAATCAATCACTACATCGCCCGCGCCGGGGCGATGTCAGTCCAGCGCGCGCTCGACAAAGTCGAGCCGGTCCTGCCCCCAGAAGCCTTCGCCATCCACCACATACCACGGTGCGCCAAACACATTGGCGGCGATGGCTTCATCGGTATTTTTGTCCAGCTGTTCCTGCACCCCGGCCGTCTGCGCCGATTTCATCAGCATACGCCCGTCGTAGCCCAGCAGGTCGGCCACCTGCACCAGCGTGTCTTCGTCGGCGATGTTCTTTTCTTCCGCCCACAGCGCGCGCATGATGGCGCCGGCCAGCGCCAGCGCCGCGTCCGCGCCCAGACTGGTGCGAGCGGCGATGATCAGCTTTGCCGCCGCGTCAGGCGGCACCGGGAAGAACATCGGCTGGACATGCATCGGCAGACCCAGATGGGCGGCATGGCGCGCCATCTCGAGCAGGCGGTAGGCCTGGCGCTGCGGCGTGCGCTTGGCCAGCGGCAGACCGCCCGAGACACTGAAAACGCGTCCCAGATCGACCGGCTTGATGTCCACCGGCGCGTCCTTGCGCTCGGCCAGCGCCACCAGCCGCGCGTGGCCCAGATAGGTCCACGGCGACAAGGGCGTCATGTAATAGGTAATCGTCTTGCTCATCGGGCGCCCGTCAGAACGGCTTGACCACAACCAGGATCACGATCCCCAGCAGCAGGAAGGCCGGCACCTCGTTAAACATGCGGAACCACTTGTGCGAGCGCTTGTTGACGCCCTTCTCGAATTTTTTCAGGATAGAACCGCAGCCATGGTTGTAGCCGATCGCCAGTACCACCAGGGTCAGCTTGGCATGCAGCCAGCCGCCCTTGAAGCCGAACTGCAGCCACAGCCACAGGCCCAGCAGCACCGCCGGAATCTGCAGAATGATCGAAAAGCGGTACAGCTTGCGCGCCATCAGCAGCAGGCGCGCGCTCGAGGTGGCGTCGGTTTCCATCGCCAGGTTCACAAAAATGCGCGGCAGGTACAGCAGCGCGGCAAACCAGGAAGCGACAAAGAAAATATGGAAGGCTTTAATCCAGAGCATGGGTTTTCCTGTTGAAGGTTATTGACGGATTTCGCCGTGTCCGAACACCACGTACTTGAGGGAAGTCAGTCCCTCAAGTCCGACCGGGCCGCGTGCGTGCAGCTTGTCGTTGGAGATGCCGATTTCGGCGCCCAGGCCATATTCGAAGCCATCCGCGAAGCGGGTCGAGGCATTCACCATGACGGAAGCCGAATCGACTTCGCGCAGAAAGCGCATGGCCGCGCTGTAGTCTTCGGTGATGATCGCCTCGGTATGTTTCGACGACCAGGTGTTGATATGGTCGATTGCTTCGTCCATGTCCGCCACTACCCTGACGGCAAGGATGGGCGCCAGGTATTCGGTGCGCCAGTCTTCCTCGGTGGCGGCGACCAGATGCGGGTAGCCCGCCAGGATTGCCAGGCTTTCCGGATCGGCGCGCAGCTCCACCTGTTTGGTGGCGTACAGTTTGGCCAGCTCGGGCAGCACGGCAGGCGCAATCGCGCGCGCTACCAGCAGCGTTTCCATGGTATTGCAAGTGCCGTAGCGGTGGCACTTGGCGTTGAAAGCAATCGGCAGCGCCTTGGCAAGATCGGCCTTACTGTCGATGTACACGTGGCAGATACCGTCCAGGTGCTTGATCATCGGGACCGTCGCTTCTTCCATCAGGCGCGCGATCAGGCCCTTGCCGCCGCGCGGGACGATCAC
Source organism: Telluria sp. (assembly GCA_036399735.1). GTDB lineage: Bacteria > Pseudomonadota > Gammaproteobacteria > Burkholderiales > Burkholderiaceae_D > Telluria_A. The sequence continues at coordinate 7,056 of DASWMN010000177.1, read as the reverse complement.
GTCCACGTATTGCGGCATGGTGATCAGGGCGCCCACCGCCGCGCGGTCGGTGGTGTCGACGATCTGCACGCCGTCAGCCGGCAGGCCGGCACCTTGCAAACCTTCGGCCACGATTTTTGCCAGCGCACGGTTGCAGTTGATCGCTTCCGAGCCGCCGCGCAGGATGGTCGCGTTGCCGCTCTTGATGCACAGGCCGGCCGCGTCCACCGTCACATTCGGACGTGCTTCGTAAATGATGCCGATCACGCCCAGCGGCACCCGCATCTGGCCTACCTGGATGCCGCTCGGGCGGAACTTCATGTTCGAGATTTCACCGATCGGGTCCGCCAGCGCCACGATCTGGCGCAAGCCTTCGACCATGGTCTGGATGGCCGACTCCGACAGCGCCAGCCGGTCCAGCATGGCTGGCGCCAGCCCGGCCGCCTGCGCGGCATCGAGATCACGCTGGTTGGCGGCGCGCAGCAGCGCGCTGTCGCGCACGATGGCATCGGCAATCAGCGTCAGCGCGCGGTTGCGCATCGCGCTGTCGGCCTTGGCCATCGCACGCGAGGCGCTGCGCGCGCGTTGGCCGACGGACTGCATGTATTCGGTGATGTTCATTGTGTTGTCGTCAAAAAGAACTGCTGCGGGCAGGCTTGTCCGCAGAAGGGGTGAATCAGCCCCGCGCGACCTTCAGCGCCAGCTGCAGCATCGCATCCCAGGCGTCGCCCGCAAACGCTTTCGAGCGCAGGCCCTTGACCATCTTGTCGACCTGGGCGGCGTCCTGCAGGGCCTTTTCCAGGGTCGGCAGCGAGATGCGCCGCAACGCCGGCTCCATCATGCGCTCCTTGGGTCCCCAGATCCGGTATTCCTTGAGCAGCACGCCGAGCGGCCTGCCTTGGGCCATCCCGGATTTCAATTTTAACAGCGTCCGGATTTCTTCGGCGACGGCCCATAAAACCAGCGGCAGCGCCTCGCCTTCGCCCTTCAGCCCTTCGAGCATGCGCACCAGGCGTGCCGGATCACCGGCCAGCATCGCCTCGGACAGTTTGAAGACGTCATAGCGCGCCACATTGAGCACGGCATCGTGAATTTGCTCAAAGGTGAGGCGCCCCGGCTCGTGCAGCAAGCCAAGTTTCTGGATTTCCTGGTGCGCGGCCAGCAGATTGCCCTCGACCCGGTCGGCGATGAAGTCCAGGCCCTGGCGGTCGGCGCTCTGGCCTTGCGCGGCCAGGCGGTTGCCTATCCAGGCCGGCAACTGGGCCCGTTCGATACTCGGAATTTCGATATACACGGCGGCCTGCTGCAGGCTCGCCACCCAGGCCGCCTTGGCGGTCTGCCAGTCCAGCTTGGGCAGGGTGATCAGGGTCAGATTGTCGGGACTGAGATCCTTGGCATACGCCTGCAGGGCGGCGCCCCCGTCCTTGCCCGGCTTGCCGGTGGGGATGCGCAGCTCGATCAGTTTCTTGTCGCCGAACAGGGACAGGGCCTGGTTCGCCGCCAGCAGCTCGCCCCATTTGAAGGTGCGCTCCACCGTCAGCACATCACGCTCGGAATAGCCACCCGCGCGCGCGGCGCGGCGGATCTTGTCGGCCGCTTCAAGCGCAAGCAGATGCTCGTCGCTGCTGATCACATACAGCGGCGCGATGGTCTTGGCCAGGTGGCCTTCAAGTGCGTCAATGCGCAGCTGCATCGCCCATCCTCACTCCGGCTTGATGGCCGTCATGCGGCGCAGGATCTGCTGCACCAGGTCGGACTGCATGTCGCGGTACAGCAGCACTTCTTCGGATTCCTTGGCCAGAACTTGCCGCTCATCGAAAGGCAAGGAGCGCTTGAGCGAAATTTCAGTCGGCGCCAGCAGCAGGCGGCCATTGGCATCGGTGACCTTGAACACCACCGTGTAGGTCAGCAGATATTCGCCGACCCGGCCCTGGCCTTTGAGCGACAGGATCTGCTTGCCGCGGCTTTCCGCCACCACATCGAACTGTGCTTCCGCCTTGGTCGCATCGTTCGTCACTTCGACCAGGTTACCGCCACGCAGATTGCGGCGCAGCTCGACGCCCAGCGACGAGGTGTCCTGGAAGTTCAGGAAGATGCTCTTGAAGGGCATGCGGTACTCGCCACCCGAACCACGCAGGTGAAAGCCGCAGCCGGAAAGCGAGGCCAGCACCGCCAGCGTCAGGACCACTTTGCGAAAGACACTCATGTTCATCCTGTTCAGACCACAATGCTGATCAACTTGCCCGGAACGACGATCACCTTTTTCGGCGGCGTCTCGATGTACTTCTGCACCGCTTCGCAAGCGAGCGCCTGCGCTTCGATCGAGGCCTTGTCGGCATCCTTGGCGACCTTGATCGAGCCGCGCAGCTTGCCGTTTACCTGGATCATCATCTCGATTTCGGCCTGCTCGAGTGCGGCCGGATCGACCTGCGGCCACTGCACGTTGAGGATGTCGCCATGCTTGGCGCCATAGCCCAGTTCCTGCCACAGCACGTGGGTGATGTGCGGCGCCACCGGGTTCAGTACGCGCAGGAAGATCGAGAAGCCTTCGGCGATGACAGCGTCAGTGGCGGCGCCGTCATCGAATTTGGCGGACTCCATCATGTTGAGCATCTTCATGCATGCCGAGACAACCGTGTTGTACTGGATGCGCTTCAAGTCATAGTCGGCCTGCTGCAGAATCTTGTGCAGTTCGCGGCGCAGTGTCTTGTGCGCTTCGCCGAATTCGACCGTGCCATCGTTCGCCAGCGCGGCGCCGATGCGCTGCGACTGCGCGTAGCCAAATGCCCACACGCGGCGCAGGAAGCGGCTGGCGCCTTCGACGCCGGTGTCGGACCACTCGAGCGTCTGCTCCGGTGGCGAGGCGAACATGGTGAACAGACGGGCCGTATCGGCGCCGTACTGCTGGATCTGCCCCTGCGGGTCAATTCCGTTCAGCTTGGATTTAGACATCTTTTCCGTGCCGCCGATGATGACAGGCAGGCCGTCGCTCTTCAGCGTGGCGCTCAGCGGACGGCCTTTTTCATCCAGCGTCAGATCGACATCATCCGGATTGAAGTACTCCTTCTTCGGTGGCTCCGGCTCGCGGTAGTAAGTCTCGTTGAGCACCATGCCTTGGGTGAGCAGGTTGACGAACGGCTCGTCGAACTTGACCAGTCCCATGTCGCGCATGATCTTGGTCCAAAAGCGCGCGTACAGCAGGTGCATGACGGCGTGCTCGATGCCGCCGATGTACTGGTCCATCGGCATCCAGTAATCGTTGCGCGCGTCGACCATGGCGTCCTTGCTGCCTGGCGAGGTATAGCGCATGTAATACCACGACGAATCGACGAAGGTATCCATGGTGTCGGTCTCGCGCCGTGCAGGCTTGCCGCACTTGGGGCAGTCGCACTGCAGAAAAGCTTCGTATTTGTTGAGCGGATTGCCGGTACCGTCAGGGACGCAGTCTTCCGGCAGCACCACCGGCAGATCCTTTTCAGGGACCGGCACGGTGCCGCAGTCGGCGCAGTGGATCATCGGAATCGGCGTGCCCCAGTAGCGCTGGCGCGAAATGCCCCAGTCGCGCAGACGGAAGGTGACCTTCTTGTCGCCCAGGTTCTGCGAAGCCAGGTCGCCGGCAATCGCGTGCACGGCGGCGATGTGATCGAGGCCGTCGTACTTGCCCGAGTTGATGCAGATGCCGGCTTCCTTGTCGCCGTACCATTCCTGCCAGGCGTCCAGCGAGAAGCTCTTGCCTTCAATGGCCACCACCTGCTTGATCGGCAAATTGTATTTTTTGGCGAAGGCGAAGTCGCGCTCGTCGTGCGCCGGCACGCCCATCACGGCGCCGTCGCCGTAGGTGATCAGGACGTAGTTGCCGACCCAGACTTCGACCTGGTCGCCGGTGAGCGGATGCGTGACGAACAGGCCGGTCGGCATGCCCTTCTTTTCCATCGTCGCCATGTCCGCTTCGATCACGCTGCCCAGTTTGCACTCGGCGATAAAAGCGGCCAGCGCCGGATTGTTTTGCGCGGCGTGCTGGGCCAGCGCGTGTTCCGGCGCCACGGCGCAGAAGGTCACGCCCATGATCGTGTCGGCGCGGGTGGTAAACACGTACAGCTTGCCGTCGTTGATCAGCTCACCGTTGGCTGCCGCGATGGTGTGCGGGAAGGCGAAACGCACGCCGACCGACTTGCCGATCCAGTTGGCCTGCATCACGCGCACGCGTTCAGGCCAGCCCGGCAGCTTGTTGTCAACGTAGTCGAGCAGCTCGTCGGCGTAATCGGTAATGCGCGCATAGTACATCGGGATTTCGCGCTTTTCGATCGGCGCGCCGGAACGCCAGCCCTTGCCGTCGACCACCTGCTCATTGGCCAGCACGGTCTGGTCAATCGGGTCCCAGTTCACGGTGCCGGTTTTTTTGTAGATGATGCCTTTTTCCAGCATCTTGAGGAACATCCACTGGTTCCACTTGTAGTACTCCGGGGTGCAGGCGGTCATCTCGCGCGACCAGTCGATGGCCAGGCCCATCGACTCCATCTGCTCCTTCATGTGAGCGATGTTCGAATACGTCCATTGCGCAGGCGGCACCTTGTTCTGCATGGCCGCGTTTTCCGCCGGCATGCCGAACGCATCCCAGCCCATGGGCATGAGCACGTTGTAGCCGTTCATGCGCAGGTAGCGGTACATCACGTCATTGATCGTATAGTTGCGCACGTGGCCCATGTGCAGCTTGCCCGACGGGTAAGGCAGCATCGAGCAAGCGTAATACTTGCCTTTGGGGAAACGCGGGTCGTTTTCCACCGCTTTGTAGGCGTCAATGGCCTTCCAGTGCGATTGGGCGGCTTGTTCGACGTCGGCGGGACTATATTTATCTTGCATGGTGATATGCGGCCAGGCTTGGCAGGGCCAAAAGTGAATATGAACCGGTCATTATACTGGTACGGGCTGGGCTTGGGCGGCCTGCGGCCGATTGACTGAACAAGCGCGCCGCGCAGCGCTGGCCTGTGCATCGCCTCGCCGTGGCCAGGGGAGTAAAATGGCCGGCGTCTTCCCCCTGCGCCGACCGTGGTTCACTACCGCGAATATCCGCCCTGCCCCGCACTTGCACCCTATCTGGCATGCCTGTGGACCTGCGTGGTCCGCCCGGCGGGCGCACCGCTCTCCCATCGCGTTCTGCCGGACAACGGCATCGACATCCTGTGGCAGGACAGCGCCCCGTTCGGCAGCGTGGCCGGCATGATGAGCAGCGCCATCGCGGTCCCGTTCAGCCGCCCGGTGCGCACCATCGCGGTCCGCTTCAAGCCGGGCGCCGCGGCCCACTTCTTCCGTCTGCCGCTGCACGAACTGGCCGACCAGCATCCGGCCCTGGACGCGCTGTGGGAAGCGGGCGAGGCGCGCCGTTTCGCCGACGCCTTGTGGTCTACGCCGCTGGCCGACACCCGGGCCCTGGCCGTACTCCAGCAACTGCTGCTGCAGCGCCTGCGCCACGCCGGCGCCGTGCAGCCCGGGCTGGCCGACGCGGCCGTGCGCGCCATCGAGTCGGCCCGCGGCGCGCTGCGCATCGAGACACTGGCCGAGTCGCTGGGCGTCTCGCGCCAGCATCTGGCCAGCCAGTTCCGCGCCCGCGTCGGCCTGCCGGCCAAGCAGTTTGCGCGGGTTTGCCGCTTCCAGCACGCCAGCGCCGCCATCCGCGCCGCCGGCCAGGCCGATCTGGCCACGCTGGCGCTGGCCGCCGGCTATTACGACCAGCCGCACATGACGCATGAATTTCGCGAACTGGCCGGCAGCACGCCGCAATCGTTTGCCCGCCCCTGATTCCATTTCTACAAGACAGGCCGCGCAGGCGCTGGCACACTCTGGCTTTCTTCAAAGGAGCGCGACATGATTCACGGAATGAGAACCACGGTCTATCCGGTGGCCGACCTGGCCAAAGCCAAAACCTGGTACAGCGCGGTGTTTGGCAAGGCCCCGTATTTCGACCAGCCGTTCTATGTCGGCTTCGAGATCGGCGGGTTTGAACTGGGCCTGGTGCCGGATGGCACGCCCGGCACGGCGGGGGCCAATGTCTACTGGGGCGTGGACGATATCGAGGCCGAAGTGGCGCGCATTGTGGCGCTGGGCGCGACTGTGCATACGCCGGTGCAGGAAGTGGGGGAGTCGATCAAGGTGGTGGATCTGGCCGATCCGTTCGGTAATCTGCTGGGGCTGATCTACAACCCGCATTTCGACCTGAAGGCGGTGCGCTGACCTTACCTGAGCACCAGCGCCAGCGCCGGCTTTTCGCCATAGTCTTCGTAGCGCTCGTTGATGCCGGCGATGCAGAAGGTCATCTCGTCGAGCAGATCGGGCACGCGCTCGCGCATCTGGGCCGCATCCCTGACCACGATTTCCAGCACTTCGTTGGGCTTGAGGCGGAATTTGGTCATGCCGTCCTCGTCGCGCAGATAGCTGAGCGAATCGACCCAGGCGTCCATGGTGTTGGCGTAAAAATCGGGAAAGCCGAAGGCGGCGCGAGATTCGCTATGGAAAGTATCCCAGCCCAGGATCGCGGCTCCGTTCAGTTCAGCGCTTGCCATTGTTGTTCTCCTTCCTGGGATCGGTCACGAAACCCAGCTTGGTCAGGCCGTGCGACTGGGCCGCGGCCATGACCTGGGCCACGGCGTCGTAACGGGTGTTCTTGTCTGCCCGCAACTGCAACTCGGGCTGGGGCGACACCAGCGCCGTCTGCGCCAGCCGGGTTTCGAGCTCGGCCGCGCTGATCTTGTCCTTGTCCCAGTACAGCGCGCCATCGGCATCAATTGCAATGGTCACGCTGGCGGGATCTTGCGGGGCCGCCGCGGCCTGGGCCTGCGGCAGGTCGAGCTTGACCGCATGCGTGAACATGGGCGCGGTGATGATGAATATGACCAGCAGGACCAGCATCACGTCGACCATGGGCGTGACGTTAATGTCGCTCATCATGGAGTGCTGCCGCTGCGGATTGAAGGCGCCAAAGCTCATGCTGGCCGCTTATTTGGTGAAGTAGGACTGCAAGTCGTGGGCAAAGCCATCCAGCTCGGACATGGTGATCCGGTTCAGCCGGTTCAAACTGTTATA
>DASWMN010000176.1:0-17695 GCA_036399735.1 Telluria sp. | reverse complement strand
GCTGGCCTCGGCCAGCGGCCAGAAAAATGAAGAAATGGCGCTCGGCACGCGCGAGATCTACATCCACTACGGCGAGGGCATGGCAGATTCCAAGCTCAAGATCCGCGCGGCGCTGGACGGCACGGCCCGCAACATCAACACCATCACCAAGCTGGTGGCAATGGCGGCGGCGCGCGCTTAAGTGGCGTAGCCCGGATCGATCTTGACGAGCTTGCGAATCAGCGCAGGCCAGGCAAAGGCGCCGCCCAGGCCGCCCGTTTGCACCCGCATCGCCTCGCCCACGCCCTTGACGATGCGCGGGTCCACCTGCACCAGCTCGCCCCCGGCCTGGGCCGCCAGCTGAATCTGGCAGGCCGATTCGAACGTATACATCGCAAGGAAGGTGTCCGGGATGCTTTTTTGCGCCACCAGCAGGCCATGGTTGCGCAGCACCAGGAAAGTGGCGCGGCCCAGGTCGGCCTGCAGGCGCGGTTTCTCGTCGTCGCGGAAGGCAACGCCTTCGTAGTCGTGGTAGGCCAGCGAGGCAAGGATAAAGGTCGATTGCTGCGAGATCGGCAGGATGCCGCAGCGCTGCGCACTGACGGCAACGCCGGCCCGGGTGTGGGTGTGCAGCACGCACTGGACGTCATCGCGCGCCTCGTGCACGGCACTGTGAATGACAAAACCGGCCGGGTTGACCGGGAAGGGCGAGTCGATCACCTTGTTGCACTGCTGGTCCACCTTGACCAGCGAAGAGGCGGTGATTTCGTCGAACATCAGCCCGTACGGGTTGATCAGGAAATGATGCTCGGGGCCGGGAATGCGGGCGCTGATGTGCGTGAAGACCAGGTCGCTCCAGCCGTGCAGGGCGACCAGCCGGTAGCAGGCGGCCAGATCGACCCGGGTTTGCCATTCTTCGGCGCTGACAACGCCTTTAAGCGAGGGAAAGTCCATTGCATCTCCTGTTGTTGTGGTTGTGGTAGACAGTAGCGCGGGTCTACACTTTGAACTGTCAAGTTCTTTACAATTGGTGGAATAACATGGTCGAAACGGATGCGCTGCTCGCAGGGATGTCGCGCAATGGCTGGTTTGGCGCTTTGCCGGGCGAGATACGCGCTCGCATGGTCGATCAGGCCGAGCTGGTGCGGCTGCGCCCGGGCGAGATGCTGTTCCGGCAGGGCGATCCGCCGTCGGGCTTGTATGGGCTGGTGAGTGGCACCCTGAAAATGTCGTCCCTGCGCGAGGATGGGCGCGAGGCAATTTTGGCGGTGCTGGAGCAGGGCATCTGGTTCGGCGAGATTTCGCTGATAGACGATCAGCCGCGCACCCATGATGCAACCGCCATCGGCCAGGTCGAGGTGCTGGTTTTGCCGCGTGCGGCGTTTGATGCGCTGATGGAGCGCGCCGTGTTCGCACGCGCGGTGGCGCAGCTGATGGCGGGCAGGATCCGGCTGCTGTACGGGATCGTGGAAGACGCGACATTGCGCTCGACCCGTGCCCGCATCACGCGCCGTCTGCTGCTGATGGCGCGCGGTGACATCACCTTGTCGCCATTGATGCGCCCGCGCGTGCCGGTGTCGCAGGAGGGGCTGGCGATGATGCTCGGGATTTCGCGCCAGACCTTGTCCAAGGAATTGCGCCTGCTGGCCGATCAGGGGGTGATAGTGCTGGGGTATGGGTATATCGAGGTGGTGTCGGAGGCGGGGCTGGGCAAATTGACCTTGGCGTAAGGGTGCTATCTAGGGGATGTAACGCATATTTAATAGTTGCTCTTCGGAGTAAGGGAGTGTTCGCGGAAACAGACCCTCCGGAAGGCCGGTATCGTTCGCGGCCCGTATCACCGCAGCTTCGTAACATTCGCTGGCATACTCCATGACAAACCGCTTGAGACTCGGACTTTGTTTTAATTTTCTGCTTATTTGCGAGCGCTGCTCGCCGATGGATCCTGTCCAGCTTGACGATTTATGCTCCGGCTGAAATTCACATTTGAGCAAGTGCAGTATCAGTACCTCGAGCCGGGACGACAGCTCGTGCTTGATGCTTTTGCCCATGTCTTCGATTTCCTCGACTAGATTGATCAGGTCGAGTCGTTCGAAATCTTTGAGTCGCAGAAGTTCAGCCTGGTGCTCGATCCATTGCGCGAAATCACGCTCGTAATCGGCAGGCTCTGCAGTTAATGCGGGGGAATGGAAGATTTGATGCATGCTACCTCCAGAGGCGAAGGTAGCACCAATTGGCTGCGCCGGCCAGCGGCGCCACCAATCGTGCGTCAGGCTGCCTGGTCGACTTCGGCGATGCGCTTGGCGATGTGGGCCAGCGCTTCCTCCACCTGGTCAATCAGGATCAGGCACAGGTCGCCCGAGGACAAACGCGCCAGCGCGGTGTCAATGGCGATGAACTCACCATTGATTTCATCCACGTGGGTGGTGCGCTTGGCGCCGCTCAGGCCTTCACGCAGCAGACGCACAACCTCGCCGTCGGCGCGGCCACGCTGGCACTGGTCCTGATACAGCAGCACGTCGTCGAAGGACGCGCCCAGGATCTCGGTTTGCTGGCGGATGTCGACATCGCGGCGGTCGCCGGCGCCACTGATCACCACCGAGCGGCGCTTGGCCGGCATGCTTTCCACTGCGCTGACCAGGGCCAGGATCGCGTCCGGATTGTGACCGTAGTCGGCAATCACGGTGGCGCCCTTGTAATTGAAGACGTTGAAGCGGCCAGGCGCGTTGTCGCTCTCGTTGGCGAACGACTTCAGGCCCGCGCAGATGCGCTCCCACGGCATGCCGACGCCCCAGGCAGCGGCCACCGACGCCATCACGTTCTCGACCTGGAAACCGATCGCGCCATTGCGGGTGATGGGCACTTCGGTGAGGGACACCTTGTGTTCAACCTTGCCCTGCGCCGCCACCAGCATGCCGCCAGCAACGTAGACCACGCGCTGCCCCTGGGCGCGGTGGGTCGACATGATCGGATGCTCCGGATCAGCAGCAAAGTAGGTGACGCTGCCACGGCAGTTTTCAGCCATGGCCGCCACCACCGGATCGGCCGCGTTGAGTACCGCGACACCGCCGTCGGCCACGTTTTGCACGATCACGCGCTTGAGCACGGCCAGATCTTCCAGCGTGGTGATGTAGTTCAGACCCAGATGGTCACCCGAACCGATGTTGGTCACCACGGCCACCTGGCAACGGTCGAAGGCCAGGCCTTCGCGCAGCATGCCGCCACGTGCGGTTTCGAATACGGCCGCGTCGACGTCAGGGTGCAGCAGTACGTTGCGCGCGCTGCGCGGGCCGCTGCAGTCGCCGCTGTCGATGCGGCGGCCTTCAATGTACACGCCGTCGGTATTGGTCATCCCGGTGCGCATGCCGCCTGCGGTGAGCAGGTGGGCGATCAGGCGTACGGTGGTGGTCTTGCCGTTGGTGCCGGTGACGGCAACCACCGGAATGCGGCCATCGTCGCCGTCAGCGAACATCGACGCTACAATCGCTTCACCCACCGCGCGGCCTTTGCCGAACGATGGCGACAGGTGCATGCGCAGGCCGGGCGCGGCGTTGACTTCGACAATGCCGCCGTTCTGCTCTTCGATTGGTTTGAGCACGCTGTCGCACACCAGATCGACACCGCAGATATCGAGGCCGACCATGTGGGCGGCGGCGATGGCGCGGGCGGCCACTTCCGGGTGCACATCGTCGGTCACGTCGGTGGCAGCGCCGCCGGTGGACAGGTTGGCGTTGTTGCGCAGGATGACGCGCGCGCCTTTTGGTGGCACCGATTCGGCCACGAAGCCTTGCTTGGCCAGCGAGGCGAGGGCGATATCGTCAAAGCGGATCTTGGTCAGCGAGGTGGCGTGGCCATTGCCGCGGCGTGGATCCAGGTTGACCTGGTCGACCAGCTGGCGCACGGTTTGCACGCCGTCGCCAACGACGATGGGCGGGTCGCGCCGCGCCGCCGCGATCAGCTTGTTGCCGATCACGAGCAGGCGGAAGTCGTTACCGGGCAGGTAGCGTTCGACCAGGATGTCATCGCGGAATTCGGAGGCGGCCGCGTAGCCGGCGTCGAGCTGTTCGCGGGTGGTGACGTTGACGGTCACGCCCTTGCCCTGGTTGCCGTCCTTCGGCTTGATCACGACCGGCAGGCCGATTTCCATGGCGGTGGCCCAGGCGTCGTCCGGGTCGCTTACAACGCGGCCCATCGGCACCGGCACGCCGGCCGCATGCAGCAGTTTCTTGGTCAGTTCCTTGTCCTGGGCGATCGCTTCGGCAATGGCGCCGGTGCGGTCGATTTCGGCGGCCTGGATCTTGCGCTGGCGCGAACCCCAGCCGAAGGCCACCAGGCTGCCCTGGGTCAGGCGGCGGAACGGGATGTTGCGGGCCACGGCGGCCTGCACGATGGCGCCGGTGGACGGACCAAGGCGCACGTCTTCATCAAGCTCGCGCAATTCATGCAATGCGGCGGCCAGGTCGAACGGGGTGTCGGCTTCGGCCGAGGCGATCAGTTGCGCCGCCAGTTCCATGGCGCGGCGGCCGACTTCTTCTTCCGAATACTCGACCACGACCTGGTGAATGCCGGTATCGAGCGTGGCAGTGCTGCGGCTGAACGTGACGGGGCAGCCGGCTTGCGCCTGCAGGCCCAGCGCGGCCAGTTCCAGCACGTGCGCCATCGGGATGGTGTCATTGTGGCCGGTCGGCTGGAACGGGCTCATGTCTGGGAAGCGCGTGCGCAGACGTTCTTCGAAGCCGGGCATGTTGCCGACACATTCTTCCTGCGGCGTCAGCGACACGATCGCTTCGATCGAGGTGTGGTGGCTCCAGAGGTTAGGACCACGCAAGGCCCGTACGCGAGATACTTCCATAAACCGGTTCATCCTATTTGGGTTGGGCGCTTCGCACTGCTGGCGAGCTAGCCCGCTGCCCGGCAGCTGCAGCCGGGCGCTAAGTTGGCAACTAAGTTATCAGTGATTCGTTTTCTTCGGCAGCGGATCGAAGGTGCGCAAACCGGCGCCAATCAGGTCCGCCGGCACGCCCAGCGCGACCGTGGCCGCCACCGCCGCCAGCACGCTTTGCGGCTGGTCGGCCGCGCCCGGCTTGAGCGCGCTGAGGCTGAGGATCACGGTCTCGTTGCTGCCTTCGGCCAGCACCACTTTGCCGTCGCGCAGAATCACTGCGCGCTTGCCGGCGGCGCGGTGCGCCTTGATCGTTTCCAGTTGGGGATCGGCGCCGTAGAAAATCACTTCGTCGTCGCACAGATCTGCCAGTTCGGCCACTGCCGCAATGGCGGCGTTCAGCACCGCCACGCCGTCCGGCAGGATCACATCGACCTGGGTGCGGATCACGTTGGCCATGCCGTCCACGTCGTTGATGTAGAACTCGCCCAGCGCGTCATGGCCGTCCATGTCGGTGACCACGCCGACGTTGCACTTGTCGTAGGCCAGACCGTCGGTGAGGATCATGCGCGCATTGCTCTCGAATACGGCAGCTTGCACGGTACGGTTGATCAGCAGGCGCTGGCCCGCTTCCCAGGTGGCCGCATTGCCTGGCGTGACCAGGCGCTGATCCAGGTACAGGCCGTCGGTGCTGACCACGCCGGTGTGCTTGCCGGTCAGGTGCACCACGCAGCCGACCAGGCGCGCGATCAGGCTGGTGCCTTGCGAGCCGGTGATGCCGACCACGGGAATGCGGCCGTTTTCCGCTTGCCCGAACAGGTGGCCGACGATGGCCGTGCCGATCGGACGCGGTTCGCCGTCCGCCGGCTTCAGATGCGACAGCAGGCCCGGGCTGGCGTTCACTTCAATGATGGCGCCACGCTGCTCCTCCAGCGGACGGCTGATGTCGTCGCATACCAGATCGACGCCGGCGATATCCAGGCCAACAATGCGCGCGGCCAGTGCGGCGGCATGCGCCACCGACGGGTGGACCTTGTCGGTGACGTCGAAGGCAACGTTGCCGTTTGGCTGAATCAGCACCTTCTGGCCTGCCAGCGGAACCGATGCGGCGGTCATGCCCTGGCGTTTCAGTTCGAGGATGATTTCGGCGCCGTTTTCAGGCGAGAGCGCGTTCAGCGGCGAGTTCTCGTCGGTGCCGCGGCGCGGATCGATATTGATCTGGCTGTCGACCAGCGCGGTGATGTTGGACGTGCCGTCGCCGGTCACCCACAGCGCTTCGCCTTTGGCGGCCGCCACCACTTGCGTACCAACCACCAGCAGGCGGTGTTCGTCGCCGGTGATGTAGCGTTCGACGATCACGCTTTCGCTGTCGCCCTTGCGGCTGGCCAGCTGATACGCCGCTTCCACGTCTTCCTGGGTCATCAGATTGAGCGAGACGCCGCGGCCGTGGTTGCCATCGTAGGGCTTGACCACGACGGGCAGGCCGATGTCCTGGGCTTCTTCCCATGCTTCGGCGGCGCTGCGTACCAGCGCGCCTTCCGGCACCGGCACGCCGCAGGCTTCGAGCAACGTCTTGGTCAGGTCCTTGTCGCTGGCGATGCTTTCGGCAATCGCGCTGGTGCGGTCGGTTTCGGCGGTCCAGATGCGGCGCTGGGCGGCGCCATGGCCAAGCTGGACCAGGTTGCCCTCGGTCAGACGAATATGGGGGATGCGGCGTTCGGTAGCCGCTTCGACGATGTGCGCGGTCGATGGGCCCAGGCAGTGTTCGTCGACGATGTCCTTGAGCGCGGCAACGGCGGCCGGCAGGTCGAAGGCGGTATCGTCGATGGCGGCCATCAGCAGCTCACGTCCGGTGTGCAGCGCGGCCAGGCCGACTTGCTCCTGGCGGGTGCGGAAGGCCATCTTGTAGACGCCGATTTCGCCGGTCGAACGGGTCTTGCCGAAACCGGTGCGCATGCCAGCCAGGTTTTGCAGCTCGAGTGCGACGTGTTCCAGGATATGGCCGGACCAGGTGCCTTCTTTCAGACGCTCGAGGAAGCCGCCGCGCTCACCCACGCCGCAGCGGTGTTCGACCAGGCCGGGCAGCCATGCGACCAGGCGTTCGTACAAGCCGGGCAGTTTATTCGAGGGGAAGTCTTCCAACGCGCCGATATCCAGCCACGCTTCAATCACGGGGCGGTAGGTCCAGATATTAGGACCGCGCAGATGGTTCACGCGGAGGAACTCGATTGCTTTCTTCTTTGTCATGTAATGATTTCTTGATAACAGGGCCTGGCGTGCGTGACGCGCAACGATCCTGGTGAGGCTAATTTGGAGCCCATCATGTTGTATACTTGCCCTTCCGAAGCTTACCGCGCCAAACCGATTTCTGCCAGTCTCGATTCCTGAAAGATCCTTCCAGACAGCGGCTTACTTTTCCCACACGATGACATCTAATCAACTAATTTCTCAAACTGGCACTGCCGCTGCACCAATTACCCTCCCTGGCCAGTGGCAAATTGAGGTTGAGAAAGAACTTGCGTCAGGGGAAAACGTTTTAAGTGGCGTGGAGGTTGACCTCGATGCACGATTACGTTTTCGCAAGGGCATGGTGGTGGTCACCAACCGCCGCCTGATCGCCCGCGCACCCGACGACAAGGAATGGAAGCAGTACAGCTACCGCCCGGGTCTGGTGCTGCGCCACCACGACCATGCCGGCGTGGGCCACCTGGAACTGGTGGACGAGCAGGGCCGCCTGGCGGCCTGGCGTTTCACCCTGGGCCAGAATCTGCACGCGATCCGCGTGCTCGATGCCTTCCGCGATCAGCTCGAGAGCCATCTGTCGGGCCTGCCGGTGCACGTGGCCGAGCAAAACGTTTGCCCGAGCTGCAAGGCGCCGCTGGAGCCGGATCAGGACGAGTGCCCGATCTGCACCAAGGTGCTGTACACGCCGCCGTCGACCTGGACCCTGTTCCGCCTGTGGCGCTTTGCCAAGCCGTACAGTGGCCAGCTGGGCCTGGGCTTCTTCCTGATGCTGGCCAGTACCGCCGCGCACATGATTCCGCCTTACCTGACCATGCCGCTGATGGACAATGTGCTGATCCCGTTCCAGAACGGCGCACCGGTGGACGAAAAGCTGGTGTGGCTGTACATGAGCGGCCTGTTCGGCTCCGCCGTGCTGGCCTGGGCGCTGGGCTGGGGCAAAACCTATGTGCTGGCGCTGGTGTCCGAGCGCATGGGCGCCGACCTGCGTTCGGCCACGTATGAACACTTGATGAAACTGTCGCTCGAATTTTTCGGCGGCAAACGCACCGGCGACCTGATGTCGCGCATCGGCAGCGGCAGTGACCGCATCTGCGTGTTCCTCTCGCTGCACCTGCTCGACTTTGCCTCCGACGTCCTGATGATCATCATGACCGGCGTGATCCTGTGTTCGATCAATCCGATGCTGGCGGTGATCACGCTGGTGCCGCTGCCGTTCATCGCGTGGATGATCCACATCGTGCGCGACCGCCTGCGCACCGGTTTCGAAAAGATCGACCGCGTGTGGGGTGAAGTGACCAACGTGCTGGCCGATACCATTCCCGGCATCCGCGTGGTGAAAGCCTTTGCCCAGGAAAAGCGCGAAGCGACGCGCTTCCGCGAAGCGAACCGCCACAACCTGGCGGTCAACGACAAGCTCAATCGGGTCTGGTCGCTGTTCTCGCCCACGGTGTCGTTCCTGACCGAACTCGGTCTGCTGGTGGTGTGGGTGTTCGGGATCTGGCAAGTATCCAAGGGCGAGATCACGGTGGGCGTGCTGACCCTGTTCATTACCTACAGCAGCCGCTTCTACGGCAGGCTCGATTCGATGAGCCGGATCGTCTCGGTGACGCAGAAATCGGCGTCGGCGGCCAAGCGCATCTTTGACATTCTGGACCATGTGTCGAGCGTGCCGGAGCCCGTCAATCCGGTCAAGCTGGGCAAGATCGAAGGGCGCATCGACCTGCGCGAAGTCGGTTTCCGCTACGGCAACCGGGCGGTCAACCGCGGCATCAACCTCAATATCAAGGCGGGCGAATTCGTCGGCCTGGTGGGCCACAGCGGCTCCGGCAAGAGCACCCTGGTCAACCTGATCTGCCGTTTCTACGATGTGTCGGAAGGCGCGATTTTGCTCGACGGCGTCGACATCCGCTCGTTCGCGGTGTCTGACTACCGGCGCAATATCGGCCTGGTGCTGCAGGAGCCCTTCCTGTTCTTTGGCACGATTGCCGAGAACATCGCTTACGGCAAACCGGATGCCTCGCGCGAAGAGATCATCGCGTCGGCGCGCGCGGCCCATGCGCACGAATTCATCCTGCGACTGCCGCAGGGATACGACTCGATGGTCGGCGAACGCGGTCAGGGCCTGTCGGGCGGCGAACGCCAGCGTATTTCGATTGCGCGTGCACTGCTGATCGATCCGCGCATCCTGATCATGGACGAAGCGACATCCTCGGTCGACTCCGAGACCGAGAAAGAAATCCAGAAGGCGCTCGACAACCTGGTCCAGGGCCGCACCACGATCGCCATTGCGCACCGCCTGTCGACGCTGCACCGGGCCGACCGCCTGGTGGTGCTGGACCGCGGCGTGGTGATGGAAGAGGGCAGCCACGATGAACTGATGGCGCGCGAAGGCGCCTATTTCCGCCTCTACGAAGCGCAGGCGCGCAACGTCGACACGGACATGGACGACAAGGACGGGGAATAAGATGGGTATCACGAATTTTCAACTGAGCCGCGACAGCTTCGGGCGCCTGGTGCTGACGGCCGCAGACGGTGAAGTCCATGTTGGCGTGGCGCCAGTGCGCGCGTTTCCGATCCAGGCGCCGGACAAGGGCATCTCGATGGTGCTGGGCGATGGCAAGGAAGTCGGCTGGATCGACGACATCGCCGGCCTGCCACTGCCGATCCGCGAACTGGTGCAGGACGAGCTGGAAGGGCGCGAATTCATGCCAGAGATTCTGTCCGTGAAAAGCGTGTCCAGCTTTGCCACACCCTGTACCTGGTTTGTGGAGACCGACCGCGGCGACACCGAGTTCACCCTCAAGGGCGAGGAAGACATCCGCCGCATTGGCGCGACTTCGCTGCTGGTGGCGGACAACCATGGCATCAATTTCCTGGTGCGCGACATGTACACCATCGACAAGAACACGCGCCGCATTCTTGACCGCTTCCTGTAGGAGTTCGCATGCACTATCTCTTGATGTACGACCTGGCCGCTGACTATCTGGAGCGCCGCGGCGCGTATCGCGACGCGCATCTGGCGCTGGCCTGGCAGGCGCAGGAGCGCGGCGAGATCGTCATCGCCGGCGCGCTGGCCGAACCGTCGGACATGGCGGTGTTGTTGTTTCAATGCGACTCGCCGGCGCTGCCCGAGGCATTCGCCAAGGCCGATCCCTATGTGATCCACGGACTCGTAACTGGCTACCGCGTGCGGCAGTGGAACACTGTGGTCGGGGAACAGGCGAGCACGCCGGTGCGACCTGCAACAGTGCAGTAAAAATTGTCTTCCCTGAACACCTTGCTCAAATTATAATTAACCTGCAGAAATTATGATTCGCTCAAGGAGTTCATTGTGTCCCAGCCTGACGTCTACGCACCGCCCCGCTCTTCCGTTAGCGGCCTGACTCCTGCCGAACTGGCCATCGATGCCAGCGGCGCATTTCCCCTCGCAACCATCGGTCAGCGAATCGGCGCCAGTCTGCTGGAAATGGTGGTTCTGATCCCGCTGATCGGCCTGCTGAGCTATCTTGGTACGCTGAGCCGGACGGCAGATATCACCTGCACGGTGCTGATTCAATGCCTTGTTACTGTCTACTACATCGCCATGGTCGGCCTGTTCGGCGGTACGGCTGGCAAACTCATGCTGGGACTGCGGGTCGTATCGACCGAGCGCGCGCCAGCCACATGGACGGCGAGCATCCTGCGCTACAGCGTATACGGCGTGGTCGGCCTGCTCAGCGCCGCCGGCCAGCTGATCGCCAAACTGAGCATTACGCCAGAAAACTACGCATCCCTCAGTTATATGGAACGCGCGCTAGCGATTCAGGCCGCGACGCCTGGCTGGGCCACCGCGGTCGGCGCTGTCATGGGTCTGTGGTTCATCGCGTGCTTCATTTGCATGCTGGTCAACAAGCAGCGCCGCACCCTGTATGACTTGCAGGCTGGCACCATCGTCGTCCACAAACGCAAGCCCGCTTTATGACGACATCAACAGATCCTTACGCGCCGCCGCAAGCCAGCCTGGCTGGCCCCACCCGTGCCGAACTCAGTGCCCGCGCAAACGGTGCGATGAGCATCGCCAGCATCGGTCAGCGCATGGGCGCCAGCCTGATCGATTTTGTGATCGTCCTGCCGCTGGTCGTGCTTGAAATTTATCTCTCGACCCAGACCCGCTTGGCGGAGTTGTACATGCTGGTGCCGTATCAGCTTCTCGTCATTTACCTGTTTATCGTGATGGTGCGCACGCATGGCGGCTCGCCGGGCAAACGGCTGACAGGGCTGCGCATCGTGATGCTCGACGGGGCACCAGTAACATGGAAGGCGAGTGTGCTGCGCTACTCGGTGTACCTGATTCTGGGTTTGCTGATCAGCGCCGCAGAGATTCTCACTGCCTGGTCCATGCCCGACGATGCCTATCTCGCACTCGGCTACCTGGAGCGCATCGACGCGCTGGAACTGCACGCGCCGTGGTGGACCGACTACGCGACCTACGCGCTGATGGCGTGGGTATGCGCCTGTGCGATCGCGCTCCTGAGCAACCAGCGGCGCCGTTCCCTGTACGACTATCAGGCGGGAACGATCGTCGTTCGCCGCGCTCATGCTTAACTGAGTATCAAATAGGAGTTGACACATGTATCCGGATCCGTATGCCCCACCTCAATCCTCTGCCGCCGGCATCTTGCCGGACGAACCGGGCGCCTTGCGCTACTCCGGTTTCTGGCAACGCGTCGGTGCCTACCTGATCGATTTTCTGGTGGCCATACCGATGGTGGCGCTGGATTTTCTGGTCGGCGGCAGCACCAATCTGTATCCCTCGTATATTCTCGTCCCCGGTATCTGCTTCGGGCTGTTCCTGCATGTGTTCATGGTGTACCGTTTTGGCGGCTCGCCTGGCAAGCTGGTGTTGGGCTTGCGCGTCGCCATGCTTGATGGTTCGCGCGTGACTTTGCAGGCGACGCTGCTGCGCTACGTGGTCCTGTTCCTGATCGCCCTGGCGACCGGCATTACGGTAGCGATGGCCGCCTTGAAAGTGCCCAACGACGTGTACATCACACTGAGCTACCTGCAGCGTGCGCAGGAGATTGTGGCCAATGCGCCAGGCTGGTACAAGGCAGTGACGGTGTTTTCGCAGATCTGGATTGTTGCTGGCCTGATCTCGATCATCGCCAACCGGCAGCGCCGCGCGGTGCACGATTTCATCGCCGGGACTGTCGTCCTGCGCAAATAGATTCATCGATTTCAAACCAGGGAAAACAAAGAATGAAAAAGCTCTTCATTGCAGTACTGCTGTGCGTATCCGGTTCCGCGTTTGCCAATTCGGCCTGCGACAAGCCGAAGAACGATTTTGACGGACTGTATTGCCTGAACAAGGTGTGGCAGGAAGCCGACAAGGAATTGAACGAGAACTACAAGGCGCTGGCGTCCAAGCTGGACGCCAACGGCAAGAAGGCGCTCAAGACCGGGCAGCTGGCCTGGATCAAGTCGCGCAACGACAGCTGTTCCAAGCTGGAGCCAACCGCGTTCTGGGTCGACCTGGACTGCGCCAACAAGACCACGATCGAACGTTCGCGCTTTTTGCAGGACCGTGTGCGCGAATGCGCCAGCGCGGGCTGCATGAACAGCAAGCTGTAATCATGGGCGAGCGCCAATGCGCTCGCCTTTCATGCCAGCGTCACTACTTGGCGCTGGCGATCCACTGATCCACGCGCGCTTCCAGAATCGACAAAGGCAGCGTACCGTCGCCGATCACCACTTCATGGAATTTCGGCAGCGAGAATTTGTCGCCCAGCGCTGTACGTGCGCGCTCGCGCAACGCCAGAATTTTCAGCGAACCGGTCTTGTAAGCCAGTGCCTGCGCAGGCCAGACCATGTAGCGCTCGATCTGGTTTTTGGCGCGCGCTTCGCTCCAGCCCAAGGCATCGGCCATGTAGCTGATGGCCTGTTCGCGGGTCCAGCCCTTGGCATGAATGCCGGTGTCGACCACCAGCCTGACGGCCCGCATCAATTCTGCGTTCAGGTGGCCGAAGTAGGCTTCAGGATCCTCGTACAGACCCATTTCCGTGCCCAGTGTTTCCGAATACAGGGCCCAGCCCTCGGTATAGGCGGCGCTGTTCGGGTTCTCCGTATTGAACTTGCGGAAATCGGGCAGATCCAATTCCTTGAGCAGCGCGGCATGCAGGTGGTGGCCAGGCTGGCCTTCGTGCAGGAACAAGGTCACCATGCCGGTGCGGCTGTAGTCTTTCGGGTCGTTCACCACGGCCCAGAACACGCCCGGGTGCGAACCATCGGCCGCCGGCGGCGTGTAATGGTCCGAGGCGGTTTCGCGCGTCAGCTCGGGTTCCAGCTGTAATTCGATCTGCGCTTTCGGCAGCAGCGTGAACATCGCCGGCAGCTTGGTCTTGACCTTGGCGTCAATCGCCAGATAGGCATCCAGCACTTCTTTTTCTGTCTTGAAGGACTTGAATTTCGCTTGCGCCGTGACCCATTGCGGCAGTTCTTTGGCCGGACCGGTGTAGCCAAGTTTTGGACCGAGAATGGCCCACTGCTGCTGGATGCGCGCCACTTCGCGCAGGCCTGTTTCGTGGATCTGCTCCGGTGTCAGCGACAGGGTGGTGCGGTCGTTGACCTGGGCCTGGTACCAGGCTGCGCCGTTCGGCAACGCGCTCCAGCCGGTGTTGGTGCGGCCTGCGGGCAGGTACTCTTTTTCCAGATACACGGCCAGGCGGTCCAGCGCGGGCATCAATTTGGTGGCGGCCGCGCGGTAGGCAACCGTCAGCGCTTTCTTGTCCGCGTCCGAAAACGTCGCCGGGAAGTTCTTGGCCGGCGAATAGTAGATGCTTTCTTCAGCCGATTTGCTTTGCAGTTGCTTGAATTGCGGGAGCATGGCCTCGATGATCGGCTTCGGCTGCACGATGCCCTGGCGCACGCCTTCGCGCATGTTGGCAATGGCCTGGTCGATCCAAGCCGGCAGCTGATTGAGGCGGCTGATGTAATCGCGCTGCTGCCTGACGGTGGCCAGCGGCTGCGAGCCGGTGCCGCTGGCATAGTTGGCGAGCGTACCGGGAACGTGATCGAAGTGGTTCAGCGGCAGCAGATGATCCGGGAATTTGGCCAGGGCCAGTACGCTGCCCAGCTCGTAGACCAGCAGATCGTAGGTCAAGCCGTCATTGGCCGACAGGCGTTGGCGCGGCAGGGCAGCGAGCTGCTTTTGCATCTTGCGGTACAGGGCGAACTGCGCGTTGCGGCGCGCCGGGGAAATGGTCAGGCCAAGCTGGTCGTTGTAGCGGCTGTCTCCGTTGGCGGTGGCGAACAGCAGCGGGTCGTAGCTCGCGCGCGCGTGGTGGAAAGCGGCGGCAATTTTGTCGAGCTGCTTTTTGGCGGGAGCGGGGGTGACTGCAGTAGCCGGTTCCGGCACCGGCGCAGGTGCGGCGATAACCTGAGCGGCAAGCAAA
Organism: Telluria sp.; assembly: GCA_036399735.1. Taxonomy (GTDB): domain Bacteria; phylum Pseudomonadota; class Gammaproteobacteria; order Burkholderiales; family Burkholderiaceae_D; genus Telluria_A. The sequence goes on along the minus strand of DASWMN010000176.1, from coordinate 3,160 downwards.
GCGGCGGCGATGGCGGAAATGCGAAGCGCTGAACGAAGCATGGGGCATCCTGGCGTGGTTTAAGTTGCATAAGAATACACGATGACACAAGCGTTGCGCATGGATTCAAGGACGCTGCATCACTTCCGAGAGCAACCCCTGGAATGCGATCAGCAGCGCTGCGCCCTGTGCAAGGGCTGCATGCATGGATGAAGATTTCAAGCGATCAAGAAGCCGCAGAGGCCCGCGCTCTCAATGTATCTGTCGGGTATTCCTTCAATTCCAGCGCATCCATCACATCCGCAATCTTGAAGTGCGCGTCGCGCATGATAGCCAGCAAGTCATCAAGGCCTTCTGTGCGACCGCCGCTGACTGCGTTTGAACGCATTTCCAGTTCGCAGACGAGTGCGGCCGTTCGATTGAACTCGTCCACAGTCCCGCCGGGCGTGTTGTGCTTCAAAAAGTAGGCCTCAGACACCGCCATGCGCCTGGCAAGTTTGACAGCCGGTTCTTCAGTCATGCCGTCGAGGGCCATCCCTTCGCCGGAAAACTGTCTGTCCAGGCCTTGCAAGGCGCCGTCCAGGCGCTGTACGCCGAAGATCAACTTTCCGACTTGCTCGTATTCGGTCATATCCATCGTTTTCTATGAACCCGGTTTTGAATGCATGTCAGTGTAGAGTATCTCTTGCAATCAGGGTCCTCCTTTTTAATCCATGCGAGCCGCATACCATGCCAATGATCAAAGCCATTCCCGCAGCAAATCCGGACGCTTATGTCGCTTCGCTCGATGGCTGGCAACAGCGCCAGGTGCAGGCTTTACGCGTCGCCGTGATGGAAGCGGGCGCGCTGCGTGAGGTCATCAAGTGGGGGCATCTGGTCTATTTTTCGGATGGCCCGGCGATGCTGATCCGCGCTGAAAAAAATACCGTTCTGTTCGGCTTCTGGCGCGGTCAGCGCTTGCAGGACATCGAACCGCGTCTCAGGTCCGGCGGCAAGTACGAGATGGCGACGCTGTCGTTGTCCGAAAACACGCCGCTCGATCGCGATACGGTACTCGCGCTGGTCCGCAAAGCAATCGCCCTGAATGCGGCTTTGGGCGATCCCACTGATCTGACCCTGCTGGGTGCCCGATAAGCTTGCTAAGGTCGTCGAAGTCCATTATTATGGACTTATGGATCAAATAATAGACAAATCAAGCCGCCAACTGGCTGCCCGTATCCGCCTTGAGCGCGATGCGCGCGGCTGGGCGCTGGCAGAACTGGCAGAGCGGGCAGGCGTTGCCAAGGCCACGATCAGTAAAATCGAACGTGAAGAAGTCAGCCCGACTGCAGTCATCCTGGTACGCATCGCCGCCGCCTTCGACCTGACCCTGGCCGGTCTGCTGCTGCGGGCCGAGGAAAAGGGCAGGGTGGCACGCGTGGCCGAGCAGCCGGTCTGGCGCGATCCAGACACTGGCTACGTGCGCCGGCAAGTGCTGAGCCGGCCCGATCATCCGGTCGAGGTGGTGCAGGTGTCGATGCCGGCGGGGCAGCAAGTAACGCTGCCGGCCGCATCCTATGCGCACATCCGGCAGGCGGTGTGGGTGCAGGCCGGGCAGCTCGTGATTATTGAAGGCGGCGTGCGGCAAGTGCTGGAGGCCGGCGATTGTCTGCCGTTCGGGCCGCCGTCGGAAGTGAGTTTCATTAACGAATCGGACGCCGTGGCCAGCTACGTCGTCGTGCTTGCCAGGAGTTAGTCGATGCCATCCACCACGATTCGCGCGCTGGAAGCCACGCCCGATACGATTGCCCAACTGGCAGAGATGCTGATAGAAGTGGTTGCCCATGGCGGCTCGGTCAGCTTCATGCATCCCTTGCCGCTCAGCGAGGCGGCCGCCTTCTGGACGGCTTCGCTGGCAGCGGCGGCACGTGACGAGCGTATTGTGCTGGGTGCGTGGGATGAGGGCGTGCTGGCCGCGACCGTGAGCTTGCTGCTCGACTTTCCCCCCAACCAGCCCCATCGCGCCGAGATCGCAAAAATGATGACGCGCGTGCCCTACCGTGGACGTGGCCTCGCAGTCGAACTCATGCGCGAAGCTGAACGGCTTGCTGCCGAGCGTGGCAAAACCTTGCTGGTGCTCGACACCGCGAGCGAGGGTGGTGCCGCACCCTTGTACGAACGGCTTGGCTTCACCCTGACCGGCGCGATTCCCGACTTTGCCCTCAAGCCCCATGGCGGGCTGACCGGCACCCTGATCTACTGGAAGCGGCTGGGTTGAAACGCGTGATGATAAAATGTCATGTGCATACATTTTATCCGGTTGCTGCTCTGAATACCCATTACGTCCTTGTTACCACCGGTTCCGCCGGCGATCTGTTCCCTTTCCTGAAGCTGGCCGAGGGCCTGCGCCAGCGCGGCGCGTCCGTCACCTTTGTGGCACCGGATCTGCACGCGCCCATGGTGGCGCGCAGCGGTCTGCAATTTCACGGTACCCACGCCGATCCGGCCGTGCTGGCCGATCCGGATCTGTGGCATCCCAAACGCGGTTTTGCGATCGTTTGGCGTGCTGTCCGGCCCGGCCTGAAAACCTTGCAACCCCTGGTGCAGAGTTTGCCCGCCGGGCCATGCGTGATCGTGGCGCACCCGCTGGCCTTGCCGGAGGCGGCCTTGTGCCGCGCGCAGCGGCCGGGTGTGCAAGTGGCGGTCGTCTATCTGGCACCATCGAATATTGCGACAGTGTACGATCCGCTGGTCATGGGGCCGTGGAAGGTGCCGCGCTGGATCCCGCATGCGGTGCGGCGCTGGTTATGGCGGCAGGTCGGCAAGCGCCTGATCGACCCGGTGGTGCTGCCGGATATTAACGCCGACCGCGCCGCTGTGGGCCTGGCGCCAGTGAATGGCTTGTTCGACCTGATGGCGCGCGCGCCGGAATTGTCTGTGACCTTGTTCCCGGACTGGTTCGGTCCGCGCCAGCCAGACTGGCCGGCGCCGCTGGTGTGCGGCGAGTTCGCGCTCCACGATCCGGATCCTGATGCTGCTTTTTCGGCAGAACTGGCGCAGTTTCTGGCAGCAGGGGACGCGCCCATCGTGTTCACCCACGGCACCGGCAACCACCAGGCCAGTGCTTACTTCGCCTGCGCGCTGGCGGCAGTAGCGCAGCTAGGCCGGCGCGCCATTTTCCTGACCGGCCTGCGTGAGCAAG
>DASWMN010000175.1:0-63258 GCA_036399735.1 Telluria sp. | reverse complement strand
CCCATCCAGCCCCAGCTGGAAGAATACGGCGCCGCATCCATTCAAATTTTGGAAGGCCTCGAAGCCGTGCGCAAACGCCCCGGCATGTATATCGGCGATACCTCGGACGGTACCGGCCTGCACCACCTGGTGTTCGAGGTCCTCGACAACTCGATCGACGAAGCGCTGGCCGGTTACTGCACCGAGATCCACGTCACGATCCACTCCGACAACTCGATCTCGATCACCGACAACGGCCGCGGCGTCCCGACCGGCATGAAGTTCGACGACAAGCACGAGCCAAAGCGCTCGGCCGCCGAAATCGTCATGACCGAACTGCACGCCGGCGGCAAGTTCGACCAGAACTCGTACAAGGTCTCCGGCGGCCTGCACGGCGTGGGCGTCTCTTGCGTGAACGGCCTGTCGAAACTGCTGAAGCTGACCATCCGCCGCGACGGCAAAGTGCACTACATGGAGTTCGTGCGCGGCGTGCCGCAAAACCGCGAAGTCGAGATGGTCAACGGCGTTGCCTGCTCCCCGATCAAGGTCATCGGCGAGACCGACAAGCGCGGCACCGACGTCCATTTCTGGGCCGACGAAGAAATTTTCACGCACGTGGAATTCCACTACGAGATCCTGGCCAAGCGTATCCGCGAACTTAGTTTTCTCAACAATGGCGTCAACATCAAGCTGACCGACCAGCGCACCGGCAAGGAAGAAGTATTCGCCTTCGAAGGCGGCACCCGCGGCTTCGTCGAATACATCAACAAGGCCAAGACCGTGCTGCACCCGACCGTGTTCCAGGCCACCGGCGAGCGCATGTCGGACCAGAACACCAACATCACCGTCGACGTGTCGATGCAGTGGAACGACGCCTACAACGAGCAGGTGCTGTGCTTCACCAATAACATCCCGCAGCGCGACGGCGGCACTCACCTGACCGGCCTGCGCGCGGCAATGACGCGCGTGATCAACAAGTACATCGACGAACACGAATACGCCAAGAAGGCGAAAGTGGAAATCACCGGCGACGACATGCGCGAAGGCCTGACCTGCGTGCTGTCCGTCAAGGTGCCGGAACCGAAGTTCAGCTCCCAGACCAAGGACAAGCTGGTGTCTTCCGAAGTGCGCGGCCCGGTCGAAGAGATCGTCGCCAAGACGCTGACCGACTACCTGATGGAAAAGCCGAACGACGCCGAGATCATCTGCGCGACGATCGTCGAAGCTGCGCGTGCGCGCGAAGCGTCGCGCAAGGCGCGCGACCTGACCCGCCGCAAAGGCGTGATGGATGGCCTGGGCCTGTCGGCCAAGCTGGCCGACTGCCAGGAGAAAGACCCTGCCCTGTCCGAACTGTACATCGTCGAGGGTGACTCCGCAGGCGGCTCGGCCAAGCAGGGCCGCGACCGTAAATTCCAGGCGATCCTGCCGTTGCGCGGTAAAGTGCTGAACGTCGAAAAGGCGCGCTTTGAAAAGATGCTGTCGTCGGAGCAGATCACGACCCTGATCGCCACGCTCGGCACCTCGATCGGCCCGGACGAATTCAACGTCGAAAAGCTGCGCTACCACCGCATCATCATCATGACCGATGCTGACGTCGACGGCGCCCACATCCGCACCCTGCTGCTGACGCTGTTCTACCGCCAGATGCCGCAGCTGGTCGAGCGTGGCCACATCTACATTGCGCAACCGCCGCTGTACAAGGTCAAGGCCGGGCGCGACGAGCGCTATCTGAAAGATGACGTGGAAGAAGCCAGCTACATGATGACCGTGGCGCTGAACTCCGCTGCGCTGACCCCGCGCGAAGGCGCCCCGGCGATTGAAGGCGAAGCGCTGGCCGAACTGGTACGCCAGTTCAACCTGGCCAACGCGATCATGATGCGCCTGACTCGCGTGATCGACCGCGCCGCGCTGACCGCCATCATGACCGGCGTCGAGCTAAACCTGGACACGATCGAAAACGCCGAAGCCTCGGCCAAGGCAATGGAAGAAACCATTGGCGACAAAGCCGTCAAGATCCTGGTGCGTTCGGATGAGCTGAGCGAGAAGCACGCGCTGCGTATCGAGCGTATGCATCACGGTAACGTGAAGGTGAGCTCGATCGATGCCGACTTTGTACAGGGCGGCGACTACACCACCCTGGCCAACGCAGCGGCCACGTTCAAGGGTCTGATCGGCGAAGGCGCATTCATTCGCCGCGGCGAAGGCGACCGTGTGAAAGAATCGGCTGTGACCGACTTCCATCACGCGATGCAGTGGCTGCGTGACGAAGCCGAGCGCACCGTCTCCAAGCAGCGCTACAAAGGTCTGGGCGAGATGAATCCAGAGCAGCTGTGGGAAACCACCATGGATCCGACCGTGCGCCGCTTGCTGAAAGTGCAGATCGAAGATGCGATTGCTGCGGACCAGATCTTCACGACGCTCATGGGTGATGAAGTTGAGCCGCGCCGGAATTTTATTGAGTCGAATGCGCTGCGCGCGGGGAATATCGACGCTTGATGTCGACCTGACCTGTCCCCAAAAACGGCCTCTTTCGAGGCCGTTTTCAATTGTCTTCGCATCGAAGTCGCTTCACATTACCAATGGTAAAACCCGTGAGGTCAATGTACGCAGTTGGGTATCGAGCATGATCTCGTTAGGATCGTGCCCGGTTTTCGGTAGCAAGATGAATTCCTTGGTCGGCGCGACAATTGTGTCAAAGTAGCGCTTCGCAACCGTCGGAGTCGTCACCAAATCCTCAGTTCCCTGCAGTAAAAAGACCGGGACAGCGAATGTGGCGCCGAGTTTATGCAAATCGATGGTCGACAGCATGCCGTTGCCCCTGAAACCAACGAACTGCAAGAACGAGTATTCCTCCCCTGCTTCATAGTCCAGCTCGGCCTCGCGAGTGGCATATAACGCGGCCGGCGTCCACCAGCCCTTGGGCGCCGGCGTGCTGGTTTTGGCTTCGTAAATCCGGGTTGCCTTGCGCACGATGCCGAAGGCACGCGGATTCTTCCATGGTGGTGGGCCAAGCGTCTCGAGAGCCGAAACCGTCTTGGCGTCCTGGGCTGCGCGGGCCATGCCGAGCAATGTCTCGTAGGTGCTTAGTTCGTTTTCGGTGTAGTGCACCATCTGGCCGGTGCCCATGTACGCGTAAAAGAGATCCGGACGCGCCTTCGCCATGTGCACGCCAAGCGCCGAGCCCCATGAACCGCCGACCAGGATCACCTTGCGCTGGTTCAGGCGCGCCGCAACATAACTTGCCACGTCCACTCCATCCTGGGTCAACCGTGCGATGGTCAGCGGGGGCAGCGCCTCCAGCTGCGCCGGTGTCCATTTGCTGGAGTCCGGCTCCGGCAGCAAGCGATTGCGTCCGTAAGTGCGACCGGCGCCGCGCTGATCCCATTGGACCACGGTGAACTGCTTGGTCCATTTCCCGTAAATTGCGTCGGCATAGGGCGTCATCGGATTGCCGGGCCCACCGTGAACGATCAGCACCACTGGATTGGCGCAGTTGCTGCCGTTGATGGTGACCCATTGTTCGATGCCACCGATGAGGACGAACTTCTCCTCATGAATTTCTTTGCGCGCTGTTGCGCTTGCGTGTTGCGGACACAGCGTGCCTGGTGCAGCGAGCACATGTGCGCTGGTCACGATTAGCAAGATGGCAATCAGTTGTTGTAGTACGTGGCGCATGCCGTTGCGGTTTGACGGGGTAAGCGAACGCATCATATTGTTCAGTCCAGGTGTGGTTGAAAGTGGAGCCAGTCTAGGTTTTGGCGTCGTATGATGCGTCTCAAATTATGATTTGGGCCCTGCGACGCCCGGGGAATCGGCAAAGTCCGCGCCACAAACGGTATTGTGCGCCGCACAAATGTCGCGCCTTGATCTAACCCGCAGCAGAGCACGAATGCCAACGTGGGACATTGCGCACCCATGTGATACGATCGCTCGGTTCGTTGTCTCCTTGCCATCTCCGCAGTCCCAGCCTGGGCAGTTCGATCCAATTTTTAGCGCAGGTAAAGAAAGACGCCTTTTTTGAAAAACCTGACCTTCCACCTGACGACAAGGATCCCCGCTTGAGCTCGACGCTTTCGATGCAACACGAGCCGCAGCGGATCAGCACTGCCTTGGTTCTGTCGCTGGTCGCCCACGCGTTGCTGTTGAGCATCACACTGGGTGGTCAGACGTTCGGCCTCCCCGGCTTGCATTTTCCGTGGAAAGAAAGCCGGCTGGGACCCGACGGTTTGCGTGTTCAACTGGCACCGGCAGTGGCCAAGCCGGTCGCATCGACGCTTCCACCAGCGCCAGCCAATACGCCACCGCCAACCACCGCCAAGGCGGCGCTCGTCCCAGCCGCCAGGGTCATGACCGCGGCAAACGCTGCATTCAGCAAGAAGCAAGCTGAGACGTTTGCCGTCTCGGCCCCGCCCGCCCAGGCGCCGCCAACGCCGCCTGCGCTACCCGTGGAACCCGGCGCCACCGCACGGATGCGGCCGGACGTGGATCTGCCTATCGCACCTAACGCGCCGAAAGTGCGTGCCCCGACGACCGCGCTGGCACGTAACACACAGACTCAGATCAGCAATCTGCCTGAAACAGAAAGTCCGGGTGAGGCGGCCGAAAAACAAATCGACCAGGAGAAACAGGAACGCGCTCTCGAGCAGGCCAGACTCGAACGTCGAAAGGAGAGTGAAGAAAGGGCGCGGCAAACCGAGCAGGCAGCAGCCGCGCAAGATGCAGCCCGCGCTGAGCAAGCGGCGCTGGTGGCAGCAGCACGGGTGGAAAGCGAACGGCAAGAGAGCCTGCGCCGTGAAGTACTTCAGAAAGAACAGGCGCAAAGGGATATCGTCCGCCAGGAGTTGGAACGGGCCGAAGCAGCCAGTAAAGAGGCATTACAACAGGAACTTGCACGGCAAACCCAGTTAGCGGCGGCGCAAAAAGCGCAACGTGATGCGGCGCTGCAAGAAGCGGCGCGGCAAGAATCCGCGCGCCAGGATGCTTTGAAGCAAGACGCAGCACAACGGGAAGCCGCTCAGCAAGAGATCGCCCGGCAGGAAGCCTTGAGACAAGAGGCGGCACGACAAGAATCCGCACGGCAGGAAATTGTCCGCCGAGAAGCCGTCAAACAGGAGATAGTGCGAGAAGAGGCACTCAGGCAAGAAGCGGCGCGGCAAGAGAACGCGAGGCAGGAGATTGCACGCCAAGAGGCTGTGAGGCAGGAGATTGCACGCCAGGAGGCTTTGAGGCAGGAGGCTGCAAGGCAAGAGGCTGCTCGCCAGGAAATCGCGCGGCAAGAAGCTTCGAGGCAGGAAGCGGCGCGCCAGGAAGCAGCAAGGCAAGAGACTGCACGCCAAGATGCGGCGAAGCAGGATGCGATGCGCCACGAGATGGCAAAGCGCGAAGCTGCGCGTGAAAGCGCAGAACGACAAGAAGCAGCCCGCCAGGAATCAGCCAGGCAAGAGGCAGCGAGACAAGACGCAGCACGGCAACAAGTCGCTCGGCAGGAAGCGGCGCGACAAGATGCGGCGAAACAAGACGCCGCCCGACAGGAACTGGCAAAACAGGACCAGGCGCAGCGTGAACGGGCCGAACAAGAGGCGCAGCGGGAAGAACGATTGCGTGCGATCGGTAAGCAACTCAACGAAGAAGCAGCCCAACGCGAGGCCGCATCGAATCCCTCGCGTACGCTTTTGCCGACTGTTAGCAGTCTCCGTCGTGGATGGCTGTTCGGCCGCGCTGACCCGAATGGCGATCTGGTCCTGTACGCGGAAGCGATGAGCAGGAAGATCGAGTTGAATATGACCTTCGACATGGTGCGCGACCTTGTGAAACAGCGTCACACCGCACCCACCGTCACGATATCAGTACGCGCCGATGGTTCCGTCGAAAAGGTAAGCTTCGTCGTCTCAAGCGGCGTGCCAGCGATTGACGAAGCGGTACGAAAAGTCATCGCCAGCCAAGCGCCATATTCCGCGTTCCCACCTTCCCTGGCGCGGCAGTATGACGTGATCGAGATTCGTCGCACGTGGATTTTTGATACGGCTATCCGGCTGCAATGAGCCTGCCATTTATCACGCTGGAAAAATTTTGAGCTTGGTTGTACGCGCTTCCATTTCACGTTAAAAAAATAAACTTTTAACCGGTGTCATTCTTGGCAACATGGGTTATTCTCTCTATAAATTGCTAGTCGGCAATTCATGAGGAGATTTTAGCTATGCCATTCTGTCATTCCTGTGGTGCCGAAGTTGGCAACAATGCCGTTGTCTGCGTCAAATGCGGCGTCGCGGTTAATAACGCGAATATTTCGACGCAAACCGGTCCGGTGTCGGACAAGGAATGGATCGTCGCATTGCTGCTGTCGTTCTTCCTGGGCGTGTTTGGCGTGCACCGCTTCTATACCGGCCATATTGGCATCGGCGTGGTGCAGCTCGTGACGCTCGGTGGTTGCGGCATCTGGGCGTTCATCGACTTTATCTTGATTGCCGTTGGCTCTTACACCGATGCTGAAGGCCGCCAGCTCAAGAAGTAATTCAGTCGATATCGGCATCGCAGTTGGCGTCGCTCTGCTTGGAGCGGCCGCCATTGCGGTGCCGGATCTGCTGCTGCGCGTCGCGCCGCCCTGCATCATTTCATTGTTTCTGGATGACGCGTGCTGGGGCTGTGGGATCACGCGGGCGACGATCGCGCTCTTGCACGGCAAGTTCGCGGCCGCGTGGGAACTCAACAAACTGGTCTTCGTCGTGCTGCCGATGTTGGTGGGTCTGTACATCAAGCACGTGTGGAAGCTCTGGCGCAGATACGCGCCAGTTGCTACGCCAACTTAGCCGTTCGAAGCGGCCATCGCCTTGCCCACTTCATTCATCGCCTGAGCGCTGCCGTCTTTCGGCACCGACTCTTCATTGCGGTCGGAGATTGCTTCGAAATTGGCGGCAACCTGCTCTGCTGCATCTTCTCCTGTTCCGATGTGTACCCCGCCCGTCAAGGTGATGTAGGCGCGTTCGAACGTACCAGCGCCTGCGCACAAAATTGCGCGGGTTGGCGCTTCCTTCGATACAAGATGCAGCAAGCCTGGCGTGACCGATGACGGGTTCAACTTCTCCAGTACTGCCGGCGGCATCAAGCCTTCCGTCATTTTGGTCGCCGCTGTCGGGGCAAGACAATTGACGTGGATGTTGTCCTTGGCGCCCTCGATGGCGAGCGTTTGCATCAGGCCGACCAGTGCCATCTTCGCGGCACCGTAGTTGGCCTGGCCAAAATTCCCGTACAGGCCGGAAGACGAGGTCGTCATCACGATGCGGCCGTATTTTTGCGCGCGCATGATGTTCCACACTGCCTGCGTGCAAATTGCCGCGCCCATCAGGTGAACGTCGATGATGAGACGGAAATCGTCGAGAGGCATCTTCGCGAAGCTCTTGTCGCGCAAGATGCCAGCGTTGTTGACCAGGATGTCGATGCGGCCCCAGGTGGCCATGGTGGCCGCGACCATTTCGGTAATGCCAGCCTCGTCGGTTACTGATGCGTTCCACGCCATGGCGGTGCCGCCTGCGGCCTCGATCTCGCGTACGACTGTTTCGGCTGCTGTGGATATGCTGCCGTCCGCTACGGTAATCGCAGGACCAAAATCATTCACGACAACTTTTGCGCCACGTTTGGCCAATGCAAGCGCGTGCTGACGACCAAGGCCGCCGCCTGCCCCAGTTACGATCGCAACCTGGTTCAGAAATTCGATGCTCATGCTTCTTGCTCCTTGTGGGTATTTTGGATGAGGTGCCATAGCATAGCTGACCTATCCGGCTCCACACCAGAAAGCGGATGCATTCGAACTGAAATTGGCAGGCGGCGTTGCCACTTCATGACAATGCGAGTGCTCGTCCCATCTTCACTCACCGATGGAGCGAGCCCAAGCGTGGCTTACTGCGACTGCAATGTGTACGGCGACAAGCTCATCGTCGCATTCCCGGCAGCTCCCCGATAGCCGGCGTACGTCCGGCCCTTTTCCAGGGTATAGAAGCTGTCGACATAATCATCATCGTTCGCGAACCATCCCGCAGGCATCGCCTGCAAAATTGCCGTCGCCACTTGCCCGATCACCGCGTAGGTCGGCGCAAACGCACCCAGGATCGTGCTCACGCCTTGGGCCAGCGCTACGGCCAGATCCTTGTAGTTCGTGTTGTCGTCATGCTCGAACAGCTGCACGTTGGCCGCTGCATAGCGATACTCCGGCCAGAAAATCATGATCTGATTAGGCGTGTAGTCGGTGCCGTCGTGATCCAGATATGGCATGTCGACCACGGTCAGCGTGGCCTTGGCCTGATCAGGCTGCACGCCAGATACCACCGCGAAAATTTCGGCAGCGCCCGAGACCCACGGTTCCTGGTCATTGTTCAGGCGAATGCGATCGAGCTTGCTCGTCTCGATGCCGGCAGTCAGCGCGGCCGCAGTGCTCATCGCTGCCGGGCCACTCAGCTTGGCCATGGTTTTGCCCTGCATGCCGACTGACTGCAGATGCTTGTTCATCAGTTCCACGCCGGCACGGTGGGCTTCCTTGCGGTCGATGCCGACGATGAGCACCGGTACTTTCGGCTCGTTGCGGCCGTCGAGGACATGCGCGTTACCCTTGCGGTCGAACGCTTCCACGGCGGCGTATTCATTTTTCTTGCTCGCTGGTGGATAGGCGACGAGCAGATTCTTCCAGTCGACCTTGCCGGCGAACTTCTTCGGCGTGTACAGGCGCACGTTCATCACGCTGTCGGTCTCGGTGGCAATTGCCTTGCTCTGGCGGACCACGAGGTCCGTACTGTGCAAGGTGTCGGCCGCGGCTTTTGCCTGCGTGCCCGTCGCGCCATAGCTGCTCAGCAGGGGCTTGAGCAGGACTGCGTCACCTTTGCCGGCCAGTTCGCGCTCGACCAGCGCGCTGAATTGGCGGTCGCCCAGCATACTCGCGACTTTGTAAGCGGCAAAGCGCTTGGCCTGGTCCACCGGCTGCGGCTTCGCGGGCTTGACTGCTTGCGGTGAGCTGCCAATGTAGACCGTTTGCGCCGATGTCGAGGCGGTGCAGGCCAGGGCGACAGTGATACCTGCCAATGTTTTTAGAACCAACTTCATATGTATCCTCCGTGATGTTTTTGTGGCGCCAACCGAGCGCTCCCGGCTGGGCGAACGCTAGGTAATCACGGATATGTATGTTGGTCTTGTCCGAATGCGCAGATAGTTGCTTTTTTGCGCCAATTTAGGATGTATTAATATTGCACTATATGCAATATGACGTTTGTTCTTCGCCATGCAGCGAAAATGTCGCCATATTCATACAGACTGTGCTTAGGAATGCCGCCCGGCGACGCGCGGAGAACGCACACTGCTTTCGGTACTCGCCACGACGACGCGGTTGCGTCCCTGGGCCTTGGCTTCATACAGCGCGGCATCAGCCGCCCGCAGCAGATCGGCGCTGGTCTGCCCCGCCTCGGGGGTCATCATGGCCACGCCCACGCTGATGCTGAGCCTGCCTATTTCGTTGTCGGCGTGCGGCATGTCGAGCGCGACAATGGCGCGCGTGAGCACTTCCGCCATCCGTGCCAATTCGGAGGCCGACGGGTGGTACCAGACCACGGCGAATTCCTCGCCGCCGTAACGGGCGGTGATGTCGAGCGGGCGGCGGGCATGATGTGCAATCACGTCGGCCACCGCGCGCAGCGCCGCGTCGCCTTGCGCGTGGCCATAGCGGTCGTTGTATTTCTTGAAGTGGTCGACATCGATCATGGCAATGGCCACGGCCTGCTGGTCGCGCACCGCCTGGCGCCAGATACGGTCCAGGTGAATGTTCAGGGTGCGCCGGTTGGATAGTCCGGTCAGGCCGTCAAGTTCTGCCAGTTCATTGAGCAGGTTATTTACGAGGAACATGGTGCGTGCGCTGTGCTCAAGGAAGTAGCCGCCATAAGCACCAACAGCGTTAGCAGCAATCATGAAGATGATTTGATATAGCCGGAACTGTGGATTCGACTGGTACATGAATTCCATGACGATGAATGCGGCCAGGGTCACGCCATTGGCAAACAGCGCGCGCCGCCATTGCAGGCAGGCGATCAGATAAATGAATAGGGCGACCAGCAATATCCCTTCATACGGGATCTGAGTGCCCAGACGATAGGCAACGCCGATCACTGCCGTCGTACCAACGCCTGCCATGACGGCGGCGATCGTGATGACCTTTCTGACCCAGCCACGCAAGGACGGCCGATAGCTCACGTAGAGCATTGCCAGGAACGGGGGAATAATAAAGAACACGCGTATGCGCGCGGTCCAATACGCGACTTCCGCGGGCAAGGTAGTCACATCGATGATGACGAATGCCGCATACAGCACGATAATCAGATAGGCCGCCAGGCGCACCCGCATGAGGTGGCCCTCGGTATAAAACGCCTGAAACTGCTGCTCGAGCGGTTCATCGAACCGCAACCAGCGGTAGCCTTTCTCGAACGCGGTCCGGTAAGGCGAAGGGCTCGCATTGCTTAGCAATTCCGGATCGATGTTCAACATTATTGCCAACGGTAAATTAATGTGTATATTTCGATCTTACACCGCAAGCCAATTTCACACAGTTCAATTGTTAGTTCGTGACACATTTTCTCTGCTGGTATGGCCAGCCTACAACAAGCCGCATAACAAAAAGGCCCCGCAGGGCCTTTATTGTTCTCGCGATTATTTCGATGCGTGGTCATGCGGTTTGCCGCTGGCCGTATGCAAGTGCTGCTCCACGGTGGGCAGCATTTTGGCGGCCAGTGCCTTGACATCCGGGTCTTTGGCGCGCGCCTCGTCTTTTTTGAGGGTGGCGTGGACTTTCTTGTGATCGGCTACACCGGCTTGGGCCATATAGCTTTTATCGAACGCATCGCCTTTCAGCTTGGCCAGTTTGGCGGCCATGGCTTTATGTTTTGCATCCGGCTCAGTCGGCAGTGTCACGCCCTTGTTTTGCGCCAGGGTGGTCACGTCGTTGAGCGCTTTGGTATGGTCGTCAATCATCTGCTGCGCGAAAGCCTTGACCTCCGCGCTTTGGCCGTTGGCCAGCGCCAGCTTGGCCGCTTCAATTTCCGCCATATTCGCGCGGGCCATGCCTTCCACAATCTGCTGATCGGCCTTATTCAAGGCACTGGCGGCCGGCGTGTTCATGGATTGCGCCATGGTGGCGAATGGCATGCTCAATGCTGCGGCAATCGCAGCGGTCAGCACTGCTTTGGATACGATTTTCTTCGACATAATTGGCCTCCGATAAGAGTAGGGAATACCGGCGAAGTCTAGCGTTACACCTTGAACGGCAGCGCCCGGTAGCCATTGCGCAATCATGCTTGAGCAGAGTTAATAGTTGGAGAGCCCTGTCACTTGTGTAATATGATTCGTTGAGAACATTTTTTACCTCAACACCCAATTAAATAGGCACTAAATGAATCGTTTGTTCAAAGGCTTGATCGCCACCTCCATGATCGCCGCACTCACCCTGTTGACGGGCTGCGCTACCAAGATTCATGCGTCGTCGTCGGCCAATCCTCCGCCTGCGGAAGCGTTTTCGGCATTCGGCCGTATTCAGCTCAAGCCCGCCGTTTTTACTTCGAATATCAAGGGCAATGAAGCTGCCCTCGCAAAGATCAACGACAACATCGTCAAGGAATTGACCCCGTCGCTGACCGAATGGAACAAGCGCCCGGATAACGGCCGCACGCTGGTGATCGAGCCGGTTGTCGAGCAGTTCAGCTTTAAACGTGGCGCCAGGCGAGTTCTGCTTGGGCCAATGGCCGGGAGCTCGGGCATCCTGATGCGCGTTACCTACAAAGACAACAACGGTCGCGTCGTGGCGAAGCCTGAATTCTTCCAGCGCGCCGCCGCATTGGCAGGGGGCTGGACCTTCGGCGTGCATGACAATCTGATGCTGATGCGCGTCGCACAGCTGTCGGCCAACTACACCAAGTCGAATTTCACTGCTGCCGTGGGCGGCCCGACCGGTGGCGATGATCCAGAGATCGCGCCGGACAGCAAATAAGGTCTGCAGCCACAACAGGCCGGCCCGCGAGGCCGGCTTTTTTTCGCCTGCCGATCAGCCAACAATCAATCTGCGTACGCAAGCAGCATGTTTGATCTACTCGCGCTCCTTCTGCCTCGGCATCGGGGAAACTAGTCCCAATGGCGGAGTAGCAAAATGGCAATGCACCAGCTTGCAAAGCTGGGGAAGTTGGTTCGATTCCAACATCCGCCTCCACAATTCTTCAGCAGAGGAACAGCGTTGATGAACCTCGTGCCGCGTCTTTTTCCCTTGCTTGTCGCAACGCTCCCCGTCACCGCTGCCGAAGCACCCGCCGCGCAGAATGCCACCACGTACAACTACTACGTTGCCGCCAACGGCGCCGACTCCAATCCGGGCACCGCCAAACAGCCGTTCGCCACCATCCTGCGCGCTTCCAAAGTCGCCTTGCCCGGGACCACCATTCATGTGCTGCCCGGGGTGTATGCGGGCGGTTTCAAAACCACAATGAGCGGCACCGAGCCGCAGCGCATCTACTATATTTCCACCGTCAAATGGGGCGCGAAGCTGGTGCCGCCCATGAGCTCCGATACCAAAACCGGCTGGGATAACCGCGGCGACTACGTCGACATCGTCGGCTTCGAAGTCGATGGCAGCGTCGCGCGCAATGGCACCAAATGGACACACGGCATCTACAACGGCGGCTCCCACGGCGTGATCAAGGGCAACCGCGTGCATCACATCGCACAGGATGTACCCTGCGATGGCGTGGGCGGCGCCGGCATCGGGGTGGACAGCTATTACAAAGGCGTACACAGCGCGGTGCTCGGCAACACCGTGCACGATATCGGCCCGGCCAACTGCCGCTTTGTGCACGGGATTTACATCAGCACCTCGGGCAGTGCCAAAAACAATATTGTTCACAACGTCGGCGGCGCCGCCATCCAGCTGTGGCACGATGCAAACAATGTTGTGATCAGCAATAACACGGTGGCCGCATCGCAGACCGGCATTCTGGTGGGCGGTGGCGACTACTATCACACGCGCGGGCCCAACGATTACACTAGCGTTCACAACAACATCGTGTATGACAACAAATACGGCATCTCGGAACAGGGCGAGACCGGCACCAACAATACCTACCGTAACAATCTGGTCTACCAGAGCAGCACTGCCGACTGGCAATTGCGCAATGGCCTGACCCATTCCGGCACGGTGGCCCAGGCACCGCAGTTCGTGCGCTACGCGCGCCGCGGCGGCAGCGATTTCCGCCTGCGCGCGACCTCCCCGGCGATCGGCAAAGGGACCGAGCAACTCGCGCCATTGAACGATGTGCGCGGCAACGTGCGCGTCCGTCCGGCAGTCGATATCGGGGCCTACCAGTTCCGCTGAACCGCACCATGTCAGTCCCAGGCCAGCCATCTTCGGATGCCTGGCCTTTTGTTTTTGCAGCGTAACTTTTCATGTAGATTGGCTACACAATCACATTTTTTACTTAGTGATAATCTCGGCATTGCCGTTGAAAACTCACGAAAATGCAAAGCCTCGGTTTACATTTTATGTAGTTGTGCTACATTGGTTTACGAACTCGGCAAGCAAGAAGGGCTACAGCCCACTGCCTTCCCGTTCGTTCAACACGTCACTTCCCCTTGATGGAGACAAGCGGGGTCGTCGACGGGCATTCGCTTTTTGCATTCCATTACCTATAACCATAAGGAAGCAACATGAAAAAACGTATCAGCGCCAAGCTCATTGGCAGCCTTTTTGCGGCCGGCACTTTGATGGGCACTTTTGCCCTGCCGGCGCAGGCAGCACTCAACCCTGCCGACACCTCGGTCCAGATGTTCCGCTGGAAGTGGAACGATATCGCCAAGGAATGCACCAACTACCTGGGGCCGCAAGGTTACGGCGCGGTGCAGGTTTCGCCCCCGCACGCATCGAACAGCGTGGGCACCTGGTGGGATGTCTACCAACCGGTCAACTTCACGTCGCTCAACAGTCGCATGGGCACGGAAGCGGAATTCCAGAACATGATCAACACCTGCCACGCCGCCGGCGTGCGCATCTACGTGGACGCCGTTGTCAATCACATGTCGGCTGGTTCGGGCACGGCAACCAATGGCAACACCTGGAATTCGACCACGCTGAGCTACCCCAACTTCAGCGGCCCGGACTTTCACAACGCCTGCGATATCCAGGGCGGCGACTATGGCGCGCCGGGCAACCGCAACAATGTAATGAACTGCCGCCTGGTCGGTCTGCCCGATCTGAAGACGGAGAGCAGCTACGTGCAGGGTCAGATTCGCAACTACTTCAACAAGCTGGTGGGCATGGGCGCCGACGGCATTCGCATCGATGCCGCCAAGCACATACAGCCATCGCACATCAGCGCCATTTTGAACGGCACCAACCGCACCACCACCTCCGGCGAGCCACTCTGGCTTACGCAGGAAGTAATTCCGGACAGCAACGCGGTGCGTTCCGATTATTTTGCGAACGGCACGCTGAACGAATTCCAGTTCACCTATGCGATGAAGTCGGTATTCCGTAACGAGGGCAGCAGCATCGCGCAGATCCGGAGCATCATGGGCACGCCCGGCAACTGGGGCGGCAGCTGGGGCTTCATTCCGAGCGACAAGGCGACCGTGTTCGTCAACAACTGGGATACTGAGCGCAACGGCAGCTCGCTGGTGGCCAGCGATTACATTGCCGGCCACACCAACGACACGCAGGGCACCAAGCGCTACGACCTGGCCAACATTTTCATGCTGGCCTGGCCGTATGGGCACGCGCAGCTACACTCCGGCTACCGCTTCAGCGACGGCGACCAGGGCCCGCCCGGCGCCAGCCCCTTCGATGCGAATGGCAACCCTTTGATCAATCAGTCATGGGACTTCATCCACCGCTGGTCTGACATTGCGAACATGGTCAAGTTCCGCTCGACGGTGGCGGGCACGGGCGTCGACAACTTCGTGCAGGGCAATGGCAACCAGATCGCCTTCGCGCGCGGCAACAAAGGCTTCCTGGCCTTGAACAATGACGGCGCCGCGTGGAACGCTTCACTACAGACGCAACTGCCGGCAGGAACGTACTGCAACGTGGTCACCGGCACCCTGACTGCCAATGGCAGCGCCTGCACTGGCGGCAGCCTGACCGTGGGAAGCAACGGTATTGTCACAGTCAGCATCGGTGGCAACAACGGCAACACCGTGCCGGCGGTTGCCTTGCACGTAAACCAGAAGGTCAACGGCGGCACTACGCCGCCAGCCTGCACCTCGGTGGCTGTTAAATTCCGCGTGGCAAATGCGAACACGGTGGTCGGCCAGAACGTACACGTGGTCGGTAATCGCAACGAGCTGGGCAACTGGACCGGCACCACCGGCAACCAGTTGAGCATTGAAGGCAGCGGTGCCAATGTACCGTGGTCGCGTACCCTGAACCTGCCGCCGTCGACCCCGATCCAGTTCAAGTTCCTGAAAAAGGGCGGCAATACGGCCGATACATGGGAACGCAACCAGTCCACCGGCAGCGGCAACCGTGAAGCCGTAACGGCCCCTTGCGGCCAGCCGACCCAGGTGCTGGACGTGGGCAGCTTCGCGTTCTGACCCTGCCGCACGCTGCCCGCGAACGGGCAACGTGCGCTAGCGGACGGTTCGCTCTGGCTATCCTGCGTAGAATCGTCCGCATGACGACAACCCACTGGTTCATTCTGATCGGCTGCCTGATGCTGGCGCGCGGCCTTGCCGCGACCACCATCTCGCGTTCGCCGTTTACGTCGGCCATCGTCTACCTGTGCGTCGGCCTGTTCCTGGGGCCCATGATGCTGGGCTTCTTCCGCTTTAATCCCATCGAGGAATCGCACCTGCTGGAAACCCTGACCGAGGTCGCGGTGCTGGTGTCGCTGTTTTCTGCCGGGGTCAAGATGCCGGTGCCGATCACGCGCCTGCGCTGGGCGCCGGCGATTCGCCTGGCCTGGATCTCGATGACGATCAGCGTGGGACTGGTTGCCGCTTTTGCTTACTATGTGCTCCACCTGCCGCTGGGCGTGGGCGTGCTGCTCGGCGCCATCCTGGCGCCAACCGATCCGGTGCTGGCCACCGACATCCAGGTTCGCCACGCCGACGACCGCGACCAGCTGCGCAACACGCTGACCTGCGAAGCGGGCATGAACGACGGCTCCGCCTTCCCTTTCGTCATGCTGGGCCTGGGTCTGATGGGGGCCCACGAGCTGGGCGACTATGGCTGGCGCTGGGTGATGCTCGATGTGATCTGGGCCACCTTTGGCGCGATCGCTATCGGCGCGCTTGGCGGCGCCTTGCTGGGCAAGCTGAGCTGGATGTTGCGCGGCCAGGACCCCAAGCACGAGGTGCTGGACGACTTTGTCGGCCTCGGTCTGATCGCGGTTGTCTACGGCCTGTGTGTCGTCTGCAAGACCTGGGGCTTTCTCGCGGTGTTCTTCGCCGGCGTTGCTCTGCGTCAGACCGAGCTGGTTTTGTCCGGCGCGCACAAGGACCGGCAAGGCTTGCTGGTGCCGGAAGCGGGCGAGCAGGATCCGCAGGAATCGACCCGTACCGTCAGCGCGGAATCGCTGGTGTTCAAGGAACATATCGAGCGCCTGTCGGAGCTGACCCTGGTGCTGCTGCTCGGCGGCATGGTGGTTGCGCAAAACTGGAACTGGGACACGATCGGCATGGCCGCCTTCCTGTTCATCGTTGCGCGGCCCCTCAGCGTCATGCTGGGCCTGATCGGTTCCTCGAGCTCGATGCGGGTGCGTGGCATTACCGGCTGGTTCGGCGTGCGTGGCATCGGCTCCATCTATTATCTGATGTTCGCCATCAATCACGGTTTGCCGCGCAATTTTGCGCAGGATCTGATCCAGATTACGATCGTCGTGGTGATGCTCTCCATCGTGGTCCACGGCACCAGCGTCAAGCCGCTGTTCGACCGCTTCTGGCCCAAACGCAAGCAGGAAAAATAAGCCGTTTCAAGCGGACTGAGCCAGGCCAAACCGGGCCCGGATTCAGGGCGTATGATCGATATTGTCCGTGACAAATCCTTCTCAAGGAGTGCGGCGATGTCCAGCTTTTCACACCATGTTTCTGCCGGATTGGCAGCCGCCCTGACTGCATGCTGCGCCGCTGCAACTGCACAGGAAACCCCACCGCCACAGGAGCGCGTCCATTTTCTGACGCTGGAAAACGATTCCCGCTACGGCACCGACCGCTTCTACACAAACGGCATCCAGTTCTCCACCAAATATGCCACTGACGAACGCGGCCAGTTTGCGCGCAGCTTCACGCATACCCTGTGCGGCTGGCTCGACTGTGACGACAGTACCGTGCTCACCAGCCAGATCAACGTCGGGCAGCTGATGTACACTCCGCGCGATATCACCGTGCGCGGGCCGCAGCCGCTCGACCGCCCCTGGGGCGGCTTGCTGTACTACGAACACGTCTACGCTTTTCTGTCCGCAGATCAGCGCAGTCTGACCACGCTGACCGGGCAGGTGGGCGTGACCGGGCGCCTGTCGCTGGCCGAACCGGCGCAAAAGCTGGCGCACCGCATCTTCAACCGCAAGCTGCCTGAAGGCTGGGACAATCAGATCGGCGGCACGCTCGGCATTCTCGCCAGCGCCGAACGCCGTACCGCGCAGGAAAGTTTGTCCACGCACCTGGGACATGATGTCCAGCTCAACACGGCAACGTACTGGCGCCTGACAGCGGGCAACATTCAAACCTATGCAGCGGCCGGCGTGGCGGTGGTGATCGGCAAGGACTTGCCGCTGGTATCGCCGCCCCCGCCCGGTATCGGCAACAAGTTGCAGAACGGTGAGCAGAGTAAATTGCCCGGATACACTTCCTGCATGGCGCCCTGGCTGCAGTGCACTGCCTTCGGCAGCGTGGAAGCGCGGCTGGTGGCCTACAATGTGTTTCTGGACGGACGTCCCTTCGGAGACGACCCCAGCGTCAAGCGCCGCAACTTTGTCCACGACCTGGTGCTGGGCACGCGTTTCGATTTTCCGAACACGCGTTCAGCCAGCCACGGCCCCTGGTTCCTGCAACTGAAAATGACGCGCCGCTCGCCGGAATTCCGCTCCTCGATTCCTGTGCCGCGCCACCGGGTGCTGGCCGTGACCATCGGCACCGAGTTCTGATCTATACTCCGGGGTAACAAGAACCCCGGGGACTTCTCCATGCGCAAGACTCTGCTCCTGCTGACGCCGCTGCTACTGGCCGCTTGCGTCAAACAGTCGGCCACCTACTACGCCGACGAAGCCCGCGATCAGGTCATCACCGTGCGCGCGGAGCAGGAGTATTTCTGGGACAAGAACATCACGCTGCAACTTGTGATCGGCAACTTGCCCAGCTGCCAGCGCGCCATCCCGATGCGCAAGGTGCCGGTCGATGACGTCGCGGTCGAGCTGTTCGCCAAGGGCGACAATGTGTACAGCATCCGCTCCGGCAGTGAAGTGCTGCAGGTTGAACTGGGCGGCTGCACCCAGCTGGCCGAGCCGCCCCAGGAAGCCATGGGCGACGCGGTGGGGATTTTCCGCGTGGGCACCCAGAAGGAGAAAATGGACTTCGAGGCCGTTGCGCCCGCGAACCCGGCACCGGCAGCGGGGCCGGCCCCCACGGAAACACCGGAGTAAATCCCGGCCGCCTCAGGCCGTTTTTTCGCTGTCCAGATGCCCCATCTGATACGCGTTGTAGCGCGTACCGGCGGCCGCATCCTTTGGCACAGCGGTCTCGAGCCGTTGCAGATCCGCCGGCGAGAGCACCACATCGAGCGCGCCCAGCGACTCCTGCAGACGGTCGCGGCGACGCGCACCGATGACCGGCACGATATTGACCCCGTGCGCCTTGCCTTGCGCCATGACCCATGCAATCGCAACCTGGGCCACACTCACGCCGAGGCTGTCGGCAATCGCGCGCACCCGCTCCACCAGCGCCAGATTCGCGTTGAGATTGTCGCCCTGAAAACGGGGGCTGTTCTTGCCCCGGAAATCCTCCTCGCCGGCACGCGCCGCTGACCAGTGGCCACTGATCAAGCCGCGCGACAATACGCCATAGGCGGTGACAGCCACGCCCAGCTCGCGCGCCACAGGCAGCAAGCCGCTCTCGATGCTGCGTGAAATCATCGAGTACTCGATCTGCACGTCGCTGATGGGGTGGACCGCGTGCGCACGGCGCAGCGTGTCGCCGCTGACTTCCGACAGGCCCACGTGTTTGACATGGCCGGCCTTGACCAGTTCAGCGATCGCGCCCACGGTGTCTTCGATCGGCACCGCCGGGTCGACCCGCGCCGGCCGGTAAATATCGATGTACGACGTGACCAGGCGCTTGAGCGAGTAGGCCAGGAAATTGCTCACCGCCTGAGGGCGGGCATCGTAGCCGACGAAATTGCCGACCGGATCGCGCATCGCACCGAACTTGACGCTGATGATGGCGGCCTCGCGCGCACGCCCGGCCAGCGCCTCGCCGATCAGCAGTTCGTTGTGGCCCATGCCGTAAAAGTCACCCGTGTCGAGCAGGGTGATGCCGGCATCGAGCGCGGCGTGCAGGGTAGCGATGCTTTCGCCGCGCTCGGCCGGGCCGTACAGGTCGGACATGCCCATGCAGCCAAGGCCGAGTTCGGCGACAAGGGGACCGGTGCTGCCAAGTTGGGTAGTGCGCATCGTGTTTCTCCAGTAGTTGAACGATGGAACCATTATGCTATTATCGAATTGCACAACAAATACCACATTTATTATTAGATTATTCGAGATTAGGCAACAGTGGACCAACTCAAGGCCATGCATATCTTCCGCGCCGTAGCGGAATGTAAAAGTTTCGCCAAGGCCGCCGAGCAGCTCGACCTGCCGCGCCCGACCGTGACCAATGCCGTGCAAAGCGTGGAGCAGCACCTTGGCGCACGCCTGCTCCAGCGCACCACGCGCAAGGTCAGCCTGACCATGGAAGGCGAAATCTATCTGGAGCGCTGCGTCCGCCTGCTCAATGAACTCGAGGACATGGACGGCCTGTTCGCCGGCCCGGGCCCGGGCACCATCCGGGTCGACATGCCGGAACGCCTGGCGCGTACCCAGATCATTCCCAGCTTGCCGGATTTCCTGCGCCTGCATCCCGGCATCAGCGTACGGATCGGCTCGCGCGACCGTTTTGTCGATCTGGTCGGCGAGGGGATCGATTGCGCGATCCGGGTCGGCAAGCTGCGCGATTCGAGCCTGATCGCCCGGCCGCTGGGTGCGCTGGAACAGATCAACGTCGCCGCGCCGGCTTACCTGCGCCAGCACGGCGTGCCGCTCACGCCGGCCGACCTGCGCCAGCACTTTGCTGTGCATTTTTTCTCCAGCCAGAGCGGACGCGACCTTGATTGGGAATACGTGGAGGACGGCAAGGAACATGTGCTGCCCATGCGCAGTGTGGTCAGCGTGTCGAGCACGGAAGCGTACACCGCCGCTTGCCTTGCCGGTCTGGGGCTGATCCAGGCGCCGCGCCTGGGCCTGGAAGCCTTGCTGGCGTCAGGCGAACTGGTCGAGGTGCTGCCTGCCTGGCGTGCGCCGCCCTTGCCGGTGTCGATCGTGTATTCCCACAACCGCCACCTGTCGCCACGCGTGCGCGCCTTTGTCGACTGGGTGGCTGGCGTGGTGGTGCTGCACTAACGCGGCAGCATCAGTTGCCGCAGGCGCTCGATCGCCTCGTGCCGGCCCAGTTCGCGCAACACTTCCTCCAGCAGCGTGGTTTTGCCGCCGCGCGAAGTGGTCCATTGGGTAAAGTACTCGTGCACCGTGCGCCAGGGAGGAAACTCGCTGGGCAGGCTGCGCCATGCGCTGCCGGCGGCGATAAAGTAGAGCACGGCGCAAAAGACGTCGTACAGGTCGTGCTTGCGCGGGCGTGTACGGCGGCGTGCGGCCTCCAGCATGGGCCGGATGGTTTCAAATTCTTCTCGCGAAATATCGCTGGCGAACTCGGTTCTTGCCATGGTCTGCCCCAAAACCTGTTGGAGGGCAGGATCTGGAACAGGTTCCGCGCAAAGCGCGCTATTTCAGCGATATCGCCCTGGCCGCCTCGCGCAGCGCCGTGGCGTGCACGCCCGCGCCGCTCCAGAGCGACAGCTTGCTGTTGATCCGCTCGAGCTGCGTTCGGTTGCGCTGACACCTGGCGTCGCGCATGGTCCCCAACGCTTCGAGCATCCGGCTTGCCAAACGTTCGATCCGCGCCGCTTCATGCGGCGCGAAATCGATCAGAGCCTGCAGATAAGTGGCGCCCCACTGCAGGCGCGTGGCCGGCCCCGTGGCGCTGTTCCATGCCTGCTCGTACCAAGCGACCGCAGCGGCAGGGTCGCCGCGTTTCTTGGCAATCGCCGCCAGGTTATGCTTGAAGTAGTAGGGTGCGTGCGAGCGCGCCAGCTCGTCGCGCAACAACTGTTCCGCCTCATCGAGCAAGCCGGCGTCCGACAGCACGCCTGCAGCCGTGTTGATGATCTGATGGCGCAGCGCAGGCCCGCTCACCGCCTGCACCGCCTGGGCCACGCGCGAGCGCACCACCCGCTCCAGGTCGGGAATCGGCACACCCAGGCGCGAGACGCGCACGCGCGTGCGCAGCGCGCCCAGCTGGTCGGCCAGGCTCAGGGTGGAATCGGTTTCGAGCCGTTCCAAGGCGTCGGACCAGCACTGGCTCAGATGGAGCCGGGTGGCGGACTGCGGCACCGTCAGATAACGCACCAGGTCGACGGCATGACCGAGCACGATATCCATCTGGGCGCGCACGGCGCGTGCATCGACCAGCGTTTCCTCCAGCCGTTTGACGGCGGCGCGCTGGTCGATCCCGCCCTTGCCCGACAGGGCGGCGGCATGCAGTGCCTGCCACTCCAAGCGCAAGGCAGCCTCGGACCAGCTGCAGGCGCGGGCCAGACTGGTCAGCGTGGTGGCCAGATCCCGGCTTTGAAGCAACTGGTTCTCGTCGGTATCCCATGAATAACAACTGAGCAGGCGCCATTCTCCGGCAGACAGTAAGCGCTCACCCGACAGGGCGGCGCCGAGCGATGCGGCAACGCTCTCGCGCGCTTGCAAGGCCAACCGTAGTAGTTCGACAAAACGGGCGCCGTCGAGTTCACACGGCAGGCGCGTGATTTCGGTACCGTCCGGCTGAAAGACGACCAGGGTCGGGTAGCTGCGTACCTGCAAGCGTTCGGCCATTTGCTGGGCGCCGGGACTGTCGCCATCAATATGGAGGGCGACCAAGGCGCTGGAGAGTGCCGCAAAATCGGGCCGCTCAAAAACAGTGGCCTTGATGCGGTTGCATGGTGGACACCAGTTTGCGCCCCAGTACAGAAACAGCGGCACGGCGCGCGCCTTTGCCAGGGCGAATGCGGCGTCCGGCCCGTTTTGCTGCCAGTTGACCTTCATGCGCGGCCCGAAATTTTGTTACTCATGCGGAATGCCTGTTCAAATTACATAGGCATTAGTATATAGTAAATGTTACCGTGGAGCATTCTTATGCGGGTTTTTGGCATCGCCGCCACAGCTGGGAACTCTTTTCCCAGTGGCACGGAAGTACGGTGCTACACTCGGCGTCGTTCCCACGTTCAAGCCCGTCATGGTCCGATATTTGAAGTTCGCCGCAATCACGGCAGGCGTTTTGCTGCTTGTTTTGCTGGCGGCGGCGGCCCTCGTCCGCGCCACGTTCAATCCGAACGATTATAAGGCGCAGATTGTCCAAGTGGTGCAGCAAAAGTACCAGCGGACCTTGTCCATTCCCGGCAACATCACCCTGATGCTGTATCCGCGTTTGGGTGCCGATCTGGGCCGGGTCACGCTGTCGGAGCGCGGCGGCATTGGCGAATTCGCCGCTATTGACAGTGCCCGCTTCTCCGTCGCCCTCCTGCCTTTGCTGCTGGACCGCAAGATCGTGATCGACCGGATCGACGTGCGCGGCATGCGTGCAAGCGTCATCCGCCATGCCGATGGCAGCATGAATACCGGCGACCTGACCTCCGGCCAGGGTGCGCGCGCGCCTGCGCCTGCGGGGGCCGCCAGCGGCATCGGCCTGGCCATCGACAGCATTCGTCTCGACAATGCGCGCCTGCTGTTCGACGACCGCAAGACCGGCCGCACGCTCGATATCAGCCACCTCAACATCGATTCGGGCGCAATCGCGCGCGGCGTTCCCAGCCGTCTGGCCATGTCCGCCAATATCCGCATCAACAAGCCGGCGATGCAGACCGCGCTCACGCTGACCGGCAAATTCATTCCCGATCCTGCGCTGCGGCGCGTGGCCTTCAGCGAGCTCGATGCCAACCTGGATCTGTCGCTCAAGAATGCCAAAGTGAAAGTGACGGGCCAGATGGACCTGGACCTCGAGCGCGACGAATTTGGCGCCGACCTGCGCGGCCGTTTCGACGACAGCGCCTTCGACATCAAGACCGGCCTGCGCGGTGGCGCCTACCACCTGACCTTGCACATCGACAAAATTGACCTGGGTCGCTACCAGGACCGGCTGGTGCCGGACGCCTTGCCGAATGACCCGACTCCACCGGCACCGGGCGACGCGTTCGACCTGTCGCCGCTGGCCAACCTGCGCGCGACCGGCGGCATTCACGTCGGGCAATTGCAAGTAGGCACTATGCACGCGTCGAACGTGCGTGCCGCCTTGCGTTCGATGCCGGGCAAGCTGGTGCTTGAACCCGTGGTGGCCAGTTTGTATGAAGGCAGTGGCAGCGGGGCGGTGATGCTCGATTTTTCCCGCAGCGCCAGCATGCCGCACATCACTTATGTACAACATCTGAACGGGGTGCGGGTCGGCCCCTTGCTGCGCGATCTGATGGGCAAGACACCGGTGGACGGACGCGGCGAGCTGCTGATCGATGTCAACACCGAAGGCTCCAGCACGGCGCAGATGCGCCAGGCGCTGGCGGGCACCGCCGTGCTGCGCCTGAAGGACGCGACCATCAACGGGCTTGACCTCAGATCGATGCTGACCGACGGACAAAATGCGCGTGGCGCCGCCAACGCGCGCGACAGCACCGGTTTCGGCCAGTTGCACGCCAGCTTCACCATTGCCAGCGGAGTTGCCCACAATGACGATCTGCTGGCGGACGCGGCCTTCATCGGCGTAACGGGCGCCGGCGACATCGATCTGGCCCGCGAGCAACTCGACTACACCTTTGCCTGCACCCTCAAGGCGACGGGCCTGAGCATGCCGGTGCGGCTGAGCGGTCCGTGGGAGGCCATGGCCTGGCAGGTCGAGACCAAGGCCGTGTCGGGCGCGGCGGTCAGCCAGAAAGCACGCGACAAGCTCAAGAAAACCATCCGCGGCCTGCTCAAACGCTGAGCAGGTTTGATTAAGGCGGACTCATCGTTCACGCACTCCGTTAGCGTCATCATATGATCGCCAGCGGGAGAACGCCATGTTCGGCAGCACGGTTCTGGAAGTTGCAGCAGGCCTGACCTTTTGTTACGCCTCGGTCGCCTTGATTGTCAGCACGGTCCAGGAAGCACTGGCCTCCCTGCTGCGCCTGCGTGCCCGCACGCTGCTCGCGGGCATTAAATCGATGCTGGGCGACCCGAATTTCAATGCCCTGGCGCGCGCCGTGTATTCGCATGCGCTGGTCAGCCCGCGCGCCGGCAACGGCATCCCCTCGTATATCGAGCCGCGCAATTTTGCCATCGCGCTGGTCGAATCGCTGCAGGCGGTGCCGGGCGCGATGTCGTATCTGAAACACGAAATCGATACACTGCAAGACCCGCAACTACGCCGCGTGCTGCAGGGTATTCATGAGCGCGCCGCCGGTGATGCCACCCGCATGGAAATGGAGATCGCGCTCTGGTTCGACAGTGCGATGGAGCGCGTGTCGGTCTCCTACAAGCGGCGCTCGATGGCCATCAGCCTGCTGTTGTCACTGCTGTTGGCGGTGCTGTTCAATATCGACAGCATTCATCTGTTCAAAGCATTGTGGCAACATCCGGCGCTGACCGCACAGCTTGCCGCTGTGCCGGAAACCATGAGCGCCGAGACCGTCGGCGCCCTGTTCCAGCTGCCGATCGGCTGGCATACCTTTCCACCGCGCTGGGACCAGTCGGTGGTGGTGCAACTGGCCGGCTGGCTGATCACGGCCTCCACCGCGCTGTTCGGCGCGCCCTTCTGGTTCAACCTGATGAAGCGCACCATGCAGCTGCGCGATACCAGCGCCAAACCTTGACGCTCAGGGACGGTGCGCGTCCACCAGGATGCTCGAAATCGAAATATGCGGCACCCGCTCCGGCCATTCGTCGCCGGGACCGAACCAGCGCGCTTCCGACAGCTCGTTTTGATCGATCCGGATTTCGCCGTCGAGATAATCGGCGGTGAAGGCAATCATCAGCGAATGGGGAAAGGGCCATGACTGGCTGGCGAAATACTGCAGATTGTGGACGCGCAGGCCCACTTCCTCGAACACCTCGCGGTGCACCGCTTCTTCGATCGACTCGCCGGCTTCGAGAAAACCGGCCAGCGGCGTGAAGCGCTTGGCGGCCGATGCGGTGTGCATGGCCAGCAGGACATGCTCGCCCTTGCGGATCAGCACCATCATGGCCGGCGAAATGCGCGGATAGGCAATCATGCCGCAGGCCGGACATTTGAAGCAGCGCTCGCCCGACACCAGCTGCATGGGCGTCGCACACACGCCGCAGAACTGGTGCGTGCGGGCCCAGTCGGCGATCTGGCCGGCGCGCCCCGCCACCCCCATGAAGCCATCGTCAAGCGCACCGAACAGGCTGCGCAGGCCGCGCCATTCGTAACCTTCGGGCGCTGCCGCATCGCGCGCGCACCAGCCGGTCTGGCAATAGCGGCCATCGAGGGTGCCCACCGGATACCGCCGTTCCGCGGTCATGCCGAGCGCGTCGAGATGTGCGCTTTCCGGCAGCGCCAGGTCGGCGCTGCGGACCAGCATCTGTCCTGCCTGGAACACAAAATTAAGCGGATCAGGATCGTCCTGCGGCGCCATCAGGGGAATGAATGTGGCGGGCGTCTGAAGCATGCTGCGGCCTTTCCGAAATTGTTCTGTCGAGAATCATACCGTTCTTTTTGCAAGCTGGCAGGCAGTGAACTAATTGACGAGTTGTGGTTCAAATAAGCTCGACAAGGAGAACATGCATGGACCAGGCGCCACGAATACTCGGCATCAATCGCACACAGGACGCCAGCATCTGCCTGATGCGCGGCTCCCGGCTCGAATGGGCCATCCAGAAAGAGCGCCTCACGCGCCAGAAGCACCATTGGGGGCGCACCGGGGATGTTGCCGGCGTCTACGCGGCGCGCCTGCCAGGGCTCGATCAGCCGCTCGATGTGCTGGTCGAATGCTATTCCTCCGACCCCGAGCAGGACAAGCTCGCCGTCTACGAGCAGGAACTCGCGGCCACCATCCGCATGGCGCCGCTGTCGCGCCGGGCGCAGATTTCGCATCATCTGGCGCACGCCTACAGCGCCTTCCATCCTTCGCCGTTTGCCAGCGCCGCCGTCATGATTGTCGACGGGCAGGGCAGTCCGGTCTCCTCTCTGACCGAGCACTGGAGCGGGGCGGGCACGGCCGACCCGAACTGGTGCGAAGTCGCTTCCTACTATCACGCCGACCGCGCGCGCGTGAGCTGCATTGCCAAGCAGGTCTGGAACCGGGACGAGCAGCGCCTGGTCGGCCTTGGCATGTTCTATTTCCTGCTGACCCAGGCCATCTTCCCCGGGCACGGCAACGAGGGCAAGGTCATGGGCCTGGCGCCACACGGCAATCCCTATGTGCTGGGCTTGCCGGCGCTGCAGGTCGATGGCTGCCAGGTCACCATTCCATCCGCCTGGACCGACATCCTGCACACCCGCGGGCGCTTCCGCTACCTCGGGCGCGACGACCTGCGCTTTGCCGACATTGCGGCGCTTGCGGCAGCCGGTCAGCGCGCGTTCGAAAATGCGCTGGTCAAGGTTGCCACCTGGCTCCAGCGTGAAACCGGCGCGGAAGACCTGTGCTTTGCCGGCGGCACCGCGCTCAATTGCTCGGCCAACCAGCGCCTGCTGCGCGAAACCGGTTTCCGGCGCGTGTTTATCCCGCCCGCCCCCAGCGACGCCGGCACCGCGCTTGGCTGCGCCATCTATGGACTGACCGAACTGGCCGGCCAGCCCTGCGATTTCCGCTGGCAGAATGACTACCTGGGGCCGGAACAAAGCCTGGCCGACATCGACATGGTGCTGGCCGGCGCGCGTGACCTGCAGATCGAATGCCTTGAAGAACCACAGGCAATGAGCGAACGGATTGTCGACCTGATCGAGGCGGGCATGGTGGTCGGCCTGTTCCAGGGCCGCAGCGAATTCGGTCCGCGCGCACTGGGCCATCGCAGCATTCTCGGCGATCCGCGTCCGGCTGCCATGCGCGACTGGATCAACGACCGGGTCAAGCAGCGTGAATGGTTCCGTCCGCTGGCTCCCATCGTCCTGCTGGAGTACGCCGAACGCTATTTCGACATCAATGCGGCCTCGCCCTTCATGCAATTCGCCGCGCCGGTCCGCGCCGACGCCGCCAGCCTGATTGCCGCCGTCACCCACGTCGACCGTACCGCGCGCCTGCAAACCGTCGGCCCGCATGACGATCCCTTGCTGCGCTCACTGCTGGAAACCTTCCACGCGCGCACCGGCACGCCGGTGCTGCTCAATACCTCCTTCAACGGCAAGGACGAGCCGATCGTCGAGACCCCGGCCGAAGCGCTCGACACTTTCCGTCAAACCCCGATGGACGCGCTGGCGATGCCGCCGTATCTGATCCGCAAACGGGTCACCCCGGACCGCTCCGCATGATCTTCGGCTACGCGGCCAGGGCCAGCGTCCGACCGGGCGAAACGCTGACCCTGCACATATCGGCCAGCGCGGCGCGCTTCCGCGTGATCATCTACCGCTGGAGCGGCCAGCTGGTGGCGATGCAGACCTCCGCCTGGTTCGCCGGCGAGTCCGCCCCCATGCGCGATCCCGCGCTGGACTGGCACTGGCCCGCTTACCACTTCCCCGTGCCGCGCACCTGGCCCACAGGCGTCTACCTCGCCCACCTGGAAGAACCGGGCGCCGCGCCCCTGCACCTGGCCCAGGATCACGG
Source organism: Telluria sp. (assembly GCA_036399735.1). Lineage (GTDB taxonomy): Bacteria > Pseudomonadota > Gammaproteobacteria > Burkholderiales > Burkholderiaceae_D > Telluria_A. The sequence goes on along the minus strand of DASWMN010000175.1, from coordinate 35,186 downwards.
TGCTGTTCTGTTTGTCGTGCGCGGCAGCGGGCGGCGCCTGCTCTACAAAATTCCACTGGCCACGTATAACGCCTATAACCACGCCGGCGGAGGCTGCTTTTACGATCAACCGCCGCGCTCGGCGGCGCCACCGGGCGCCCGTCTGTCGCTGCGGCGACCCGGTATCGGGATCGGCGCGCCCACCTTCGGCGCCGCCGATTTTTACGACAGCAGTTCAGCGCGCCAGACCTTCGCCCACTGGGACGCGCGCTTCATCGGCTGGCTGCTGGCGCGGGGCTACGCGCCGGACTTTTGCACCGATCTCGACATTCACAACGAACCCGAGCTGTGCCGCCCCTACCGCCTGCTGATCAGCGCAGGGCACGACGAGTACTGGAGCACCGCCATGCGCGACGGCGTCGAGGCTTTTGTCGCTGCCGGCGGCAACGCCGCCTTTTTCAGCGCCAACCTGTGCTGGTGGCGCATCCACCTGGTGGACCATGCAGCCGCCATGGTCTGCCATCAGGGCGGCCCCCACGGCGCCCACGACCATTGGTGGCCGGAGCGGCCGGAGGATACGCTGGCCGGCGTGAGCTACCGCCACGGCGGCGGCTGGTGGGATGGCCCGCGCGTGACGGCAGGCTACACGGTGCTCGATCCAGGGCACTGGGTATTCGCGGGCACCGGGCTGCGGCAGGGAGACAGTTTCGGCGCGCACACCAGGCCGCCCCTGGTCGGCTACGAATGCGATGGCGCCCCGCTGGCCAGCTTCGACCCCGGGCGCGGTACCGCCACCCTGTCGCCAGCGGCCGGCGCCTGCGGCACGCCAGAGAACTTTCATCTGCTGGCGGCCTGTGCGCTCGATGCGCGCTGGCAGGAGCGGCCCCAACGCGAAGCGGCAGCGGGCAGCCTGCACGCCGCCACCATGGGACTGTTCACGCGCGGGGGCACTGTATTCACCGCCGGAACGACCGACTGGGTGCAGGCGCTCGACAGTAACGAGGACCCGCATTTATCGGCCATCACGCACAACGTCATCGACCGCCTGCTGGAACAAGGGAGCCATTCATGCAACTGAGCACATCGTCCTGGCTGCCCGAGCGCGCCGGGGCCAGCATTGCCGTCTTCCGTGCGCTGCAGATTGGGGACATGCTATGCGCCGTCCCCGCGCTGCGCGCCTTGCGCGCTGCCATGCCCGAGGCGCGTATTGCCCTGGTCGGCTTGCCATGGGCGGCGCAGTTTGTCGCCAGATTCAGCCAGTACGTGGACGAGTTCATTCCCTTCCCCGGCCACGAGGCGTTTCCCGAGCAGCCAGTGCGCGCGCACGAACTGGCCGATTTCTACGCTGGCATGCGTAGCCGCCGCTTCGATCTGGCGCTGCAAATGCACGGCAGCGGCGAGCACAGCAATCCGGTCACGCGGGCATTTGGCGCGCGCAGGCTGGCCGGCTACGGCGACCGGACCGGCACCCACGGCGAGCTGTTCATTCCGTTTCCCGAAGCGGGCGAGGAGCCGCTGCGCTTGCTGGAACTGACCAGCCATCTGGGTGCGCCCGACTGCGGCAACCACCTCGAGTTTCCGCTGACCGAGGACGATGAACGGGAACTCGGTGCCAGCGGTCTCGGCGCCGGGTTGAGCAAGGGCCATTACATTTGCGTGCATCCCGGTGCGCGCGACCGCGACAAGTGCTGGCCGCCGATCCGCTTTGCCCAGGTAGCGGATCGGCTCGCCTCGGAATACGGACTCAAGGTGGTACTGACCGGTTCGGCCAACGAGGCGCCACTGACAGCCGCGGTGGCCAGCAGAATGCGCAGTCCGGCGATCGACGCGGCAGCCCCGATTTCCATTGGCGCCATGGCAGCCCTGATGCGTGACGCAAGCCTGCTGCTCTGTAACGACACCGGTGTTTCGCACATTGCGGCGGGCCTGAGACTGAACAGCGTGGTCGTCTTCAGCAAGGCCGACATCACCCGCTGGGCGCCGCTCGACCGCCACCGCCATCGCTGTCTGTGGGACCCGGGCGGCGAACGTGTTGCCGACGTGATTGCACACGCCAGGCAATTGCTTGATGCTGACGGGTGCAAGCGCGCGCCGGCACGTCCGCCGGGGCGCGGCGCTGAAATTTACAGCCTGCGACAGCCGGCTGGCGACCGGCCAGTGCGGGATTGATCTAGCTGAGCGCTGATCCTTAATACCGGCTCGCAGCGCGGATCAGATATCGATCCGCACGCTGCGACGAGCCAATGGCGGCGGGCCGATACCAGCGTGATGCAGCCGCGCGGCCAGCCGCCTAAACCGAATCGCGATACAGGGCGATCGCCAGCGCTGTCACTTCTTCCAGCGACACATCGTCAACAAAACTGACATCGTGTTCGCAACGCTGGGCAAGATTCTCGGTCCCGCAGACCGGGCAGTGCACACGCAAGGAGATGGCGGCGCGATGGTTGCACTGAACCAGCGGTGCCGACTCGATGAGATTGGTGAACCAGTAGATGCCCACGCAGGGCGTGCCGATTTCCAGCGCCAAGTGCAGCGGTCCGGTGTCGTTCGCTACCACCATCGTGCAGCGCGCCAGCAGACCGCACAGGCCGGATAGCGACAACTTGCCGCTCAGATCGATTGCCTGGTGGCGCATGGCCGCCTGGACTGCGTGCACCAGCGGCGCCTCGTCCAGGGTGCCGTTAATGACGATGCAAGCCCCTTCCTCTGCAAGCGCGTCGGCAACAGCCGCGTACCGCAGCGCCGGCCAGCAGCGGCGCGGATCCTTGCTGCCCGGCTGCAGCAGTACCACGGCCTGCCTGTCCGCTTCGGGCATCACCTGCATCGACAGATTACGGTCAAGGGCAGTGACGTGCAGTCTGGCGGCCATGGGCCAGCTGCTCGCCCCGGCCAGCAACGCCACTTCGAGCAACTGCAGACGCCGGTTGACCGGCCCGTGGTAGGGCAGCGAACGACCCAGCGGTGCGGCGTCCGCCGTGCGCATGCCGACACTGCACCGCGCTTCCAGGCGCTGCACCACCGGGTTGGCGTAGCGTCCGCCACCGTACATCTGCAGCGCCAGATCGAACTGTTCACGCTGCATGGTCTGGAAAAAGGCAAGCGCCTGCGGCGTCTCGGCATTGCCGGCGGGCGCCCCCATGCCGGGCAGTGGCGGCACCACCACCGCACGGTCGACCGGGCCCAGGCGCTGCGCCAGAAATTCGGCATGCCAGCGCTGGCCCAGATACACCAGCTCGGCACCGGGGTAGGCAGAGCGTAGCGCATGCAGGGCTGGCAGGCAAAAGATGAAATCGCCAAGCGCATTCGGCCGCAGCACGGCAATCTTGTTGACTTTGCGCAGGGGCGGCGACGTCATCGGTGCAAGACCATGGGAGCGTCCACCTGGCGTTCACTGATCGTGGTTGGCAATTCCATGTGGTAAGCGCCCGAGGGCACAATGCCGCAGCCGCCAAACTGTTCCATGACGCGTAATTGGGCCAGAACGTCTTCGCCGCAATGTGCGGCCGGCAAGTCGCGCCAGAAGTCGAAGCCGCCGGCGGCGCGCAGCTTTTCCGTGTCGAACATGACGCAGCCGCCGACCCATGCCACCTTGTACGGCCGCGTAGCGGCGCCTTCCAGCGCCAGCCGCGACTGCAGGTGATACAGGTTGGCGGCGCTGTGCAAATGGTGGCGCGACCAGCCGGGACTGGACGGGTCGAGCCGTTCCGGCGCCACTTCGGCATCCCAGAATTCGATGTACTGCTGCTCGGGCCGGTGGTCGCCGACGTAACTCAGACCGTGCAGGGCACTGCCGACAAAGCCACAGCGCTGCAGCAGCAGTGCCCGGTAGAGGCGCCCGACCAGATCGCTCTCGAGGATGACGTCGTCATCAAGGAAGAGGCAGTAGGGCGCCCGCGCTTGCGACAGCAGGAAGGCGCGCTGTTCGGCCATGCCCAGGCGGGGCAGATGGCTGAGCGTCAGCACCTGGAAGCCGCGCGCGCCAAGGTAGCGCAACACGGCGCGGATCTCCGGGTTGGCGAAGGTGCCGGGCATGTCGGACTGGTCCGATACAACGATCCGGAAGTCGCGGAAGTCCTGGGCCGACAGCGCCGTGAGCGTGACGGCAAGCGCGCTGTCGCGATTGCGCGTCGGAATCAGAATGTCAAGCGCGTGCGGACGGCTCATGGCGCGGGCGACGCGGTGGATGCGCCGTACAGGTAAGGATTGAGGGTGGGATCGTTGTACATTTTGAATTGGAGATACACCTTGAAATAGGCGCGCCCCTGCCGCGCGTCGCTCAGCAGTTGCTCCAGGCAGGCGGCCAGGTCCTGGCGCTGCATGCTCAGGCGCCGCAGTTTGCGCGTGCACGCCTCGATGTGGGCGGCCTCGGCATCCGTGCGCGTGCACTGCAGGCGCATGTGAAACAGCTTGAGCGCCAGAATCGACAGCCGGTCGATCATGGCGCCGGCCGTCTCGCTGCTCATGCGCGCGGTATCGCCATGCGCGACCGTTGACAGCTGTTCGAGGATCGCTTCGTCAATTGCCTCGACGGCATCGTTGCGGGCTTGATTGTGACGGTCGATCAGGCGCTTGCTGGCGGCGATTTCGTGCGCGCCCACATCGGTCCGGCGCGCCCGGTCTTCCTCGTGCCAGAGCAAGGTGTTGTAGCGGTGATTGGCATGAATCCAGTGCCAGGGACCGCTGCCCGGCGTGCGGCCGCCGTCCTGCGGCCAGCCCGGACTGGCAAGGCTGGCATCGTGAAACTGTACAAGGGCTGCGGCATTGAGCTCGTCTGGCATGGCTGCTCCCGGTTTGGGCCTGACGATTGCGGATGCAACCGTGCCCTTCTTGGAGTTCTGCCTGCTGTCGCCAGTTCCAGCCTGCCGCAGTGCTTGCTGCGCTGGGTCAAACCCCGGTGTCAGTGCGGCTTGCCGCCGCCCTGGTCGCCTTCGACCTCGTCGCTGGAGGGGCCGCTGAATGCCTTGCTGACCTGGGCCGGCGTTTCGAAGGCATCGTCCGGTAATTGCGCCAGTGAGGCGCAGACATTGTCGTCCGCGCCCAGTTTGCGCGCGTTCTCGATCAGCTGAGCCTTGTTGGCAGGATAGTCGACGCCTTTCAGATACTTTTGAATTTGAATTGGATTGGAATGTTCCATGTCATCCTCGCCGCGATGCAATGAGAAGGAATATATAAGACAGGCGCCAACCGGCGAGGTTTCCGCTATTCTGCCATGGCGACGCGGTCGCGCCCGGCGAGCTTGGCCAGATAAAGCTGGGCGTCGGCAATGGAGATCAGGCTGGACACGTCGAAGTTTTCATCAATGAAGGTGCGGCCGATTCCCACGCTCACCGTGCGTCCGGCAGCCAGAATCCCAAGCTCGGCCGTGCCACGCTGAAATTCCCTGCGGATGTGGTCCGCCATCTGCAGCAGATAATCGCGGCTTTGCCCTTCGACCACGATGCAGAATTCTTCGCCACCCCAGCGGCAGGGCGTGGCGCTGGCAAAGCCCATTTTGAGCAGGACCTCGCCCATCACCGTCAGCACTTTGTCGCCCGCCTCGTGGCCGTGGGTGTCGTTGATCTGCTTGAAGTGATCGATGTCGAGGATCATGATGCCGAGCGCGCCGCCATGCGGCTCGCCGCGGCGCAGGATGGCGTCGATATGGGGCCGCAGTCCACGCCGGTTGAGCAGGCCGGTCAGCACATCGCGCTCGGCCACCACCCTCAAGTCTGCGATCAGGCGCAACATAATCAGCAGGAACATCAGCCAGTTACCCACAATAATGTTCAGCATGGCGCCGCCCCAGCTGATGATATTGGCCACGGGCAGCTGCGGTGAGGCATACGTGATCGATACATCGCTGATGCCCACCAGGATACCCTGGGCAACGGCGGCGCCCGCCTGCAACAGGGCCACGATACTGCTGGCGATGAACACCGGCCGCGAAAACGGATCCGGATAGCGGAACAAGAGATACGCGGTGGCCAGGTTGGCCACACCCTGGCAGGTACACAAGGACCAGATGCGCCATTTATCGTCCGGCGACACATAGGTGAAGCCGACCGTCAGTACCAGCGCCAGCACGGCGAACACCTGCAGCACCCGCGTCGCATGCGGCCGGTTGCAGAACTGCATGGTGCCGGCCAGGATGAAGGCTTGCCCGGTGGTGAATGGAATATTGAACATCAGGGAAGCGAGGCGCCAGTCGGAAATCAGGCGCGGCCCGTCCAGCGCCGTGGCGAAACCGACCGCCAGGGCGCCGGCGGCCCAGTAGCGCACACCGGGAATCTGTCTCGCATAAAAGGCAAGCGCGATGAACATGAGACTGGCGATCAGGGCCGCCAGGCCCAGGGCAGTCATTAATGTCGGCTCGTCTATTGTCACGATGCACAGCCCTCCATGGACACACCATACCTGCGTTTTCTGTCTACCTTTGCAACTTTTGCTGGGGCGGGGGTGCGGCGCATTTAATAGCGTCCCGCTTCGAGGTCGGCCATGAGCTGGGCATAGCGTCCGCTGTCGCGCAGCCGCCGCAGGCCCTTGTTGAACAACCCCAGATACCGGGGCGTGCCGGCCAGCCTGCGCGGCAAGATCAGATGGTAGCGGGTGAGCTTGTAGGCCTGGCCGTGGTACAGGCTGATCGCCGCGGCTTCCTCGGCGGGGAACCCGGTACGCAAGGTGTAGAGACCGACTTCGCGAATGGTGGGGTAGACGTCGAAACGCTCCGCCAGCAGCTTGCGCATGCTCAGATACTCGGTCGGGGCGCGGTCGATGCGCACGCCGGGTGTCGTTTCGAAGTCGTATTCATAGCCGGCGACGCCGCCAATGCGGAACTTCGCCAGGTCGGCATAGGTCTTCCATGTGAAGGGGAAGCCGGTGCGGTGGAAAAACACCGCCTTGCCTTCGAACATCACATCGCTATACACAAAATGGCGGTTGCGGGCCGAGCCGGGCTTGCCCTTGCTCCAGACTACCGCGCCTTGCGCGGGGCCGTCCTGCGCTTCCGCCATGGCCCGCGGCCACGGGCGGAACAGGTAGTGCACCGTGACGCCTTCCAGCGCAAACGCTTCCGAGACCACCCGCGACAACACACCGTAGCCCGGCAAATGCTCGGACTGCAGCGGCAGCCACTCGCCGTTGGTCAGCGTGATGTCATCGGCCCATGCCGCAGCCGGGGCGAGCGCCAGCACCATCCCCAAGCACCACCTGCGCATCCCATTCCCTCCTTGCCGGAAGTCACTGCATGAGCCACTTTATAGTACAACGCCCCATTCCATGCAGCTATTTTTTCCCGCCGGCCATGTCCAGGTCCGCAGCCTGCGTTCCCGGCAAGAATGCCGCCACTTGAACAGCGCCAGGCCTGCGCTGGCGCACAGCGTCAAAAGCGCACGCATCTATTCTGGGAAGCTCGATTGCCGTCTTGCCTTCCAAGGAGAGCGCCATGCCGTTTCGTCATGCTTTGTCCGTCCTCAGCCTGTCTCTGCTGGCCGCTGTGCCGCTATGGGCGCAGGCCGCGCCCAAATACACCGTCACCGTGGTCGGCATCGCCGGCAGCAGCGCCACCGGGATCAACTACAGCGGCGCGGTGATCGGCCACCAGCCATCCGGCGCCAACACCCACGGCTTTGTCAACAAGGCCGGCGTGATCACCGATCTCGGCACCCTGGGCGGGCTCAATTCGATGGCGGCGGGCATCAACAACGCGGGCAAGATTGTTGGTAACGCGGACGATGGCTTTGGCCGCACCCGGGCCTTTCTGTGGGTCGGCGGCGTGATGACCGACCTGGGTACCTTTGGCGGCGACAACAGTGCGGCCAGCGCCATCAACAACCATGGCGATATCGTCGGCTCGGCTGACATGCCGCCCGGACCGGGCTCCTATTCCAGCGCCTTTCTGTTGCGTCCGAAAGTGCTGATGCAGGACCTGGGCCGCATCGATGTGCCCGATCCGGAAGGGGGCAGCCACGCCGCCGGGCTCAACGACAATCGCAAAGTCGTGGGCGGCTCGGTGGTCGGTCCCTTCACGCCGCCGGAGAGCCCGTTCCACGCTTTTTTGTATGGCTGCGAAGACATGAAAGATCTGGGCACGCTCGGCGGCCAGTTCAGCAACGCCTATGCCATCAACTCCTACGGCAAGGTAGTGGGCGAAGCGTCCACGCCCGAGCTGATGAACAACCGCGCGTTTTCGTATTTCCTGGGCGTGAAGAAAAATCTGGGCACCTTGCCGGGCGGTGGCCTCAGTTCCGCCCGTGCCATCAACGACAAGGGGGAAATCGTCGGCCTTGCCATGGCGGCGCTGGGCGAGGGCGGCTGGCAAAAGGCCTTCCTGTACCGGCTCGGGACGATGCACGATCTGAACGCGCTGATCAATCCGGGATTGGGCTGGTCGCTGCGCGAGGCCCGGGGCATTAACAACAAGAGCCAGATCGCGGCGACCGGATGCAAGGCGGGCAAATGCTATGCCTTGCGACTGGATCCGCTTCCATAGGACAAGACCACTTGCGCCGCCTTGGCCCACTGGTATTGGCCGGCCCCCATGGCCGGGGCGCCCAGCCACGCGCCCGCGCCCGCCCTTGCAGGCGCGCGGGCGCCGCAAGTTGTAGTGCCGCTCTGCACTGGTAGCGCAAGCAAGTGCAAGACACAAAACCAGTTGACCCTCGCCTGCCCCGCTCGCATTCTGAAAGGTCCGCCTCTGTTCCGGCGGCTATCAGCTTGAGGAGACCAACGTGAAAAAAACATTACAACTCGTCGCCGGCGTGTGCGCCATCCTGGCCAGCCACATCGTGTGGGCACACGGCTACCTGACCATGCCGGAGGCGCGCGGCTTTCTGTGCAAACAAGGCGGCAACAGCAATTGCGGCGCCATCCAGTGGGAACCGCAAAGCCTGGAAGCACCATCCGGCTTTCCCAACGGCGGTCCGGCCGACGGCAGCATCGCCAGCGCCGGCCTGGCCCAGTTCAATGAATTGAACGAACAGACCAGCAGCCGCTGGACCAAGCGCACCCTGCAAGCGGGCGCCAACAACTTCAGCTGGCAACTGACCGCCAACCATGCCACCCGCAACTGGCGCTATTACATCACCAGGGCCGGATGGAACGAAAACCAGAAACTCACCCGCGCCGCCTTCGATCTGACGCCGTTCTGCGTGATTGACGGCGGCAACCGCCAGCCGCCGCTGCAGATCACCCATGCCTGTACGGTGCCGCAGCGCAGTGGCTACCAGGTGATTCTGGCCGTGTGGGAAGTGGCCGACACCACCAACAGTTTCTATAACGTGATCGATGTGCTGTTCAAGGATGGCACGCCGGTGCCTGCCTGGAGCCAGCGCGGCGTGATCTATCCCTCGGTCGATCTGGCTGCGGGCGACAGTGTGGCCACGCGTGTGTTCGACGCGGCAGGCGAAAAGCCGGAACTGCAGACCGTGCTCCAGATTGCCAGCGCCAGCGAAGGCTTGCGCAATAACTGGTCGTACCAGTTGGCCACGCGCATCAATGCCGAGCAGCCTCTGTTGCAGGCCGGACAGCAAGGCACGAATGGCGCCATCACGCCCGTGTACGGCCAGAACACCATCTTTGCCCGCAGCAGCAGCACGCTGACCCGGGTGGAAGTGCAGATCAACAAGGCGCAACTGCCCACGGCCGATGTCAGTGTCAGCAACCTTGGCAGCGCGTATGTGATTCGAAACGGGCAATTGACGATCGACTTCAATGTCAGCGGCAACACTGAAATGGAGGTGAGCGCCTATCTGTACGACCAGGCCGGCGTGTCCAAAGGATTCGATACGGCAGCGCTGAACAACAACAGCGCGCCGCTGTCGATCACGCTCAACCAGCCCAAGGCAGGCGCGCATCAGCTGGTGCTCAAGGCCGTCGTGAAGAACGGCGGGGCGGTGCTGCAAAAAACCTTCAGCCTGAGCCTGACCGAGGAAGGCGCCACCCAGGCCTACGATTTCGTCTTCCCTGCTTCGCTCGCCAGCTACAAGGCAGGCACCCGGGTCCTGCAATCGAAAAATGGCAAGGTGTATACCTGCAAACCTTTCCCGTACAGCGGCTGGTGCGCCCAGTGGTCAAGCAATGCCACCCACTACGAGCCAGGATTCGGCTCGGCCTGGCAGGATGCCTGGACGGCGCCATGACGCCCGATTAATTTGCTTGCATTTGGCGCAGACTGGGTTAAGATATATCTCATCACGATATATCTTAAGGAGTTCCGCCATGTTTCGTTTTCATCATCATCGCTTCCACATGCACGCCCACGGCCACCATCACAGTGGCGGCCGCGAGCGTGGTCCCAAGATGTTCGACGCCGGCGCCATGCGCTATGTGGTGCTGCACCTGATCGCCCAGAAGCCGCGTCACGGCTATGAACTGATCAAGGAAATCGAGCAGCTGGCCGGCGGCGCCTACACGCCCAGCCCGGGCGCGATCTATCCCTTGCTGGCCATGCTGCTGGACCTGGGCCACATTGACAGCTCGACCGATGGCAACAAGAAGCTGCACACCATCACGACCGAAGGCCAGGCCTTCCTCGATGACAACCGCCAGCTGGTCGAGGCCGTACTCGCGCGCCTGCACAACCCCGAAGGCGGCCGCGGCGAGCTGCGTACCGCCTTGCATGCACTCAAAGTTGCTGTCATCGAGCAAGCACGGGCCCGGCCGCACGACGACAGCCGGATCGCGCGCATTGTCGCCATCGTCCAGCGCGCCATGCACGAGATCAACCAGCTCGACAAGGAGCCTGGCTGATGAACGAGACTGTGCTCAGTCCTAAACGCGAGCGCATGCTGCTGTGGCTGCTTGCCTTCACCCAGTTCACCGTGATCATGGACTTCATGGTGATGATGCCGCTGGCACCGCAGCTGATGCAGGCGTTTGCGGTCGACCCGGCCGCCATTTCGGGCGCGGTCTCGGTGTACGCCTGGTGCGCCGGCCTGTCCGGCCTGTTTGCCGCCACGTATATCGACCGTTTCTCGCGCAAAGGCTTGATGCTGTCGATGTTCTGTCTGTTCACTGTATCGAACCTGGCGTGCGCCCTGGCGCCAACGTTCGAGATGCTACTGCTCTCGCGCGCCTTTGCCGGGCTGACCGGCGGCGTGCTGTCCTCGATCAGCATGGCCATCATTGGCGACGTGATTCCGCCGCAGCGGCGCGGCGCGGCTGCGGGCATCGTCATGACCTCTTTCGGCATGGCGGCCGTGGCCGGCGTGCCGGCTGGCGTGCTGCTCGGTGCGCGCTACAACTGGTCGGCGCCCTTCCTGCTGCTGGTCGTGCTCTCGGCCGTGATCTGGTGCGGCGCTGCCCTGGTCATGCCGCGCCTGGATGCCCACCTGGCAGCCGTGCCGCGGCGCCTGGCGGACATCCTCCCAGACCTGCTCGGCCTGTTCAAAGTGCAGCGCCAGCGCGACGCGTTTCTGCTCTCGTGCACCAACATGCTGGGCGGCATGATGATCATTCCCTTCATTGCGCCTACGCTGGTCGGCAACCTCGGCGTCAAGCCGGCGGACATGTCATGGATTTATCTGGCTGGCGGCGCGGTAGCCCTGCTGACGTCGCGCTGGCTCGGGCGCCTGGCCGACCGGGTCGGCGCGTTGCGCATGTTCCGCGTGGCGGCCCTGTGGTCGGTAGTGCCCTTCTTGCTGCTGACCCACCTGGTGCCCGTGCCAATGGCTCTGATCGTCCTGTGCTTCGTACTGTTCATGACGTCCATGGCAGCGCGCAATATTCCCATGCAAGCTTTGCTGACCACGATTCCTGCGCCGTCGCAGCGCGGCGCTTTCCTCAGCGTCAATTCGGCCTTGCAGCAGCTGGGCACCGGGCTGGGCGCCTGGATCGGCGGCCAGTTCCTGGTCAGCGACGCATCCGGGCACATTGCCAACTACGGGGTAAATGGCTGGCTTGCTGCATCGCTGGCCCTGTTCGGCACCTTCTGGGCAATGCGGCTGCGTGCGCCGCACATCGCAGCGGCCGTTGCAGCCTAGCCGGCACCCGAGCACGTTGACTGGCCAGGCTCACATATTCAGCATGCGGTAGTACAGGCAGGCGGGGCAAAAAAAGCCATCCGTCACTGCCTTGTTGCCACAGCCTCTAGCAGCCAGTTGAGACGCACCATCGGGGTACCGTCATGACGGCACTCGTCTTCCGGCGCACGCAGTATCAATACCGGGTCAACCGCGTTTTCGCGCAGCAGCAAGATCAAGTCCAGCATGTCCTTGAAGCGCGGGCGCACCAGGCATTGATGCAATTTCCAGGCGATCTGCAGCTCGATCGGGCAGCTCAAGGGCAGGACAAAGCTGTCGCCAAACTGCGGCCGGTAGGCCAGCGCGCACGGCGGCGGCTGCAATGTCAGCCCGAAGCTCAAATCCATGCCATATATCTCGTGCGCTACCTCGCCAACCCAGGCCTGCAGGTCCGTGTTCACGGTCGGGAAATCATCGTCCATGGCATATTCGATCTCTCGCCAGAACGCATTTTCGTAGAAGCTGCGGAAACGGATTCCGTCATCGAGTTCGGTTTCGGTCACCGCGGTCACCCATTGCGTGAGCGCCACTGCATCGAGCTCGCCCAGCCCGACCCAATCGAGGTCGCCCGGGATGCGCCGCCAGCCGTCCGTGAACTGCTGGCGCGTGACATAACTGCCTTTGAGAATGAAGGGGCCATTCACGATGGCTGCGCGCCTGAGGAATCCTTCTTCGACTGCAATGCGCAAGACTGTATCCTGAGCGATGCCATGCCCGCCGACATACGCTGAAATGGCTGCCTGATTAACCGATGACGTTGCCGAGTTCGCCAGCGCGAATCAGCGCCAGCATCGGCTGCAGCGGGTGCTCACCCTGCGCCTGCTCGATTGCCAACGTCCTGGCGCCAAGCTGCGCTGCGTGCCTTTCAAAGGCGGGCCAGTCGGCCAGCGCCACTGGCGCGGTTGTCAGGTGTATTTCATACATGGGCTGATTGCGCCGGCGGCGCGCCGTACATCACATCCGTGCGCAGCACGTATTTGGTACCCGACACGACCTTGGCACCCTGGTGCCGCAAGCGGTGCGGAAACACGAGCGCCATGCCGGACTTTGGTTCAATGGTCTCCCAGCCGAACTCGGTTGCGCCGCCTTCATAGCGGTCGTTCAGGTACAGAATAAAAGTCAGGAAGCTCTCTTCGTGTTCCGACGGCCGGTAGGTGCCATCCTGGTGCCATTTGAAAAACTGCTCGCTGGTGTAGCGGTAGAAACGGAAGCGCGGATTGAAGCCGGTCGGGTGCCAGCCGTCAATGTCCGGCGGCAGGCAAGCCAGGGCGCGCGCAAACAGGCGCGCGGCCAGGTCCGCATCGTCATGCAGAATCCGGTCATTGTTTCGGGCATCCTTGATCAGGACGTCGCCCCCGGCGGTGCTGATGACAGCCTCAGAAAAACCGATGGCCTCGCTTTGCGCGATGAAGTCAGCGCATTCTTGCGGACTTAAAAAATCGGCGATGATAAATATGCCGGCGCCGATGCGCGTCACGCGCATCGGCTGGGAATGCTGTTCGATTGGCTGTTGCATGGTTTTTCTCGCGGTGTCGTGGAAGAGGGAGTACGGCAAAAAGGTACGGCCAGCTATCCCCATTCACGACGCTGCATGAAAAAAACCCCGGAAGCCGAAGGCTCGCCAGAGTTTGTTTGCAACTGCTGCGGCAGGATTCAGAACGGAATGTCGTCGTCCATGTCCGAGAAGTTTGGCGCAGGGCGCGGTGCAGGGCGGGCGGCGGGTGCCGCTGGCGCCTGGCGGGGGGCCTGCTGCTGTTGCTGCGGTTGGCGCTGTGGCGGCGCGTCGTAGCCGCTGTCGTCCATGCCGCCGCCGGCGTCGCCGCCCATGCCCTGACGGCCACCGAGCATTTGCATCTGCTCGGCGATGATGTCGGTTGCGTACTTCTCGACGCCGTCCTTGTCCGTGTACTTACGGGTTTGCAGGCGGCCTTCGACGTACACCGACGAACCTTTTTTCAGGTACTGGCCAACGATTTCAGCCAGGCGGCCGAAGAAGGAGATGCGGTGCCACTCGGTCAGCTCTTTTTGTTCGCCGGTATTGCGGTCCTTCGATTTGTACGAAGTCGCAACAGCGATGTTGGCGATGGCGTCACCGCTCGGCATGTAGCGAATTTCCGGGTCACGGCCCAGGTTGCCGACGATGATGACTTTATTGACTGATGCCATGTATTACTCCTCTAGAACCGCAGCGAGCACTGCGGCACGATGTTTTTACCAAACGACGATTATATGTCAGTCATGGTCTGAAACGAACCGGTTTTAGCGCAAACGCCGCCGAATTCCTTTTGCGGCCGGCCGGCTTGTTGTCCACTCGTCATTCGTTTGCCTGAAGCATGAATACTGGTATTATATACAGTATTCATTCGCACCCATTCATTGAGCGATATCAAGATGCCACATCCAGCGTGGTGCCCGACGTCGCTATCGAAACACGGCTATAGTTACAGGCTACCCGTTTAAGGCACAACACATGGAACAGATCCGCATTCGCGGCGCACGTACGCACAACCTCAAGAACATCAGTCTCGACCTGCCACGCAACAAGCTGGTCGTGATCACCGGCCTGTCCGGCTCCGGCAAATCGTCGCTGGCCTTCGACACGCTGTACGCGGAAGGGCAGCGCCGCTATGTGGAATCGCTGTCGGCCTATGCACGCCAGTTTCTGCAGCTGATGGAAAAACCCGATGTCGATCTGATTGAAGGGCTGTCGCCGGCCATCTCGATCGAGCAGAAGGCCACCTCGCACAATCCGCGCTCCACGGTCGGCACCGTCACTGAAATCCACGACTATCTGCGTCTGCTGTACGCGCGCGTGGGTACACCCTACTGCCCGGACCACCCGGAAAATCCGCTGGCCGCGCAAACGGTGTCGCAGATGGTCGACGCCGTGCTGGCCATGCCGGAAGATACCAAGCTGATGATCCTGGCCCCGGTGGTCGCCAACCGCAAGGGCGAGCACTCCGACCTGTTCGAAGGGATGCAGGCGCAGGGCTTTGTGCGTTTTCGCATCCAGAGCGGTACCCACGCGGCCAAGATCTACGAGATCGACGACCTGCCCAAGCTGAAGAAAACCGAGAAGCACACCATTGACGTGGTGATCGACCGCGTCAAGGTGAACCAGGAGATCAAGCAGCGCGTGGCCGAGAGTTTCGAGACCGCGCTGCGCCTGGCTGACGGCCGCGCCGTGGTACTTGAAATGGACGGCGGCGCCGAGCATGTGTACTCGAACAAATTCGCCTGCACCACCTGCGGCTACTCGCTGCAGGAACTCGAACCGCGCCTGTTCTCCTTCAATAACCCGATGGGCGCCTGCCCCGAATGCGATGGCCTGGGCCATATCGAGTTCTTCGACCCGCGCCGCATTGTCGCCTTCCCCAACCTGTCGCTCGCCTCGGGCGCGGTAAAGGGCTGGGACCGGCGCAACCAGTTCTACTTCCAGATGCTGTCGAACCTGGCCGCGTTCTACGAATTCGATATCGACGCGCCGTTCGAAAAGCTGAGCGAAGATGCGCAGAAGGCGGTGCTGTACGGCTCGGGCAAGACCTCGATCCCGTTCACCTACGTGAACGAGCGTGGCCGCACCGTGATTCGCGAACACACCTTCGAAGGCGTGATCACCAATCTGTCGCGCCGCTACCGCGAGACCGATTCGATGGCGGTCAAGGAAGAACTGGCCAAGTTCATCAACGAGAAGCAGTGCCCGTCGTGCGACGGCGCGCGCCTGCGCACGGAAGCGCGCTACGTCAAAGTCGGCACCGGCAAGCAGCAGCGGGCGATTTATGAAGTGGCGCGCAAACCGCTGCGCGACTGCCTCGAATTCTTCGAAAAGCTCACGCTCAAGGGCGCGAAAAAGGACATCGCCGACCGCGTGATCAAGGAAATCATCTCGCGCCTGAAGTTCCTCAACAATGTGGGCCTGGACTACCTGTCGCTGGACCGCAGCGCCGATACCCTGTCCGGCGGCGAAGCGCAGCGCATTCGCCTGGCCTCGCAGATCGGCTCCGGCCTGACCGGCGTGATGTACGTGCTCGATGAACCGTCGATCGGCCTGCACCAGCGCGACAACGACCGCCTGATCGACACGCTCAAGCACTTGCGCGACATCGGCAACAGCGTGCTTGTGGTGGAGCATGACGAAGACGCGATCCGCACCGCCGACTACGTCGTCGACATGGGTATCGGCGCCGGCGTGCATGGCGGCGAGATCATCGCCGAGGGCACGCTCAAGGACATCCTCAAGAACAAGAAATCGCTGACCGCCAAGTACCTCAATGGCACCCTGAAAATCGCGGTGCCGAAAAAGCGCCACGTTGTTGATCCGAACCGCCAGCTGGTGATCACCGGGGCGACCGGCAACAACCTGAAAAAGGTCTCGCTCAAGCTGCCAGTGGGCCTGATGACCTGCGTGACCGGCGTGTCCGGCTCGGGCAAATCGTCGCTGGTGAACGACACGCTGTATCCGGCCCTGTCGCGCCACCTGTATGGTTCGCAGACGGAACCGGCGCCGCATGATTCGATCAGCGGCCTGGAACACTTCGACAAGGTGATCTCGGTCGACCAGGCCCCGATCGGGCGCACGCCGCGCTCGAACCCGGCCACTTACACCGGCCTGTTCACGCCAATCCGCGATCTGTTCTCCGGGGTGCCGGCAGCCAAGGAGCGCGGCTACAGCGCCGGGCGCTTCTCGTTCAACGTCAAGGGCGGACGCTGCGAAGCGTGCCAGGGCGATGGCGTGATCAAGGTCGAAATGCACTTCCTGCCGGACGTGTATGTGCCGTGCGATGTCTGCCATGGCAAGCGCTATAACCGCGAAACGCTGGAAGTGCAGTACAAGGGCAAGAGCATCACCCAGGTGCTGGACATGACGGTGGAAGACGCGCACGAATTCTTCAAGCCGGTGCCAGTGATCGCGCGCAAGCTGCAGACGCTGCTCGACGTTGGTCTGGGTTACATCAAGCTGGGACAGAGCGCGACCACGCTCTCGGGCGGTGAAGCGCAGCGCGTCAAGCTGTCGCTGGAATTGTCCAAGCGCGATACGGGCCGCACGCTGTACATCCTGGACGAGCCGACCACGGGTCTGCATTTCCACGATATCGACCTGCTGCTCAAGGTGATCCACCGCCTGCGTGACCAGGGCAATACGCTGGTCATCATTGAACACAATCTGGATGTGATCAAGACGGCGGACTGGATTGTGGATCTGGGGCCGGAAGGCGGCGCCGGCGGCGGACAGATCATCGCCACCGGTACGCCGGAGGAAGTGGCCAAGAATCCGGCCAGCGTGACCGGGAAGTACCTGGGGCCGCTGTTGAAGGCTTGATGCGCTGCTGCTTTGAATGACATGGGCCCCGCAAAGGGGCCCATGTCACATTTGTTCCGGTCAACCGCCCGCTGTCCCGATCGGCAGCACCCGTTTCTCCACCATCTTCCAGTGGCCGTTATCATCGAGCTGCAGCGTGAAGCGCACCGGGATGCTCGGCTTGTTATGCGCGTCCTGCGGGCCGTAGATATTTCCCTGCAAGATCAGCGTGTCTTCGGTGTACTCCACCACGCGCCGCACAAAGCGCACCGGGCTTTCGAACTGCACCAGCGGTGACGACAGCTTCGGATCGACCACAAAACGGCCACCGCTGATGGTGGCGATGGCGATGTAGGTCGCCTCGTCGCCCGGTCCCGCGATACAACCCGGGTCGCCCGTCCACAGCACCGCGTAGCGGGCCTGCTGGCGCTCGCCGCGCTTGTACGGCACCAGCGTCAGCACGTCGGCCGGGCGCACCCGAACCCCGGGACAGGCGATCGCATTGGCGTAGCGCTTGACGACATCGGCCACGCCTTCCTTGATGTCGTCACTGGTTTTGTCCACGGTGGCGCCTGCTGCATGGGCAGCGGCGAGGAACAGGAAAACGGCTGACAATCTCTTCATACTATTTACGCAATTCAACATTCAAACCACATCTTGCCATGACTGGGGCCAAACAGGTACACGCTTTGTCACACAGGCGTGCGCGCCCTTGCCCCAGTGGGCGCGCCCGACGCCCCCTGAAGCACCGTCAGCCGGTACTTTTCAGATCCGGCTCGCGGCAAGACGCGGGCACGAAGATACTCAAGGCAATTCTTTTAATTCCAGGAACCATCGTGGCACGTTACCTGATCCTTATCCTTGCGACAGCCCTGGTGGCGTGCACTTACTATTCCACCCGCGAGACGCAAGCGGCCAGCGGCTACCCCGAAACGCGCAGCCCGCAGGTGCAGGTCAGTGTGGTGCGCACTCCGGGCATGTTCCTCGCGCCCCGCGGCGACGAGGCCAGCCTGGCCGGCTTCGCCCAGCGCGCCAGCGTGGCTGACGGCACCCGCGCCCGCGTGCGCAACTTCGAGGTCCTGTACCACGCGCCGAATCGCCACCCTGGCGTGTCGGCGCCCTTCCTGCCCGCTTCGGTGCCCGACCGGCTGATGATCATGGCCAAAAACGATATCTTTGTCGAAGAAATCATCCCGCCCGAGTTTTCCGGCAGCGGCGGCAACCGCGTGCTGGAAGTGGCGCAGTTCGACGTCGGCGCGCGCCACTTCCTGCTCGTCACCGCCGGCAGCACCGAGCGCAAGCCGCGCTGGTTCGCCATCTTCAATGACAGCGGCAACGTGATCTACCGCGCGGCCACCCCGCACGGCGGCTTCCGCTTCGCCCAGCAGCCCGATGGCATCTCGATGGTCGATGATGCCGGCTATGGCAAACGCTTCAGCATCCTCTAAGTAAAAGGACTGACGCAGGTTCCCAAGGCAGGGACGGCACTGTAGAATCGTTGCTGTTCACCGCTTCCCGGAACCTGCATGCCGTTTGCTCTCACCACGCTTCGCCGATGCATGGCTGCCATGCTGGCAGTGCTGATTCTGCAGGCGCCCGCCATGGCCGCCTGCGACTGTCCCGCACCCCGCCCTGACACCAGCGGCTTTCTGCATTTGAATGGCGACGGCAAGATCGCCTTGCCGGAGAACGCGCTCGGGGTCCTGTTCTGGAAAAAGCCGGTCTTCAAGACGCATAGCCGCGACAAGAAGGGCAACCAGATCCTGCTCGAGGTGCCGCCCAAGCTCAAGGCCAGGGACTTCACGATCCGCGACGTGACCGCCAACCGCAATCTGAAGGTCATGCTCAAGCATCTCGATCCGGGCGACCAGCTGGGCGAGACTGACGTCAGCTACTACCTGATGCGCAAGGGCGCCTTCGGCGACGATGGCGCGCCGCGCGAAGACATGCGCATCCTGGCCGAAAAATACGGCCTGCGCGACATCAGTCATGCGGTCGACGATTCGGCCGGCCTGTTTCGCATTGCGCCGGCGGGCGGCTTTATCGCCGGCCACGTCTACGAATTTGAAAACGTCGAAGAAGACGACGACATGGAGGAGGACACCGCCGAAGTGAGCGTCGGTCCGAAACTGGCGCTGTCCGACAGCGACAAATTCACCCTGCAGCCACAGGGCCAGGCTGTGCGCAAGCTGCTCCCCGTGGCCACCGCCGCCAGCTGCAGCGCGCGCTACGCCGCCATCGTGCAAGCGGTGCAGTATGCGATGCCGGCGGCGCGCGAACCTTACCGCCACCTGCTGTCCTTCTTTACGCGCCAGCAGTTCTTCGGCAGCGATCTTGGGCGCACCGGCGCGCAGCCGAAGGCATTTTTGCCCTACCAGTACCGCTCCAGCGTGTGTGCGGCGGCGCCCGCCTTTGGCGCATCTGAAACCGGCGCCGACAAGGACATCATCTTTACCGGCTGCCCCAAGCTGGGCGTCGCACCCGACCGGCGCCTGGTGCGCGGCTACGCCGCCATGCTGGAGCTGGAGGACACGCTGCATGAAACCCCGGTCCTGGAAATGCAGTTCGAGCAGGCCAGCGGGCCCGCATGCTGGCGCCTGCGCCTGACGCAGGATGGCGGCAGCGCCAGCGGCTGGCGCGACTGGCTCGGCGAATAAGGCATCGGCGCGAAAAAAAACGGCACCCGCGGGTGCCGTTTTTCATTGACCGCGACGCGCTTATGACGCGAGGCGTTTTTCGAGATCGGCCTTGGTAGCGACCAGTTCTTGTGGCAGGTGATACGCCAGCTTCTCGAACAACTCATCATGCAGCTTGAGTTCTTCATTCCAGGCAGCCTTGTCGATCGAGGTGATCGTATTGAACTGCTGCTGCGTGAATTCCAGGCCATCCCAGTTCAGGTCGCCAAAATCAGGCGTCGTGCCGAACACGTTCTCGGTGCCGCCGGTCGCGCCTTCAATGCGCTCGAGCATCCACTTCAGCACGCGCATATTGTCGCCAAAACCAGGCCAGACGAACTTGCCCGCTTCATCGGTACGGAACCAGTTGACGCAGTAGATCTTCGGCAGCGCAGCAGGATTGACGGCGCTGATTTTCTTGCCCATGTCCAGCCAGTGCTGGAAGTAGTCAGCCATGTTGTAACCGATGAAAGGCAGCATCGCGAACGGATCGCGGCGCACGATGCCCATCTGGCCGGCAGCGGCGGCGGTGGTTTCGGAACCCATGGTGGCAGCCATGTAGACGCCTTCGTTCCAGTTGCGCGCTTCAGTCACCAGCGGCACCGTGGTCGAACGGCGGCCACCGAAGATGAAGGCCGAAATCGGCACGCCGGCAGGATCGTCCCAGGCCGGATCGAGCACCGGATTCTGGGTCGCGGCGACGGTGAAACGGGCGTTCGGATGCGCTGCCTTGACGCCCGAAGCCGGGGTCCAGTCATTGCCCTGCCAGTCGATCAGGTGCGCAGGCGCTTCCTTGGTCAGGCCTTCCCACCAGACGTCGCCGTCGTCGGTCAGCGCGACGTTGGTGAAGATGGTGTTGGCATCCATGGACGCCATGCAGTTCGAATTGGTCTTGGTGTTGGTGCCCGGTGCCACGCCGAAGTAGCCCGCTTCCGGGTTGATCGCGTACAGGCGGCCATCGGCACCCGGCTTGATCCACGCGATATCGTCGCCGATGGTGGTCACTTTCCAGCCGTTGAAGCTGTTCGGCGGAATCAGCATGGCGAAGTTGGTCTTGCCGCAGGCCGAAGGGAAGGCCGCTGCCACATAGTGCTTCTTGCCTTCGGGCGACTCCACACCCAGGATCAGCATGTGTTCAGCCAGCCAGCCGGTGCCACCAGCCTGGGCTTCCTGGAAGCCCATGTTCGAGGCGATGCGCAGCGCGAAGCACTTCTTGCCCAGCAGCGCATTACCGCCGTAGCCGGAACCGTAGGACCAGATTTCACGGGTTTCGGGGTAGTGCACGATGTACTTGGTCTTGTTGCATGGCCAGGCCACGTCTTTCTGGCCTGCCGCCAGCGGCGCGCCAACGGTATGCACGCAAGGCACGAACTCGCCGTCGGTGCCGAGCACGTCGTACACGGCTTTGCCCATGCGCGTCATGATGCGCATGTTGACGGCAACGTAAGGCGAATCGGACAATTCAACGCCGATGTGGGCGATCGGCGAACCCAGCGGGCCCATCGAGAACGGCACCACGTACAGGGTGCGGCCTGCCATGCAACCGTCGAACAGTGCGTTCAGGGTGCCGCGCATTTCGGTCGGGGCCATCCAGTTGTTGGTGGGACCGGCCTGCTCTTTGGTTTCCGAGCAGATGTAGGTGCGGTCTTCCACACGGGCCACGTCGGTCGGATCCGAGCATGCCAGGTAAGACCCCGGGCGCTTGGCCGGGTTCAGCTTTTTCATGGTGCCGGCGGCGACCATCTCGCCACACAGGCGATCGTACTCTTCCTGCGAGCCGTCACACCAGTAGATGCGGGCCGGCTTCGTCAGGGCAGCAATTTCGCTGACCCAATTGATGAGCTTTTGATGTTTGATGTAAGCTGGGACGTTCAATGTTGCAACGCCACCCATAACGGGCTGATTCATACTACCTCCAATGCCAATAAGAATTCTTTTCTTGTTCCGGCACGGCAGGATCGTCGTCAGCTTGTGGCTTGCGCTCGGAAATCCATTCCTGGGGATGGTTCGGCGATACGGCGGTCATGTCGACAACCCCGGCGATGGATGTGGGGGTTGACGGAACGGTACTGCTGGAACCGACGGGTCGGTGCCTCAATTTTGGCCCGATTGTACACCTGCTAATAGCCGATTTAAACGAAAATGTAGTAAGAATTGTTGACTAACGTAGTAGGCTATTCCGAATTCACGAGATCCCGTTATTGTCCTACGATTTTTTCGCTAACTTCGCCTAACATCCATGAAAATAGCTGTACTTGACGACTTCCAAGATGCCGTTCGTAATCTGGATTGCATGAATATTTTGGCCCGCCACGAGGTGAAAATCTTCACCAATTCGGCCCGCGGTGCCGGCCAGCTGGCGATCCGGCTGGCCCCTTTTGAAGCCCTGGTGCTGATCCGCGAACGGACCAGTTTGGCGCGCCCCTTGCTGGCCAAACTGCCGAACCTGAAGCTCATTTCCCAGACCGGCAAGGTCAGTGGCCATGTCGATGTCGACGCGGCCACCGAGCGCGGCATCGCGATCGCCGAAGGAGTGGGCTCGCCGGTGGCGCCGGCGGAACTGGCCTGGGCGCTGATCATGGCCGCCGCGCGCAAGATTGTCCCTTACGCGAACAATCTGAAAGACGGACTGTGGCAGACCGCCTCCATCAATCCCGCCCTGAACGGCCTCGGCACGGTGCTGCGCGGCAGAACCCTGGCGATCTGGGGCTACGGCAAGATTGGCAAGCTGGTTGCCGGCTATGGCAAGGCCTTCGGGATGCAGGTGCTGGTCTGGGGCGGCGAGGGCAGCCGCGCGCAGGCGCAGGCTGACGGCTTCGAAGCGGCGCCGTCACGCGCGGCATTTTTTGCCCGTGCCGATGTGCTCAGCCTGCATCTGCGCCTGCTTGACGCCACCCGCGGCATCGTCACCGCCGACGATCTGGCGCGCATGAAGCCGAGCGCCTTGTTCGTGAACATCAGCCGGGCCGAACTGGTGGCCGATGGGGCGCTCGAAGCCGCTCTGCACCTGGGCCGGCCCGGCCAGGCGGCGCTGGACGTGTTCACCAGCGAGCCGCTGGCGGCGGATAGTGCGCTGCTGCGCATTCCCACCGTGCTGGCGACCCCGCACCTCGGTTATGTTGAAAAGGACAGTTACGAGATGTATTTCAGGGCGGCGTTTGAGAACATCGTGCAGTTCGCCAACGGTACGCCCAGCAATATTCTCAATCCTGCGGCGCTGGCCTCAGGCTAGCGCGGCGCGGATCTGGGCCCGCTCGGGCTCGGTAAATGCGAGCACCGTGAGGTCATGGTCGATCAGGATCAGCAGCGGGGAATCGGGCACGGCCACGGCCAGCGCCAGGCCGTCGCTGCCAGGCAGGTACAGCGGGCTGTCGCCCTCACGCAAGCGGTTGCTGTCCTTGACCTGGACCCCATCGATGGTGGCCTCGAAGCGCACATGGTTGTGGCGGTCGATATCGCGCACTGTCACGATCAACGGGCGCAGCGCGACTTTCTTGCCTTCCAGCCGCAAACGCAGTTTGCAGCGCCAGCCTTCGCGCGCGCAGAACCAGGCCAGCGCGCCCAGGATCGCGCACAGCAGCAGCAAGGTAAAGATGCGGTTGCCCAGATGCGCCGTGGCCAGGGTGGTGGTCACGCGTTCCGGGCGCACGGTGCTGCGCAGCACATCGACGGTGGTGTCGTAGCTGGTCCCCAGAAACAGATAGCTCTGCTCGACCGTGACAACCTGATCCACGTCGGGATCGGGACGGTAGCTGATCCTGGCCGAGCAATCGACAAACACGAACTTCAGGCGCCGGCACGCCCCCTCGATCTGCGCCGCCTCTTCCACCACGGACTTGCCCTCGCGCTTCATGGCGGCATCCCTGGCGATATCGGGCAGGCTGAGTCCCATCGACAGGAGCACCAGCACGCCAAACACAAGGGCCATGGCGAACATGGTCAGCGTGTTGTCGAGGGTGCCTGCAAAGTAGATATGGATGCGACGGCGCGGGAATACGTCGAGCAGGTCAGTGTCACCGGTAGCCGATGGCGTGAGCAGGTTGGACGTGGGCATGGGGAAAACCTTGTTATCGAACACAAGCCTGAGGCAACAGCCAGGCATTAAGCAAACGATAATAACATTTTCTTTCCGGTACGAAAATGCGCGGCCGCCACCCTGTTGGCATGGCGCGACAACACGCCGGTCAGTCCGACGTTTCCCGCAATTTGTTGTCGCCCGTGATATTGATCGGTGGTGCAGGCAGCACGTGGGCACGCGTCCATAGTCCTGCCCAGCCGGGCGGCCAGCCAATCGTGGGCCCTGCATAGGCCGGCAAGCCGGCGCGTACGGCAATCACCGGCACGGGTGGGGTCTCGCGCAGGCCGCCGGCGGTGGCGCGCTCCATGTCCAGACTGTACATATAGCCGGGCAGCAGCGCCTGGCATACGCCCTCGAACCACAGGCGGTGGTCTTCATCGCGCCCGAGCGCCTGGGCCAGACCTTGGGGATCGAATTTTGCCAGCGCGTGAATCAGCTCTTCGGTGGTGGCGCCCGGGGAATCGCCCCATCCCATCACCGGGTTGCCGTTGTAGTCGGCACCCGAGCCATACCATCCCTCGCGCCAGGGCCGCTGCATCCAGTTGCGCTGACCGGTAAACAAATGCCAGCGCCAGTGCAGTCCGGACGGCTTGGGCCAGGCATACAGATACAGTTTTTCGTAGCCGGCCTGGTGCAGCGCGCGCACCATGGCCATCAGGCGCGCATGGGGCATGCGGTCGGGCGGGGCGTGGCGGAACAGGATGGCCTCGCCATCGGCGTGCTGGACTTCATCCTGCGACAGATTCAGGTCAAGCGTGCGCGCCTCGCTGCCGAAACGGGCTGAAATCCAGCCGGTCAGCAGATTGACATGGGTAATCACGCCATACCCGCGATGGCGATGGAAAATAACGGTTCCGGGTGCGACGGCTTTCATGGGGGGATCAGTCCAAACGATCAGTTTACTCAGGCAGAAGCGGGCGATTCTAACGCAACCGCAAACGAGGGCGCGCACCTTCCGCATTTCGACAGGGCCGATGCTACACGGTATCATTAGGCACCTTTTCCCACAGAATCTCCAGAACATTATGAGCTTGCGCATCATCGCCACCGGCGGCACCTTCGACAAACATTACAACGAACTCAATGGCACGCTGGGCTTCGCCGACAGCCACCTGCCCGCTGTGCTGGCGCGCAGCCGCATGACCATTCCCGTGGCGCTGGAAATCCTGCCCTTGCTCGATTCGCTGGACATGCAGGATGTGGACCGCAAGCGGGTGCTCACTTCGTGCCAGCACGCGGCCGAGAAAGCCATCGTGATCGTGCACGGGACCGACACCATGAAAGAGACCGCAGCCGTGCTGGGCGCCGTTGCGCTCGGCAAGACGATCGTCTTCACCGGCGCCATGATTCCGTATTCGATCGCCAACTCGGACGCCCTGTTCAATCTGGGCTTTGCCAGCGCCGCCGCGCAGACCTTGCCGGCGGGCGTGTATGTGGCCATGAACGGCCAGGTCTTCAGCTGGGATAACGTGACCAAGAACCGCGCCGCCGGCGTGTTCCAGCCGCTGTAAAAAGCGCGGTGCAGACGTGACAACGGCCACCGGAGTGGCCGTTGTTGCCTGTGGCAGCAGCGCTTACGCCTTTGCTTCGCCGCCCAGTGCTTCGACGATGTCGGCCATCATCTTGGCCAGTTCGCCAGTCATCAGCATCATGTCGTTGTCGAAACGCTCTTCATCGTTGCGGGTGCTGGCGTCGTTTTCCTTGATCACGTCCAATGGCTTGATGCCCTTGATCGCCAGCGACTCGGTCAGCACGAAGGAAATCTTGTCGTTCCAGGTCATGGCCAGACGGGTGCACTGCTTGCCGGCCGCGATGTGGCGGCGGATATCGTCCGCTTCCAGCGCATGCTTGACGTAACGCACCGCCGCCTTGCTCTCGCCCGTGGCGCGCAGTTCGGTATCCTGGTCGACCGTGAAGCCGACCGGCGCTTCGTCAGTTTCCAGCCAGGCCGTCATCACCGCCACCGGCGAGCGCTGCACGCGCAGGCTTTCCAGCGGCATACGGTCGACCGCCTTGAGCAGCAGCTTGACCACATCGTCGGCTTTGGCCGGGCTGGCCGCGTCAACCACCAGCCAGCCGTTGACCGGATCAATCCAGGTCCAGACATTGCTGCGGATGCTGAACGCACGCGGCAACAGTTCGTCGGCCACGCGCTCTTTCAGTTCCTTCATGGCTTTCTTGCCGGGAGCGAAACCTTGCGCTTCTTCCAGCTCGGCTGCCTTGGCCTTGGCCACCTGGTTGATGACCGAACCGGGCAGCAGCTTCTTTTCCGTGCCAAGCAGGATCAGCATCTGCTTGTTGACGACGTGCACCAGGCCGCCGTTGGGACGCGGGGTGTCCCAGCCCTGGCGCAGCAATTCATTGCTGGTGGCCGGAACAAAACTCTGTGGCGCGAGCGCCGCTTCCAGCTGCTCAGGGGTGTAGGCCCATGGCGCGGGCAGGCGATAAATCTGTAGATTCTTGAACCACATGTGCGTTTGCCTTGTTTCAGTCAAATTTTCCGAAGGAACGATATTTTACACGCTCGGGTATGCGAGCAGGCTGAGGAGTTGCCCGACTGTGGCGTGACGGTGCTGACATTTTTTCAACTGTCCGGTACGCCTTGCCGTAACGCTGCAAAGGACGACCGCTTAAGCGAAGGGGAATAGCTCGGCCTGGGCGTTCTCGCTGCTGTTGGCAGCCGACAGCGCCGACAGGGTTGAGATGCGCACGCCCAGCAGGCGGATCTTCTTTTCGAACGGCACGCGCTTGAGGCAATCGCGCGCGGCCTTCAGAATCGTCAGCGGATCCGCGGTATTTTTGGGCAGCGTGATATCGCGCGTGACGGTGGAAAAATCCTCGAACTTGAGCTTGATGCCGACGGTCTTACCGGAGAGTGCATGCTTTTTCAGGTCGTCGGCCACGCGTCCGCACAGCGCTTCAATCTTGGCCGACAGCACGGGCCGGTCGGCCACCACTTGCAGATCCCGTTCGAAGGTCACTTCACGGCTGACGGACTTGGTTTCGGAACTGGTACGCACGGGCCGGTCATCGGCGCCTTGCGCCACGCGGCACAGCCACGACGTGTTCAGCTCGCCAAAATGCGGGCGCAGCACGGCCGCCTCGGTGCGCGCCAGGTCGCCAATGGTGACGATCCCGATATTGTTCAGTTTTTCTTTTGCTTTCGGGCCCACGCCATTGATCTTCTGCACGGGCAGCGGCCACACGCGGGTAGCTACGTCCTCCTGGCGCAGGATGGTCAGGCCGTTCGGCTTTTCCAGGTCCGAGCAGATCTTGGCCAGCAGCTTGTTGGGCGCCAGGCCGATCGAGCACGACAGGCCGGTGGTCGCCGTGACCGCTTCCTTGATCTTGCGCGCGACTGCCGCCGCCTGGTCGCCGAATTCGCTCAGGTCGATGTAGATTTCATCGATGCCGACGTTTTCGATGATCGGCGCAATGCCAGCCACCGCTTCCTTGAACATGCTGGAAAACTTGCGGTAGGAATCGAAATCGGTGGGCAGCAGGATCGCGTCCGGGCCCAGTTTGGCGACCTTCATGATGCCCATCGCCGAGTAGATCCCCAGCGCGCGCGCTTCATAGGTGGAGGTGGTGACGACGCCGCGCCCGACGTAATCGCGCAGCCGCGCAAAGCGCCGGGTGCCGTCGACCTGCTCGACCGGATGCTGGTCGCGCCCGCCGCCGATGACCACGGCCTGTCCGCGCAGTTCCGGATACTTGAGCAGCTCCACCGACGCGTAGAAGGCGTCCATGTCGAGGTGGGCAATGTGGCGTTGGGCAGTGGCGGTCACGGTAGCTGGCATTAATACTGTAATTGCATACAGTATTCACCACAACGCGAAATGTTGCAAGTTCCGCGCCGAGCGCGCCTGAAGCATCAACGCAAATGGCTGCGCATCAGCAACACCACGCTGTCGGCGAAATCGTCGACATGCACCTTGGCCGCGCGGTATTTCCAGCGCTTGATGTACCAGTCCTGGAAGGTGGCCACGATGTGGGCCGACAGCAAGGTGGTATTGCCCGGCGGCGGCGGCTGGAGTTCGTCGAGGATCCCGGCAATGGTGGTTTGCACCGACAGTTCCGAATTTTTCGCCATGCCGCGTTGCTCGTGATTGAGCACACGCGAATCCATGTAGACGAAATAGAACCAGGGCTGCAGGATTTCGGACAGGTAGATGGTACCGCGCACCAGCGCTTCGAGCCGGTCCTGCGGCGCGCTCAGGTGCGCGAACATGCGCGGCAGTTCAAAGGTCGCGTGGCGCACCACGTCCTCGATCATTTCGGCCAGCTGGTCCTTGCTGTCGATATAGCCGTACAGGCCGCCCATCGACAGCCCCGTCTCGCGGCACAGGTCGCGCAAGCTCATCGCCCGAAAGCCCACCTCATTGGCCAGCCGGAAGGTGGCGCCGAAAATGCGCTCCATGTTTTCCAGGGCCGGCTTGCGGCGCTTGACGCCGATGCGGTCGGCATGGCGGTCGACCAGGTAGGCCCAGATGGTCTCGCCATTAAGCGAACTCATGCCCTGGAATTGCTCGAAATCGAAACGGCCGGACGCCACAGTACTCATATTTGCTCGTGTCTGACCAAAATTGGTATATGGAACGATTATATCGCCATAAAACCACATATAAATTCAGTGAGGAAAAGAAGAGGCGCACATATTGCGGCGCGTCATGCTTTATACATAAACCGGTGCTAGATTCTGCAGACCGAGCGCTCGCTCTATTTATTTTCCTCAGGGCTGTCAGGAGCGGAACACATCTGGTGAACTCGGTAACAGGAAGGACTGTGCGACTCGCATCGCCCAACTTCCGTTCCAGCATTCGACTTCCATCAACCTTAACGGAGACACTGATGAAGAATCGCTTTTGGAAATGCCTGTCCCTGCTGCTTGCCGCAACCCTGATCCTGCCCGCCCCTTCCTGGGCCCTTGGCTACACCCAGACCCGCTACCCGATCGTGCTCGTGCACGGCTTGTTCGGCTTCGACAATATCGGCCCGGTCGAGTACTGGTACGGCATCCCCTCCGCCCTGCGCAGCGGCGGCGCTGCCGTGTATGTCACCAGCGTCTCGGCCGCCAACAGCACCGAGGTGCGCGGCGAACAACTGCTGACCCAGGTCAAGCAGATCATTGCCGCCACCGGGAAGGGCAAGGTCAATCTGATCGGCCACAGCCACGGCGGTCCGACGATCCGCTATGCCGCCTCGATCCGGCCCGACCTGATCGCCTCGGTCAGCTCGGTCGGCGGTGTCAACAAGGGCTCGAAAGTGGCCGACATCATCCTCAAGGTGGCACCGGGCGCGGCTGGCGTGGCCGATGCGCTCGCCAAGCTGATCAGTTTCCTGTCGGGCAGCTCGAGCTATCCGCAAGACAGCATGGCAGCGGCGCAATCGCTGACCACGGCCGGCATGGCCGCCTTCAACGCGCGCCATCCGCAAGGTGTGCCGACCAGCGCCTGCGGCGAAGGCGCACCTGTGGTCAATGGCGTGTACTACTTCTCCTGGAGCGGTGGCAAAAGCTGGACCAACGCCTTCGACGTGGTCGATCCCTTCCTGCTTGCCACCGGCGTGGCGCTGGGCGAAAAGAACGACGGCCTGGTGGCCAGCTGCAGTTCGCATCTGGGCCGCGTGATCCGCGACGACTATGGCATGAACCACCTCGATGAAGTCAACCAGACGGTCGGCATCGTCAATCTGTTCGAGACCAGCCCGGTCACCGTGTTCCGGCAACAGGCCAACCGCCTGCAGCAGCTGGGTCTGTAAGCGCATGTCGGCCGGACAGCGCAGGCAGTCCGGCCGCTTGTTCGCATTAACACCACACTTAAATTCTGGATGGAAAAGAACGCCCGTGCATATTGCGCCGCGTCATGCTATTTCAGAAAGATAGTGATAAATTCAAAAAACCGAGCGCTCGCTCTAATTCAAAAACTTTCATCCCCAGGGCCGTCAGGAGCGGAACACAACTGGTGAACTCGGTAACAGGAAGGAATGTGCAACTTGAATTGCGCAACTTCAGTTCCAGCAGTCGACTTCAAAACCTATAACGGAGACACAATGAAGAATCGCTTTTGGAAGTGCATGCCCGTCGTCCTCATCGCTGCCATGGCCGCGCCTGCCCCATCGTGGGCACTCGGCTACACGCAGACCAAGTACCCGATCGTGCTGGTCCACGGCCTGTTCGGCTTCGACAAAATCGGACCGGTCGAATATTTTTACGGCATTCCCTCGGCGCTGCGCAGCGGCGGCGCCACCGTCTACACGACCAGCGTCTCGGCCGCCAACAGCACCGAGATCCGCGGCGAACAGCTGCTCACCCAGGTCAAGCAGATCGTGGCCGCCACCGGCAAGGGCAAGGTCAACCTGATCGGCCACAGCCACGGCGGCCCCACCAGCCGCTACGTCGCCTCGATCCGGCCCGACCTGGTGGCTTCGGTCAGCAGCGTGGCTGGCGTGAACAAGGGATCGAAAGTGGCCGACATCGCGCTCGGCCTGGTGCCAGGCGTGACCAGCACGCTGGCCAACGCGGTCGGCGCGCTGATCACCTTCCTGTCGGGTGGCTCGGGCCTGCCGCAAAGCGGCCAGAACGCGCTCAAGTCACTGTCGACTGCCGGCACCGCCGCCTTCAACGCCGCCCATCCCCAAGGACTGCCGACCAGCGCCTGCGGCGAAGGCGCCTACGTGGTCAACGGCGTGCACTACTTCTCCTGGAGCGGCGGCAAAACCTGGACCAACGCCTTCGACGCGCTCGATCCGGTGTTCCTGCTGACGGGCGCCGCCTTCGGCGAAAAGAACGATGGCCTGGTCGCCAGCTGCAAGAGCCACCTGGGCCGCACCATCCGCGACGATTACGGCATGAACCACGCCGATGAAGTCAATCAGCTGATCGGCATCGTCAATCTGTTCGAGACCAGCCCGGTCACGGTGTTCCGCCAGCAGGCCAACCGCCTGCAGCAACTGGGTCTGTAAGGAGGCGCCATGACCGCGCTGACAACCATGACAAAAGTGGGGGCCGGCGCGGTAGTGGCCGCCCTCTTGTATGCCACCTTTGCACCATCGGCGCCGCCGCCGGCAGACTCTGTGCCCGCGTCGGTTGCCGATCCTTTCGCTTTCGTGCGCTCGATGGAAGGCACCCGTCCCGACGGCGACGTGCGCGCCGATCCCGACGGCGCGCTGGTGGTCGATGCCGAACTCGGGCACCTGTTCGACTATTACCTGGCCGGCCAGGGCGAGAAGGATCTGCGCGCGATCCGCGCCGAAATCGAACGGGAGCTCGACAAGCGTCTGAAACCTGGGCCGGCGGCCCAAGCCAAGCGCCTGCTGGCCAGCTACCTCGATTACAAGGCAGCGCTGGTGAATCTGGAGGCCGGCCTGAAACCGGGCGACATGGCGGGTGCCGCGCGTGCGCGCCTGCAGGCCATGCAGAAGCTGCGCCTGCAGTACTTCACACCCAAGGAGATTACGGGCCTGTTTGGCTTCAGCGATGCCTATGATACGGATGCGCTGGCGCGCCTGGACATCAGCACCGACGCCACCCTGACGGTGGCGCAGCGTGCCGACAAGCTGGCAGCGCTGGACGCGAAGATGTCGCCGGCAATGCGCGAGGAGCGCGAAGCGCCAACGCGTGTAATTCGTACCGAGGAAACCGTGCAAAAACTGCGTGCGCAAGGGGCGAGCGACGACGAGGTCTATCGTTTGCGGGCGGCGGCGTTCACGCCGGAAGGCGCGAGCCGGCTGGCGGAACTTGATCGCGATGAAGCCGCATGGAAGAGCCGCATCCAGCTCTATCTGGCAGAACGCGGCAAGCTGGCCCAGGATGCGACGGGCAGTCTGCAGCAGCTGCGCGACAAATACTTCAGCGCCGACGAGCAGCGGCGTTTGCCCGCGTACGAATAAGACTAGCCACATCGTCCGCGCGAGGACGGTGTGGCTTATGAATGGCCATCGCCTTAATTAATCCCAACTAACCCGATACACGTGATGGCCCCGCGCCAGCAGTGGCGCGTTCGGCGGTGTACCGTGAGGCCATCCTGTCAGGACGCCATCGGACTGCAAGCCACTCACCCAGCCTTCGACTTCCACCCGTGGCGCCGACGACATGATAAATACTGTATCGGCCGGAGGAAACGTGTCCGCGTACTCGGGATCATTCCATTCCCAATGCAATCCGACCACGACCTCCGATACATCGGCGCGGGCTGCTATTTCCTTGAACCTTGCGTACATCGCAGCCAGTGGCGGTCTGCCCTCTTCGAACTGGTTCGGTGCAATGGACTCTTCCTCCCGATTGCCTTCAAAAAAAAGGGCCAGCGGAACCACCGGCGGTGGATCGCCCTGCTTCTAGCTTAGCGCGCGCAAATACGCGTGAATATCCTGTGTCATGAATTCCTTCTAGGTTTGCAGCCGGCGGTCAATTTTACGCGAAGGTTCTTGGTCGCTCCCGGCTTACCTGAGGCGAAAAAAAACGGGTGGCTTGCGCCACCCGTTTTCATTTCAGGTACTAGCTGTCAGCGACAGATATTACCAGCTCAGTTTCAGCGTGTACTTGCCGTTGGTGGCGCCCGTGCCGCCGCTGTAGAACTTGACGCGTACATAGCGTGCGAAGGTCGAGGTGCCGGTGTTGGTCACTGCGACCGAATCAACCTTGCCTGCTGCGTTTTCGCTGGCACCGATCTGGCTGCCGTTGCTGTTGTAGACGTACAGATCGTAATCGGCCGTCGAACCTGCGGTCAGGGTCGAAGTCAGCGTTTTACCAGCTGGCAGTTGCACCACGAAGTAGTCGGTATCGGTCGTGCTACCCATGTTACCGTTCATGACCGTGCCACTGACCGTGACCGAGTTGGCGGTCGCGGTGGTGTTGTTCGACTCGGTCTCGTTGCTGCCGCTAGGTGGCACAACAACGCCGCCGCCCAGTGCTGCATTGGCATCAACCAGGCCAGCGCCGCAACCGCTGCAGCTTGCCGGGAAGGCGCGTGCGGTGGTTTTCAGCTTGCTCTCAACCTGGTCAGGCGTCATGCCCGGGGTCTTCGACAGCATCAGTGCAACCACGCCAGCGACGTGTGGGGTTGCCATCGAGGTACCCTGGTAGAACGCATAGCTGTCAGCGCCCGGGGTGGTGGTGCCGGCGTTGAGCGTCGACAGAATGCCGCCGCCCGCGGTACGAACGTCGCCGCCTGGTGCTGCAACGTCAACCACGTTGCCGTAGTTGGAGTAGTAAGCACGGCCGCCCGAACGGTTGGTCGCTGCAACAGTGATGACACCTGCGCAGTTGGCTGGATTGGAGCTGCTTGCATCGGTGTTCTCGTTACCAGCTGCGACCACAACCGCGGTGCCACGCGAACGTGCGCTGTTGATGGCGTTCTGGGTGGTGGTGTCGCATGCGCCGCCGCCGCCGAGCGACATGTTGATCACACGTGCAGGGTTAGGGTTGGCTGGTACGCCCGCGACGCTGCCGCCGGAAGCCCAGATGATCGCATCGGCGATGTCGGAGGTGTAGCCGCCGCATTTGCCCAGTACGCGCACTGGAACGATCTTCGAGTTGAACGCTACGCCGGCCACGCCGGTGCTGTTGTTGGTCTTGGCAGCGATGGTGCCTGCCACGTGGGTACCGTGCCAGCTCGAGGAGGACGATGGCTCGCCCGCGCCGCATTGGCCGGCGGTGGTCGAATCGCCCGGATCGATGGCGTCGGCATCGCGGCCGTTGCCGTCAGCCGAAATGGCGGTGTCGGTAATGAAGTCGTAGCCGCCGACGAACTGGCCCGACAGATCCGCGTGTGGACGGTAGCCGGTGTCGATCACGGCGACATTCACGCCGGTGCCGGTGCTCACGTCCCATGCTTGTGGCATACGCAGGCCGCCGACGTTGTCGAAGTATTGCCACTGTTCGTTGTAACGGCTGTCGTTTGGCACGAACAGCTTTTTCATCATGCGGTCCGGCTCAGCGTATTCCACGTTCGAATCACGCTCTTTCAGGTCACGCGCCAGTGCTGCAACTTCAGCCACCGACATGCGTTTGCCCAGACTGACCACGTTGGCACCGGTAGCGGTGGTGTGCATGGTTTTCATCGACAGGCCGAACTGCTGACCCGAACGGGCCAGGATTGCCATGCGGTTGCTGCCCATGGCTTGTACTTTGGCGGAGCTCTTGCCGGCTGGCGTCGCATCCTTGTACTTCACAATCATGCGGTCGGTGGTGACGATCGCGTTTTCCGTTTGCCCTAATGCTGCGTACTCGGGAATGCCCGCCATGGTGACCATTGGGATGGCGCCGATTACTGCTGCTGCGCACAACTTCAACAAAGACGGGTAGGTCGAATGCAATTGCTTCATGTCGTTCCTCTATTTTTCCGATAAACATTTTATGAAGGCAAGTACGTGCGGGTGAGCGCGCCCTGCCATTTTTTCCTCGCCCTGGTTGCGGCGGGGAACTCGCTTTTTTAAGCGAGCTCTGAAGATTAATTCAAAAAGGAATCGAAAAAGTGGAAATCCATGCAGATTCGGTGGTTTAACAACAAGGGACTTGTTACAATTCGTAAGAATTGAAGTAAATTCGGTAATAAATTGTTTCCACCAAATCAAAATACTGCCAATAAGTGTTTTATTTTGAACAAATTCATTGGATTTGTTAAAATTATATTGTCAGTCATGCACCATGGGTGAGAATATTGCCGGCCGGAATCGATGTTTGCGAGCAGAAAAGACCCGGCTGGGCCAGAGAATGGACCCGGCCGTCAGGCGATCAGCATCGCGCGAAAATCGTTGACGTTGGTGCGGGTGGGGCCGGTGATGACAAGGTCGCCGAGCGCGGCGAAAAAACGGTAGGCATCGTTGTCGAGCAACAGGGCCCGGCCATCGAGTCCGGCTGATGCCGCGCGCGTCAGGCTGTCCGGCGCCAGCAGCGCGCCCGCGTTGTCCTCGCTGCCATCGATGCCGTCGGTATCGCAGGCAATCGCATGCACGCCCGGCATCCCGTCCAGCGCCAGGCCCAGCGCCAGCAGAAATTCGGCATTGCGCCCGCCCTTGCCGCTGCCCCGCACCGTGACCGTGGTTTCGCCTCCCGAGAGGATCACGCAAGGCGCGCCAGCTGGCTGACCATAGCCGCGCACCTGACGCACGATACCCGCATGGACCTGGGCCACCTCGCGCGCTTCGCCTTCCATGCTGCT
>DASWMN010000174.1:0-15064 GCA_036399735.1 Telluria sp. | reverse complement strand
CGCCACCTTGCGCAAAACCGACATCATCTGCCGCATTGGGGGGGACGAATTCGTGATCATCGTCGAGCCTTCGGGCGACGCCGGCACAGTCGACGAGGTCGCCCGCAAGATTCTGGCGGCGCTGGCCGAACCGTTTGCGGTCAATGGCCACCAGCTTTACGTGAGCGCCAGTATCGGCGTGAGCATCTATCCGCGCGACGCCGGCGATGCACGCACCCTTACCCGCAGCGCCGACACGGCGATGTACCACGCCAAGAACAATGGCAAGAACGGCTTTGCAGTGTTCCAGCCGGCGATGGAAGAACGGGCCCAGAAGCGCCTCAAGCTGGAAGCCAACCTGCGCCGTGCACTCGAGTGCGACGAACTGGAACTGCATTACCAGCCGCAGATCGATCTGCGCAGCGGGCGTGTGGTCGGGGTCGAGGCGCTGGCGCGCTGGCGCTGTCCCGAACTGGGGCAAGTCAGTCCGGCCGAATTCATACCGGTGGCCGAGGAAAGCGGGATTATCGTCGCCCTCGGACGCTGGGTGTTGCAGCGTGCCTGCCGCCAGGCAGCACTGTGGCGCGACGCCGGCCTGCTCGACACGATCGAGCACGTGGCCGTGAATCTGTCCGCGCGTCAGACCCGTGACGACGGTCTGATGGACGACATCCTGGCCATCCTGCGCGAGACCGGCCTGCCAGCGCGGCTGCTGGAGCTGGAAATCACCGAAGGGGTGCTGATGGAGAACGTGAACGCCAACCTGGACTTGCTGCATGGCTTCCAGGCGGCCGGTATCCATCTGTCGATCGACGATTTCGGGACCGGCTATTCTTCCATGTCCTACCTGAAGCGCTTCCCCATCGACCAGCTCAAGATCGACCGCAGCTTCGTGCACGACGTGCCGGGCGACGGCGAGGCGATTGCCACCGCCATCATCGCCATGGCGCACAGTCTGGGCATGACGGTAGTGGCCGAAGGCGTGGAAACCGTGGAGCAGCTCGAATTCCTGCGCCGCGCGGGCTGCGACATCATGCAGGGCTTTTATTTTGCGCGCCCGATGGCGGTGCCGGAACTGACGGAAATGCTGCGCACCCGGCGCGGCAACTGGCATCCGACCGAACAGGCGGTACTGTTGTAGCCAGCGTAGCTGGCATCAAGAAAAATGCGCTCACATGGAGCGCATTTTCATATCATCCCAGCTTGGCCGCGTGTTCGCGGGTGGCGTGGAATTTGAGTTTCGGCCAGCGCTCTTCGGTCAGCCGCAGATTCACGTTGGAGGTGGCCAGATACGCCAGATTGCCGGCCGCATCGTACGCCACATTGTGCCCCAGGGCCGTCTCGAAATCAGCCAGCACCCGCTTGTCCTCGCCGCTGACCCAGCGCGCGCTGCTGATGCTGGTGCCTTCGAACACGGCGTCAACCCCGTACTCGTTCAGCAGGCGGCTGGCCACCACTTCGAACTGCAGCACCCCGACCGCGCCCAGTACCAGCTCGCTGCCCTGGACCGGCTTGAACACCTGTACCGCGCCCTCCTCGCCGAGCTGCTGCAGACCTTTGTGCAGCTGCTTGATCTTGAGCGGATTGCGGATCCGCACCGAGCGGAAGAAGTCCGGTGCAAAATACGGGATACCAGTAAATTGCAGCATCTCGCCTTCCGAGAAGCTGTCGCCGATCTGCATGTTGCCGTGGTTCGGCAAACCGATGATGTCGCCGGCGTAAGCCTCTTCCACCTGTTCGCGCGACGATGCCATGAAAGTCACCACCGAGGACACCTTGATCTCGCGCCCCAGGCGCAGATGCTTGACCTTCATGCCACGTTCGAAACGCCCCGAGCAAACGCGCAAAAAGGCGATTCGGTCGCGGTGGGCCGGGTCCATATTGGCCTGGATCTTGAAGACGAAGCCGGAGAACGGTTCCTCGTTGGGCGCGACCACGCGCACACTGGCGTCGCGCTCGCGCGGGGCCGGGGCCCAGTCCACCAGCGCCGACAGAATTTCGCGCACGCCGAAGTTGTTGATCGCCGAACCGAAGAACACCGGAGTCTGCACGCCGGCCAGGAACTGCTCCAGGTCGAACGGATGCGAGGCGCCGTGGACCAGCTCCACTTCCATCTTCAGCTGCTCGATCTCGAGCGGGAACATCTCCTGCAGCTTCGGATTGTCGATCCCCTTGATGATCTCGAAGGCGCCGTCGGCTTTTTCTTCGCCGGCCTTGAACAGCATGATTTCGTCGCGCAGCAGGTGGTACACGCCGCGGAAGTTCTTGCCCATGCCGATAGGCCAAGTCACCGGCGCGCACTGGATCTTGAGCACCGATTCAAGTTCGTCCAGCAGTTCAAGCGGATCGCGCGTTTCGCGGTCCATCTTGTTCATGAAGGTGACGATCGGGGTATTGCGCATGCGGCACACGGCCAGCAGCTTGATGGTCTGCGCCTCGACACCCTTGGCCGCGTCGATCACCATCAGGGCCGAGTCGACCGCCGTCAGCACGCGGTAGGTGTCTTCCGAGAAGTCCTGGTGGCCGGGCGTATCGAGCAGGTTGATCACGTGGTCGCGGTGTTCGAACTGCATCACCGAGCTGGCCACGGAAATGCCGCGCTGCTTTTCGATTTCCATCCAGTCGGACGTTGCGTGGCGCCCGCTCTTGCGCGCCTTGACGGTACCAGCCATCTGGATCGCGCCCGAGAACAGCAGCAGCTTTTCGGTCAGCGTGGTCTTGCCCGCATCCGGGTGCGAGATGATGCCGAAGGTACGCCGGCGCGCGACTTCGCGCGCAATCTGGGCCGGCTGCCGGGCAGCGCTGGTGACGCCGCTGTCGGCGTCGGGGAGTGTTGGATCGATATCGTTGGCCATATTCTCAGCCATAGCTTGGCCCTGTGCACAAAACCCTCAATTTTACCGATTCTTGCGCCGCTCGTGTGAAATGATTGACCCCGCCCCTCAGGAGCGCGGCCGGCTGCTGCTGCGCCGCCCGGGCAGCGCCGCGATGGTCAGCGGGCTGGCGCGCCGTTTCAGAGCCGGAAAACGCACCGACATGGTCATCCCGCGGCCCTCGCGGCCGTCGCCGATTTCGACCTTGGCCCGGTGCGCCAGCGCGATGTCGCGCACGATCGCCAGCCCCAGGCCACTGCCGGTGCTCTTGTCGTCCAGCCGCACGTAGCGCTGGAAGACCAGGGCGCGCTGGTGCGGCGCGATGCCGGGGCCGGAATCTTCCACCTCCAGCATGCCCTGGGCGCCGTCGGCATAGGTGCGCACCGTCACGGTCCCGCCTTGCGGCGTGTAGCGCACCGCGTTGTCGACCAGATTGTCGATCAGGTCGCGCAGCAGGAAGGTGTCGCCGGCCACGATGGCAGTTTGCAGATCGAAGCCGATATCGATCTGCTTCTTGCCCGCTTCGTCGACAAAATACTGTACCACCTGTCCTACCAGCTGCGACAGATCGACCTGCTCCAGGCGCTTTTTCTCGAAGCGGCTTGGCTCGGCCCGCGCCAGGGCCAGCAGCTGATTGGTCTGGCGAATCATGCGCTCGTTCGAGAGCAGCATCAGCTGCACCGAGCGGACCGTGTCCGGGTCGCC
This sequence comes from Telluria sp., assembly GCA_036399735.1. GTDB lineage: Bacteria > Pseudomonadota > Gammaproteobacteria > Burkholderiales > Burkholderiaceae_D > Telluria_A. Next base: position 11,507 of record DASWMN010000174.1, on the reverse strand, counting down.
CGCGTGGCGCGCGGCCAGCCATTCGAGCTGCAGCTTGAGCCCGGCCAGGGGGGTACGCAGCTGGTGCGCCACATCGGCCAGGAAGTTGTGCTGCGCGGTGGCCCCGGCCCGTACCTTGCCCAGCATCTCGTTGAAGGCGCCCACCACCGGCGCCAGTTCATACGGCACGGCGCCACTGTCGATGGGCGCCAGGTCATTCGCTTCACGCGCGTTCAGGTTGGCCCGCATGCGCGCCAGCGGCAGCAAACCATTGGTCACGGAAAACCAGATCAGGCCGACCAGGGCCAGAATGAACACGCCTTCGACCAGCAGCAGCGCGCGCAGAATCGCCGAACGTACCTGCTGGCGCTTGCGCATGGTCTTGGCCACGCCGATCAGCAGGCGCTCATCGCCCTGCGCCACCGGCAGGAAGGCGACCCGGATCGCCTCGCCACGCATGGTCCCGTCGTGGGCTGCCACTTCGAGGCGCCCGTCCAGCGGAAAATCGGCGTCGCCCGCCAGCAGCTGGCCTTTGCCGCTGCGCACCACGAAGTAAAAGGCATCGATGTCGTTGGCGCGCAGGATCTGTTCGGCCTGGCGCGGCAGATCGATGGTGGCGCCGGCCGGCCCCTCGCGCAGACGCGAAGCCAGTGCCACCGCGGCGTCGGCCAGGCTCTGGTCAAACGCGATCTGGGCCGGAATCCAGGCCAGCAGGTAAGTCATGCTTGCGCCGGCAAGGTTGATCAGGATGATGGGAACGATCAGCCACTTGAGCAGGCGCAGGCGGATGCTGTTCATTTGTCCAGTTCGAGCATGTAGCCAAAGCCGCGGATGGTACGGATACCGATGCCGGCGTCCGTGGTCTTGAGGCGGATGCGCGAAATGTACACTTCGACCGCGTTCAGGGTCACATCGTCGCCCCAGGGCAGGATGGCGTCGATGATCTGCTGCTTGGAGACCACCCGGCCGCCATGCTGGACCAGGTATTCGAGCACGGCCCACTCGCGCACCGACAGGTCGATGCTGCGCTCGCCCACCTGGGCACGCCGGGTCTGGGTGTCGAGCGTGAGCCGGCCCAGGGCCAGAACCGCCGGCTTGGGCGCGTTGCGCCGCGCCAGCGCCTTGATGCGGGCCACCAGTTCGGGCGTGGCAAACGGCTTGACCAGGTAATCGTCGGCCCCCAGTTCCAGGCCGCGCACCCGGTCTTCGATGGCATCGCGCGCCGTCAGCAGCAGCACCGGCACATTGTCCTGGCGCGCGCGCAGGCGCCGCACCACCTCGAACCCGTCGATCCCGGGCAGCCCGATGTCGAGCACCACCACCGCGACCTCGCCGGTTTGCAGGATCTGGTCGGCCTGGGTGCCGTTCCCGACCACGTCAACCAGCATGCCGTGACTTTGCAGAATGCGGCACAGGCCGTCGGCCAGAACAGCGTCATCTTCGACCAGTAACACGTGCATGCGAGGGCTCTTTAAGTTGCGTTACATACATTATGAGGCAAAGAACGCTGCGCACCCAAGCATCACGATGACCGCGGCAGCCCGATGTCGGGGCGCGCAAAGCGGGTTTCAAGGGGTAGCAAGCGACAGTGTGCTGAAAAAAGCGGCAAACCAGAGGGAAAGCGGGAAATCTCCCCAGTAGGACTGGGCCCACAAGGGCATATGCATGCAGCCTACATGGGGGCGACTGCTAATCTTATGTTCGCCAACAGACGATAGCTTTAATGTTCACACATCGCGATCTGCTGCTGTGTGCAGGTCGTCCATGATGCACGTTCGAGAGTGAGGAAAACAAATGAACAACACCCAACTTGGTACTACCGCGCCAACCGTGCCTTCGGTAAGCCAGATTCCTGCCACTGCACAGGAGTTAAAAGTTGCGTCCAAGCCAGTTGTCAGCTACAGCGGCACCCAGCAGAACGAATTGCTGGCCGCCCTTCCCCGCCACGATCTGGAATCGCTGTTCGAACACCTGGAGCTGGTGGCGCTCCCGTTTGGCAAAGAATTGTTTGAATACGGCAGCAAGCTGGAAAACGTGTATTTCCCGACCACTGCTATCGTTTCCCTGCTGTATGTAATGGAAGACGGCGCCACCACCGAGATTGCCGTCGTCGGCCATGAAGGCGTGGTCGGCATGTCGCTGTTCATGGGCGAACGCGCCATGTGCAGCGCGGTCGTGCAGAGCGCCGGCTACGGCTACCGCCTGAAAACCCAGTACCTGCGTGACGCTTTCAACCAGGGCGGCGCCCTGCCCCAGCTGCTGATGCGCTACACCAATGCCCTGTTCGCACAAATGGCGCAAAACGCCGTGGGCGGCCGTCACAGCTCGATCGAACAGAAACTGTGCCGCTGGCTGCTCGACCGCCTCGACCGTTCCGCTTCGAACGAACTGAAAGTGACTCAGGAACTCATTTCGATCATGCTGGGCGTACGCCGCGAAAGCATCACCGCTGCCGCCGGCAAGCTGCAGGACGACGGCCTGATCACCTACCGCCGTGGCAACATCACCGTCATCGACCGACAAGGTCTTGAGGCGTATGCGGGCGAGTGCTACAAGGTGGCAAAGACGGAATATGACCGCCTGCTGATGGATGTGGCGCGTTAAGGTCTGACACGGGCGGGCGCTCCGGCGGCCCGCCCAGCGGTATCTGCGCTTCGACGCAGGTGCCGCGGTTGTTCATCCCCCGCTTCAAGGTCAAACTCCCCCCCAGCAGCATGGCGCGTTGCCGCATGCCCAGCAAGCCATGCGAACGCGGTTTGCTGACCGCTTCCGGATCGATCCCAATCCCATTGTCCGTAATTTCCAGTGCCAGGCAGTCGCCTTCGCGCGCCAGGTGCACGATCACCTGGCTGGCCTGGGCGTACTTGGCCACATTATTGAGCGACTCCTGGACAATGCGGAACACGGCGATCGCCTGCATCGGTCCCGCACTGTCGACCTCGCCTTCCACCAGCGCTTCGCAATCGAGTCCGGTAACGCGGCCGTAATCGGCGCAATAGCTTTGCAGCGCGCTTGCCAGGCCCAGATTGTCGAGCATGCTGGGGCGCAGATCTTCGACAATCCGGCGTTTGAGCTCGACCGTGTCGACCAGCGTGCCGCGCGCCCTTTCCAGCATGGCGGCCAGCTCCGGACGCTCGTGGCGCAAATGGTCCGCCACGGCATTGAGGTCGATATTGATGGCGGTCAGATTTGCGCCCAGCTCATCGTGCAGCTCGCGCGCCAGGCGCGCCTTTTCTTCTTCGCTCACGCGGATCAGGTGGCGCGACAGCACCGACAGCTGCTCGGTGCGCACCACCACCATCGATTCCAGATTTTCATTGGCATTGCGCAGGGCCTGGGCGCTGGCCACCCGCTCGTAGTAGCCGCGCCGGATCAGGCGGTAGAACAGGCCCAGCACCAGCACCGCGAGCACGTTGATGCCGATCCCGAGCATGACCGCGTTGCGGTATTCCTTGTCGAAGGCGGCGCGGCGCGCGGCCAGCAGCTCGGTCTGCTCCTGCACCATGATCACGACCTGAAAGCGGATTTCGTCGAGCAGGAACTTGCTGTCGCTGGTGGCGGCAATCGCCACCACGTCGTTCAGGCCGCCTTTCTGGTAGACGTCCAGCACCTGCTCCATGTTCTCCAGCTTGCGCCGCACCAGCGTGCGCAGCTGGGCCAGATTCTTGCGCTGGGAGGCGCTGTCGGCCAGCAGAACATTGAGTTCGTCGAATTGTTCGTCGATCTTGCTGGTGGCGGTGCGCAGCGGACCCAGGTAAACCTCGGAGCCGGACAGAAAATAGCCGCGCAGGCTGCTCTCCGCATCCATCACCAGCACATTCAGGTATTGCACCTTGTCGGTGACCAGGGCGGTCTTGCTTTGCAACTGGTTGGCGGCATTCAGCGAGCCAAAGTTATGGAACAGACTCACCCCGTTCGCCACCAGCAGCAGCACGCAGAACAGTGCCACAGCGGTTTTATAGAACGGCAATCCCGCCTTCAAGGGCGGGTTGATGGTGAAATACATCCAGAATCCTTTGCGCTCTGCTTCAACTCAGCGAGAGGCAATTATAGACCGGACCTTGCTGCACTGCAGCCAAGCACATCTGTGAGGGGGAAAATGAAGGGCGGCAGGGCTTGCCCGCCGCGCGCGGGCAGCTTAGTCCAGCAGGTTGTTCTTCATGGCGTAATAGGTCAGGTCGCTGTTCGACTGCAGGCCCATTTTTTCCATAATGCGGGTGCGGTAGGTGGAGACCGTTTTAATCGACAGCGACAAGGCCACGCCGATATCGGACACGGTCGCGCCCTTGGCCAGGCGCAGGAAGACCTGGAACTCGCGGTCCGACAATTCGGTGTGCAAGGCCGTGCTCGGATCGCGGTCGAAGCTCTGCGCGAGCAGCTCGCCCACGGTGGAACTGACGTAGCGGCGGCCCTGGAACACGGTACGCACGGCGGTCTTGAGTTCGTCGGCTTCGCATTCCTTGTTCAGGTAGCCGTTGGCACCCATCTTGAACAGGTTCAGGGCATACTGCTGCGCCGGATAGCCGGACAGGATCAGCACCGGCAGATTGGGCTGGCCCTGACGAATGGTGCGCAAAATATCAATGCCGCTCTGGTCGGGCATGGCGATATCGAGCAACAGCACATCGCAAATTTCACGGCGTGCGATATCGAGCGCTTCACGCCCGGTGGCGCCTTCAGCGACAACATCGAAGTCATCGGAAGACGAAAAAATCTGTTTGAATCCTGCTCTTACTATCTGGTGATCGTCACAAATGGCAACGCGTATCATTGTCTTCCCTTAAATTTTCCCTGTTATAGGAAAGAGCCCGAGGCCACACCCCACGCCCGGCACTGCGCATCCATTGATATTCTAGCACTCTGTTTGTTTTATACAAACACGAGAGGAACGCCGATCGACATTGGCAACGGTGCAAACAGGATTATGGCTGATCAGGGGCCGGCACGCCAACAGCGCACGAGCTCAATCCTGGTTCAGGCTTTGAGCAGTGCGAGAATGGCCGTCAGTTCGGCACGCAGGGTGGCCATGTCCGGCCCGCTGGCGCATGCCGCTGCCTCGTGCGCATCGGCTGCGCCGGCGTGATCGTCCGTGCCTGCACCCTCGCCGTGACGCGTGTCGAGCTTGTTGCGGGCACCGCTGATGGTGAAGCCCTGTTCGTATAACAACTCGCGAATGCGGCGAATCAGCAGCACCTCGTGGTGCTGATAATAGCGGCGGTTGCCACGTCGTTTGACCGGCTTCAGCTGGGTAAATTCCTGCTCCCAGTAGCGCAGCACGTGCGGTTTGACGCCGCACAATTCGCTCACTTCACCGATTGTGAAATAACGCTTGGCCGGAATGGCCGGCAACACAATCAGATCGGTCTTGCTTGCACGATCGTTCATAGGGCGCTTTTAGGGCAGGCTAGGCGACACGGGACAGCGGACTGGTCTCTTCAACCATTCCCTTGAGCTTCTGGCTCGCGTGGAAGGTGACGACCCGGCGCGCCGTAATCGGTATTTCTTCCCCGGTCTTGGGATTGCGCCCGGGCCGCTGCGGCTTGTCGCGCAGCTGGAAATTGCCAAAGCCCGAAAGCTTGACCGCTTCACCGCGCTCGAGCGCGTTGCGGATTTCGTCGAAAAAGGTTTCGACCATATCCTTGGCTTCACGCTTGTTCAGGCCGACCTGCTCGAACAACAGTTCTGCCAGCTCAGCCTTGGTCAAGGTCGGCAAATCTTTCTCGGCCTCCTGGCGCACCTTGGCGACCTGCATGGCCCGATGCAGGTCGGCTGCCAGTGCCGATTGGAGTACCGCGGAATCAACGTCGTTGTTATTAATTTTCCAGCCCTGCCTTTAAATCGAACTTAGCCGTGGGGTTCATGCGCGTGGAGTCGCGCCGTTGTTTCGCTTGGCAGCATCGGTCATCGCCGCCATCAAAGCGTCGACCACATCGTCCTGCAAGGTGGTTTGAGTATCTTGCAAGCTAAAGCGGAAAGCAAGGCTTTTTTCGTCCGACGCCAGCCCTTTTCCGCGATATTCATCAAACAAAACAATGGCTTGCACAATATTTCCGGCAGGATTTACTTGTAATTCAGCAGCAAAAGTGTCCAGCAGGTCTTGCGCGGCAAGGCCTTGCTTGACGATCAGCGCGAGATCGCGGGTGGCGCCCGGGAACTTCGAAATCTCTGAATAGTTCGGCACTACTCGTTGTTGCAACGCAACTGCATCGACCTCGAACAGCACTGGCGCCTGCGGCAAATCGTATTTTTGCAGCCAGCGCGGATGCAGTTCGCCAATAAAGCCGATCTGCACGCCGTCAAGTTCGACCGCAGCGGAACGGCCCGGATGCAGGCCAGGGTGATTCAGTTTCGAAAAACGCAGCTGGCGCGGCGCGAACAGGGCTTCCAGATCGGCCTTGACGTCGAAATAATCGACCAGGCGCCCGGCAACGCCCCATTGCTCGTCAATCGCCTGGCCATAGGCAATCGCTGCCACGCGCTTGGGCTGGTCGACACCGGCGATCGACAGCGGGCCGTCCTGGGCCTGCGCATTACGCAGGAAAATGGCGCCCACTTCGAATGCACGCACCCTGCCCGCTTTGCGGTTCAGGTTGTAGCGGACATTCGCCACCAGCGAACCGATCAGCGAGGAACGCATCACCGACAGCTGGCTGGCGATCGGATTTTGCAGCTTGATCGGCGCTTCATTGGCATTGAAGTCGGCTTCCCACTGCGCTTCCACAAAGCTCATGTTGACCACTTCCTGGTAACCCAGGTCGGCCAGCTGGTGGCGCACCGCGAACAGCGAACGGGTGTTTTCCGGCGCGATTTTCATGGCGCTGGCAGCGACCGGCGGCAGCGCCGGGATGTTTTCGAAGCCGTACACGCGCGCGACCTCTTCGATCAGGTCTTCCTCGATCTCGATATCGAAGCGGTAGGACGGCGCGCTCACGGAGAACACACCGCTCTGCTGGGTGAACGGCAGCCCCAGGCGCGTGAAGATGTCAGCCACCATCGCATCGGTGACCGGCACGCCAATCACCTTTTGCGCGCGCGCCGTGCGCATCTGCACCGGCTGGCGCTGCGGAATATTGATGACCTGGTCGTCCACGGGACCGACCACGGTTTGCGCCGTGCCGCAGATTTCCACGATCAGCGCGGTAATGCGCTCGATGTGTTCCACCGTGGTGGCGTAATCGACGCCGCGCTCGAAGCGGTGGCCCGCATCGGTGGAAAAATTGAAGCGCCGCGCGCGGCCCTGGATGGCGCTGGGCCACCAGAACGCCGCTTCCAGGTAGATGTCTTCGGTTTCGAGCGAGACTGCCGTCGCGTCGCCGCCCATGATGCCGGCCAGGGACTCGATTTCCTTGTCGTCGGCGATGACGCCGACCCAATCGTCCACCTCCACGGTGTTGCCGTTCAAGAGCTTGAGCGACTCGCCTTTTTTGCCCCAGCGGACATCGAGACCGCCGTGGATCTTGGCCAGATCGAACACGTGCGAGGGACGGCCCAGTTCCAGCATGACGTAGTTGGAGATGTCGACCAGGGCCGACAGCGGACGCTGGCCGCTGCGCTCGAGGCGCTGGCGCATCCAGGCCGGGGTTTCGGCCTTGGCGTTCAAACCGCGGATGACGCGGCCCGAGAAGCGTCCGCACAGGTCCGGCGCGCTGATTTTCACGGGCAGGATTTCACTGCCATTGACTGCCACCGGGCGCGACACCGGCGCCTGCAGTGGCGTGCCGGTCAGGGCCGCCACTTCACGCGCCACACCCAGCACCGACAGGCAGTCCGCCTTGTTGGGGGTGAGCTTGATGGTGAACTTGAGGTCATTCAAGGCCAGGTAGTCGCGGATGTTCTGGCCAACCGGCGCGTCCGAGGGCAGTTCCATCAGGCCGCTGCTCTCTTCCGAGATCTTCAGTTCCTTGGCCGAGCACATCATGCCCTGCGACTCGACGCCGCGCAGTTCGCCCACCTTGATGATGAACGGCTTGCCGTCCGCGCCAGGCGGCAGCACCGCGCCAGCCATGGCGCAGATGGCCTTCATCCCGGCGCGCACATTCGGCGCGCCGCAGACGATGGTGAGCTGGGTACCGGTGCCGGCATCGACCTTGCACACATTCAGGCGGTCGGCGTTCGGGTGGCGCGTCACTTCCAGCACTTCGGCCACGACCACGTTCGAGAACGGCGGCGCGACCGCTTCGACTTCTTCCACTTCCAGCCCGGACATGGTCAACAGGTGGGCCAGTTCATCCGAAGTCATCTTCGGATCGACCATCGTACGGAGCCAATTTTCAGAAAATTGCATTGTGAGGACCTCGGAATTAGTTAAATTGCTTCAGGAAGCGCAGATCGCCTTCGTAGAACAGGCGCAGATCGTTGATCCCGTAGCGCAGCATGGTCAGGCGCTCAAGGCCCGAGCCGAACGCGAAGCCAATGAATTTTTCAGGATCGAGGCCGAAGTTCTTCACCACCGTCGGATGGACCTGGCCGGCGCCCGACACTTCCAGCCAGCGTCCCTTGAGCGGGCCGCTGCCAAAGGCGATATCGATTTCCGCCGACGGCTCGGTAAACGGGAAGTACGATGGACGGAAGCGCACCTGCAGGTCGTCGGTCTCGAAGAAGGCCTTGACGAAGTTCAGGTACACGCCCTTGAGGTCGGCGAACGAAATGTCTTCGGCAATCCACAGGCCTTCGACCTGGTGGAACATCGGCGAGTGGGTCGCATCGCTGTCGACGCGGTAGGTGCGGCCCGGGGCAATCACCTTGATGGGCGGGGTGTGGGTGCGCGCATAACGCACCTGCATCGGGCTGGTGTGGGTGCGCAGCAGCAGCGGTTTGCCGGTGCTGTCATTGCCTTCAATGTAGAAGGTGTCCTGCATCGAACGGGCCGGGTGATTTTCCGGGCTGTTCAGGGCAGTGAAATTGGTCCAGTCGGTTTCGATCTCGGGGCCGTCGGCCACATCGAAACCGATCGAGCGGAAGATCTCTTCCACGCGCTCCCAGCTGCGCATCACCGGGTGGATGCCGCCCATGGCACGGCCGCGCCCTGGCAGGGTCACGTCGATGGCTTCCAGATTCAGGCGCGCTTCCATGATGGCGTTGGCCAGGGCGTCACGGCGCGCGGTGAGCGCGGCTTCGATCTGCACTTTGGCGGCGTTGATCAGGGCGCCCTGGGTTTTCTTTTGCTCCGGATCGAGCTTGCCCAGGCCCTTCATCTGTTCGGTGATCTGGCCAGTCTTGCCAAGGTACTTGGCTTTGGCGTTTTCGAGTGCGGCAGCGTCTTCGGCGGCGATAAAGTCAGCCTGGGCCGAGACGACGAGTTCTTCGAGGGAGTTCATGCGATGAATGTCTTCCGGTGTTGGACGGCGCACGCGCCACAATCAAAAACGGGGCACAGGTTTGAACCTCTGCCCCGCTTCTAGAGGCGCCCGAAGGCGCCAATGACATTGATCAATGCTTACGCAGCGATCTTTGCCTTTACTGCGTTGACAATCGCGGCGAATGCCGGCTTGTCCATCACAGCCATATCGGCCAGGACTTTACGGTCCAGTTCGATCGATGCTTTCTTCAGGCCGTTCATGAAGACGCTGTACGTTACGCCATGCTCACGGGAAGCGGCGTTGATACGAGCGATCCACAGACGACGGAATACGCGCTTCTTGTTACGGCGGTCACGGTAAGCGTATTGGCCAGCGCGCATAACTGCTTGCTTGGCAACACGGTATACCTTGCTGCGGCGACCACGGTAGCCTTTAGCTTGTACAAGAATCTTTTTATGACGGGCACGAGCTGTAACCCCACGTTTTACTCTAGGCATAGTAACTCCTTAGTTGTGAGATTAAGCGGATGGCATCATGCGCATGACGGACGTGACGTCGGACGCATTGATGTTGCGGGTACCACGCAGTTGACGCTTGTTTTTGGTGGTCTTCTTGGTCAGGATGTGGCGCTTGAAAGCGTGACCCGACTTGACGGTTCCACCTGGACGCACGCGAAAACGTTTCTTCGCGGAGCTTTTGGTCTTCATTTTAGGCATATCAGTTCTGTCCTGTAGGACAGCTCCAGTAGCAGGATTGCAGGTGGCAGCAACGCGCTGCGCTTAGGGGCCTGCTTTCACATTAGACTTCCCTCTTTGCAGAAGGAAGCCGGAGATTTTAACACGATTCTGCGGAGAAGCAACTAAAACCGCCAACACATCACCCTCGCCAAGGCGGCGGAAATGACAAGGGCGGGTGATTGCTCACCCGCCCTTGCTTATTGATTAAGCCTTGCAGCTTATTTCTTCTTTTTCGGCGACAGAATCATGATCATCTGACGACCTTCCATCTTCGGGAACTGCTCGACCTGGCCGTACGGCTCCAGATCGGCTTTCAGGCGTTCCAGCATGCGAAAGCCAATGTCCTGGTGGGCCATTTCACGGCCGCGGAAGCGCAGCGTGATCTTGGTTTTGTCACCCTCGTCGAGGAACTTGATCAGGTTACGCAGCTTGATATTGTAGTCGCCATCATCGGTACCAGGACGGAATTTGACTTCCTTGACCAGGATGATCTTCTGCTTCAATTTGGCTTCGTGCGCCTTCTTCTGCTCCGAATATTTGAACTTGCCGTAGTCCATCAGGCGGCAGACTGGTGGTTGCGCGGTTGGCGCAATTTCCACCAGGTCTACGTTCGCTTCTTCGGCCAGACGAAATGCTTCAGCCAGGCTCACAATGCCAAGCGGCTCGTTGTCCACCCCGGATAAACGCATTTCAGGGGCGGTGATTTCGCCGTTGATGCGATGCGACTTGTCAGTAGCTATGTTGTTTCCTTTTAATGTCTGATGAATTAGCCATGCTGCTTAAGCTTTGGATTCGACCTCGTGTTTGAGGCGTTCCACCAGCGTGTCGATGGACATGACGCCCAGATCGACATTGCCACGTGCTCGCACGGCCACAGTATTGGCATCCCGCTCTTTATCGCCGATCACGAGGATATATGGCAGTTTTTGGACGGAATGTTCGCGTATTTTATAGGTAATCTTCTCGTTCCGCAAATCAGTGTGAACGCGGTACCCCTGTTTCTTGAGCTGCGCCGCGATTTCCCGGGCGTAGTCTGCCTGCGCGTCAGAGATGTTCAGTACCGCAACCTGTACCGGCGCCAACCACAGTGGCAAGGCGCCAGCATAGTTTTCGATCAGGATCCCGATAAAACGTTCCAACGATCCGACAATCGCCCGGTGCAGCATCACAGGCACCTGGCGCGAATTGTCCATCGCCACGTATTCCGCGCCCAGACGCTCAGGCATGAAGAAGTCGACCTGCATGGTGCCGACCTGCCATGGACGGCCAAGGCTGTCCTTCAGGTGGTACTCGATCTTCGGACCATAAAAAGCGCCCTCGCCCGGCAATTCGGTCCAGCTCACGCCGCAGGCACGCAGGCCGGAACGCAGCGCGTCTTCGGCCTTGTCCCACACTTCGTCGGTACCGATGCGACTGTCCGGACGCAGGGCCAGCTTGACTTCGATGTTCTCGAAGTGGAAGTCGGCATACACCTCCCTGGCCTGCTGGTGGA
>DASWMN010000173.1:0-36105 GCA_036399735.1 Telluria sp. | reverse complement strand
CCAGCAGCGCCGACAGTTCCTCCATCAGCAGCTGCGCATCGGCGCTGGCCGGGTCGCAGGCGCGGATGTCCACGCTTAGCCGCGCAGCTTGGCGAACGCCGCCGCCATGGTGCCGCCGGCTGGCGCTGGCGTGCGATCATTTTTCTGCTGATGCTGCGCCAGGCTCTTGCGGTCGTTGCGGTCGCCGCGCTGCTCCGGCTTGGCGCCGGCCTGCGGCGCGCTGTCGGTCAGGCGCATGGTCAGGGCGATACGCTTGCGCTTCTCGTCGACTTCCAGCACTTTCACGCGCACCACCTGGCCCGCCTTGACCACCGTGTGCGGGTCCTTGACAAAGGTGTTCGACAGCGCCGAGATGTGTACCAGACCATCCTGGTGCACGCCGATATCGACAAACGCGCCAAAGGCGGCCACGTTGGTGACCACGCCTTCGAGGATCATGTCCGGACGCAGGTCGCGGATCTCTTCCACCCCTTCCTTGAAGGTAGCAGTGGTGAATTCCGGACGCGGGTCGCGGCCCGGCTTTTCCAGTTCCTTCAGGATATCGGTAATGGTCGGCACACCGAATTTTTCATCAGCGTAGCGCGCCGGGTTGAGCGTTTTGAGCAGCGAACTGTCGCCGATCACGGCTTTCATGTCCTTCTTGATATCGGCCAGGATCTTTTCGACCAGCGGATACGATTCCGGGTGCACCGCCGAGGCGTCCAGCGGATTGTCGCCGCCCATCACGCGCAGGAAGCCCGCCGCCTGCTCGAAGGTCTTGTCGCCCAGGCGCGGCACGGCTTTCAGGGCCGCGCGCGAGGTGAAGGCGCCCTTCAGATCGCGGTACGAAACGATACTTTGCGCCACCGAGGAGGACAGGCCCGACACGCGCGCCAGCAGCGGCGCCGAGGCGGTATTCACATCCACGCCGACCGCGTTCACGCAATCCTCGACCACGGCGTCGAGCGAACGGGCGAGCTGGGTCTGCGACACATCGTGCTGGTACTGGCCCACGCCGATCGACTTCGGATCGATCTTGACCAGTTCGGCCAGCGGATCCTGCAGACGGCGTGCGATCGAGACGGCGCCGCGCAGCGATACGTCCATGTCCGGCAGTTCGCGCGAGGCGAATTCGGAAGCCGAGTACACCGACGCACCCGCTTCGGAGACCACGATCTTGGTCATCTTCAGTTCCGCGCGCTGCTTGATCAGGTCCTGGGCCAGCTTGTCGGTCTCGCGCGAGGCGGTGCCGTTGCCGATCGAGATCAGCGATACATTGTGCTTGGCCGCCAGCGCGCCCAGCACGTGCAGCGAGCCGTCCCAGTCGTTTTTCGGCTGGTGCGGGTAGATCACGGCGGTGTCGACCACCTTGCCGGTGGCGTCGACCACGGCCACCTTCACACCCGTACGCAGGCCCGGGTCCAGGCCCATGGTGGCGCGCTGGCCGGCCGGCGCGGCCAGCAGCAGGGCTTTCAGATTGAGGGCAAAGACATTGATCGCGTCCAGTTCCGCGCGTTCGCGCAGGGCGCCCATCAATTCGGTCTCGAGGTGCATGAAGCTCTTCACGCGCCAGGTCCAGCGCGCGGTGTCGGCCAGCCATTTGTCGGCCGGGCGGCCCAGGTTCTTGATGCCGAAGCGGGCTGCGATGCGGCCTTCGCACGGGTTGTGCGGCGCGTCCCACTTCGGCTTTTCTGCCTCGCTGTCCAGGCGCAGCGTCACATCGAGAATGCCTTCGCGGCGCCCGCGCAGCAGCGCCAGCGCGCGGTGCGAGGGCACCGTCGAGATGGTTTCGGAATAGTCGAAGTAGTCGGCGAATTTCTCGCCTTCATCCTGCTTGCCCTCGACCACCCTGGAGTCGACCACGCCATGTTCCTGCACATAGTCGCGCAGCGACTGGAGCAGGGTGGCGTCTTCGGCGAAGCGTTCCATCAGGATCTGGCGCGCACCGTCGAGCGCGGCCTTGGCATCGGCCACGCCAGGATTATTGCCGTCGGTGGTGGTAAATGGCTCTTTCAGATACTTGAGTGCTGCTTCGTCCGGGTTAACCGTCGGATCGGCCAGCAGGTCGTCGGCCAGCGGCGCCAGGCCCGCTTCAATCGCGATCTGGGCCTTGGTGCGGCGTTTCTGTTTGTACGGCAGATACAAATCTTCCAGGCGGGTCTTGTCTTCGGCGTGGGTGACAGCCTCGAGCAGGGCCGGCGTCATTTTGTTCTGTTCGGTGATCGAGGCGATGATCGAGGCGCGCCGCTCTTCGAGTTCGCGCAGATAGCGCAGGCGCTCTTCCAGCAGGCGCAGCTGGATATCGTCCAGGCCGCCGGTTGCTTCCTTGCGGTAACGCGCGATGAAGGGCACGGTGGCGCCTTCATCCAGCAGGGCGATGGCGGCGGCAACTTGCACGGGTTTGGCGGCAAGTTCGAGGGCAAGACGTTGTTCAATTGGTGGCAGCATGGGGACATCCGCAATCGCGGCGCTGGTGAGTCAAGCACGGAATGATACGCAATCGCGGCGAATGCGCCAGTCTTGACAGGTCCCGGATGGTGTGCAGGCCGGACTTATTGCCGCATGGAATCTCTCATGATGCCAATACGCATTTATTCGACCCGGGTAGTGTTGCTGAGTGCGAAAGAGAACAGAACACAAACCGGCCTTTGTCGGATAATATCGAGTGTTATCGTTCTCGATACTGCCCTGACAGAAACAATGCACACGACAGATTTAACGCGCGACGAAACCCGCGAAGGAAAACCAGCAACGCCGACGGCGCCTTCGGCCGCCCCGGCGCCAGCCTTGTCCGCACCGATCGCGAGCTGGCTGCAGCGGGTCGAGGCGGCTGCCCACCCGCAGCCCAGGCTGGATCTGGAGATCAAAGATCCCAAGATTGCCCAATATAAATTTGTTTACGTGCTCGCCCCGACCAGTGGCGGGCGCCATGTTGCCTTATGTTTATGCAAGGCACGCTTGAAACCGAATGGGGAAGTGGCCGCCGCCAGCCCGGTGAGCGAAGTATTCTCCCTGCTGTCGGCCCCGCCCGCCTACCTGGAAGGCGATGACGAAGACCTGGTCCGCTTCTTTATTGCAATGCGCAGCGGTGCCGCATCGCAAGGCGGCAGTGCAACCGAGCCCAAGGGCAAAGTCGGCGCCATCCTGCTCGAGATGCTGTTGCAACAAGATAAGCTTTTGTGGGCCAATTCCTGGGCCGACATGGCCAATGGTCTGATCTATCCCCTCCAGCAAGGTCCGGTGCGCGCCGCCAACCTGGTGTGGCGCGACGAAGGCCGCACCGCTAAGCTGGGCTGGCAAGTGGAAGCGCCCAAGGGGGCGACCCACAGCGGCGCCGACCAGATCGACTACATGCTGCCGACCGATCCGCCGTGGTACATCGACAATCTGTCCTGCGGCGCGCTGGCGCTGAACCGCGGCGGCGTCGATATTTCCCTGGCCGACCTGCAGGCGCTGGTGGCCCAGGCCCCGGCCCTGTCCGGCAACGACAAAAAACGCGTGTCCCAGTTGCTGCTCGCGCATGGCTTGCAGCAGCTGATGCCATTGCCGCAGCCGCTGACCCAGCGCATGCGCGACGACGTCAAGCCGCAGCCTTACTTGCTGCTCGATAGCGTGCAACTGGCCGATGGCACGCTTCAACGCTGGCACGATTACGCGGTTATTTCCTTCGATTACGACGGCGAACGGGTCTCCTTTGACCCGGCCCAGCGCGTGGTGCGCCAGATCGGCGACGTGACCGAAGTCATTACGCGCGATGCGCTGGCCGAAGCGGCTGCCCTCGATCAGCTCAGTGCGCTGGGCTTTCGCAAACCGCAAACCCCGCCGCTGAACGGCCTGGCCGGCGCCCTGCAGCTGGAAAGCCAGGCCCACTGGCTGCGTTTCGCCGAAGGCGAACTCGACAGCCTGAGCGACAGCGGCTGGCATGTGCAGAAGTCCAACAAATACCGCTACGACGTGGTCGCCGTGGAAGACTGGTACGCCGAAATCGACGAGCCTGCTGAAGCAGGC
Organism: Telluria sp.; assembly: GCA_036399735.1. GTDB lineage: Bacteria > Pseudomonadota > Gammaproteobacteria > Burkholderiales > Burkholderiaceae_D > Telluria_A. The sequence continues at coordinate 32,118 of DASWMN010000173.1, read as the reverse complement.
AATGCCTGGTTCGAGCTCGAGCTTGGCATCGTGGTGGCGCAAAAGCGCGTGCCGCTGCTGCCGGTGCTGGTGCAACTGATCCGCAGCGCCCCGACCGATTTCAACCCCGAAGTCCTGGCCGCCCATGCCGATATCGACCAGATGCTGGCGACCTTGCCCGATGGCGTGCGCGTGGCGCTGCCGTGGGGCCGGCTCAAGCCCATCCTCAATACCCTGGGCGAACTGTATTTCAGCGAAAAGATCAAAAACAAGGTGCGCCTGTCGACCCTGGACGCGGGCCGCCTGGAAGAACTGGCGCGTGGTACGGAGCTGAACTGGTTCGGCGGCGAGAAGCTGCGCGAAACCGGCCGCAAGCTCAGCCTGTTCGGTTCCGTGCAAAAAGTGGCGCCCCCAGCAGGCTTGCAAGCCACCTTGCGCGACTACCAGCTTGATGGTCTGGCGTGGATGCAATTCCTGCGCGAGTACGACCTGGCCGGCATCCTGGCCGATGACATGGGTCTGGGAAAAACCGTGCAGACCCTGGCGCACATTCTGATCGAAAAAGAGGCAGGGCGCCTGACCGCGCCGGCCCTCGTCATTGCACCGACCAGCCTGATGACCAACTGGCAGGACGAGGCGGCACGCTTCGCACCAAGCCTGCGCGTGCTTCTGCTGCAAGGCAAGGAGCGTCTGGAACAGTTCGACAAAATCGATGAATGTGATCTGATCCTGACCACCTATGCGCTGCTCCCGCGCGACGAAGAAAAACTGCGCGAGCATGAGTACCACCTGGTGATTCTGGACGAATCGCACTACATCAAGAACAACCGTTCGAAGGCGGCGCAAAGCGCCGGCCTGCTCAAGTCGCGCCACCGCCTGTGCCTGACCGGCACGCCACTGGAAAACCACCTGGGCGAGCTGTGGTCGCAATTCCACTTCCTGCTGCCAGGCTTGCTGGGCGACGAGAAAACCTTCAACACCCAGTTCCGCCACCCGATCGAGCGCCAGGATGACCCGCTGCGGCGTTCCCTGCTGAACCGGCGGATTCGCCCCTTCCTGCTGCGCCGTACCAAGGACAATGTGGCCAAGGAACTGCCACCCAAAACAGAAATGGTGCGCAAGGTCGAACTGTCTGGTGCCCAGCGCGACCTGTATGAAACCGTTCGACTGGCGATGGACAAGAAAGTACGCGACGAGATCGACAAAAAAGGCGTCGCCCGCAGCCAGATCGTGATCCTGGAAGCACTGCTCAAGCTGCGCCAGGTGTGCTGCGACCCGCGCCTGGTCAAGACACTGCCGTCCCGCAAGAAGGACAGTGGCTCGGCCAAGCTGATCGATCTGATGCAGATGGTCGACGATTTGTTGGAAGAAGGCCGCAAGATCCTGGTGTTCTCGCAGTTCACCAGCATGCTGGCCCTGATCCAGGAAGAGCTCGACATGCGCCGCATTCCGTATGCGCTGCTCACCGGCGACACCAAGGATCGCGCGGCCCAGGTCGCCGCCTTCCAGCAGGGCGCCGTGCCGATTTTCTTGATCAGCCTGAAGGCCGGCGGCGTCGGTCTGAATCTGACGGCGGCCGATACCGTGATCCACTACGACCCGTGGTGGAATCCGGCAGCGGAAAACCAGGCCACCGACCGCGCCTGGCGCATCGGCCAGGACAAGCCGGTCTTCGTCTACAAGCTGATTGCCAAAGGCACGCTGGAAGAAAAAATCCAGTTGCTGCAGCAGAAAAAATCGGATCTGGCGCAATCGATTCTGGCCGAAGGCGAGGCCCACAAGATGGCGCTGACCCAGGAAGATCTGCAAGCGATCTTTGCGCCACTCGAGGAGTGATGCCTTCGGCTTAGGAGATCGGCAACGACGGCGGTATACTGATGTGTCCGCTATACCGTCGTGTCGTGAAAGGTTTCCTGATGAATCGCAGTGCCGCAGAACTCGGCTCCCCGTCCGCGCCCGGCAGCGCCGATCAATTTCGCGCGATCGCCGAGATGCATGGAGACATCGTCTGGATCGTCGATTGCATCAGCGGCTTGCCGACTTACCTGAGCCCATCGGCTGCCGCCCTGTCCGGCTATGATCTCGACGATATTCTTGCCCAATTTTCCGCAGGTAACAGCAGCGGTCCGCTGGCCAGCGTGTGCGCCGGTCTGCCGGACCGTCTGCGCCGCTTCGCCGCCGGCGACAGTTCGCGCCAGCGCGTGGTGCGCAGCTTCGAACTGAGCCTGGCCGACGGACGCAGCCTGCCGGTTGAAGTCACCTCCACCATCCTGGTCAACGCACAGGGCGCCGCCACGGCGATTGTCGGTACGGTGCGCGATGTCAGCGCCGCCCGCGAACAGGCTGTGCGTCAGCGCAAGTTCACCAGCATGCTCAACCACGAATTCCGCACGCCCCTGTCGACCATTGACGGTGCCATCCAGCGTCTCGAATCGACCGCCGGCGGCGTCGATGAGCCGACCCGTCAGCGCTACCGCAAAATTCAAACGGCCGTCGACCGCCTGATCGGGATGATGGACGAATACCTGTCGCCGGAGCGAATGGCCGAGGCCGGCGCCTCGAAACCGGCCGACAGCGCTTCGCCCGCCACCTTGCTGGAAGAAGCGGCTGCCATGGTGCGCACTGCCGGCCGCAGCGTCAATCTGGAAATCGGCCATCTGCCGGACAGCCTGCGCTGCCAGCCCAGCGGCTTGCGCCTGGCATTGAAGGTACTGGTGGACAACGCGCTGCAGTACTCGCCGCCTGCCGTGCCGCTGGTGCTGGCCGGCATGCAAGCCGATGGCGGCACCGTCTTGCTGGTGCGCGACGCCGGCGACGGCGTGCCGGAAGCGGAACTGGGCGCCATTTTCGGCAAACGCTACCGTGGCAGCAATGCAGCCGGCGCGGGCTCCGGTCTTGGCTTATATATGGCGAAATCGGTGATTGAGGTGCATGGTGGCAATATCAGCGCCAAGAATGTTGCACCTTTAGGCGCAGAATTCAGAATATGGTTGCCTGCGCAAGGCGGAACTGGGAAAAGTGTTGCATCCTAGGTGAGCAACTGTGATAATTCCGCTAATGGAAGCAGGGTAGGCAGCGCGGTTTTTCTCGAAAAATCACAGCTCGGGGTTCACGAATCAAAGAAGAATGGCCAACCCATGACGCAAATTTTAATTGTTGAAGACAACGGTGACTACGCTGGCGACATGGCTGAGTTCCTCTCGGAACTTGACCACGAAGTCACCATCGCCACCACTGCCGGCGAAATGTGGGCTGCGCTCACCAAGACGCCGGCTGCCGTTGTTGTGCTCGATCTGGGTTTGCCCGACGAGGATGGCTTTAACGTCATTCCCCGCATGCGGCAGCTGTATCCGGAAATCGGCTTGCTGGTCCTGACCGGCCGCGTTGCTTTCGATAACCGTATTCTGGGTCTGCGCCTGGGCGCCGACCACTACCTCACCAAGCCGATCAAGTTCCCTGAACTGGCCGCGCACATTGAAGCGCTGGACCGCCGCGTTCGCCCGCCAGAACCAAGCACGCCGCAGCCGAGCAAGTGGACGCTGAAAGTGAGTGCCCGCCAACTTGAGCTCATGGGTTCCGTCATCGATCTGACCGAGAAGGAATGCAACTTCCTGCACCTGTTGACCATTAACACCCGTCCCGTGCCGCGACAGGTGATCGTGGCCGGCATGGGCGGCGAAGATCCGGATGCGAGCCGCCGCGTCGATATGCTGGTTTATCGCCTGCGCAAGAAAGCGCGCAGCGGCCTGGGCCAGGATCTGCCGCTGCGCAGCGCCTATGGCGAAGGCTATAGCCTGTCAGCCGGCTTCACCCTGTCGTAATCAGGGACAGAGTCAAGCTGGCAAGTGTACATTGCCAAAATAATTAGGGACAGGTCAGGGGCGATTCGATAGAATTGACCTTTTCCTGTCTTTTTTTACGTCCCATGGCCCGCCTTCCCCGCCTCGTTGTTGCCAATTATCCCCATCACATCATCCAGGTTGGCAATAACAAGCAGCCGATTTTCCGTGAAGACGAGGATTACCAGCGCTTTTTGGGCTGGCTGAAAGAAAGTGCGAAGGAATTCAAGGTTGCCATTCATGCCTATGCGCTGATGGAGGACCATTTGCACTTGCTGGCGACACCGGCCACAGTGGAAGGCCTGGCCCAGACCATGCAGCGGGTCGGGCGCTACTATGTTCCCTGGTATAACGCCAAATATGCGCGCACCGGTGGCCTGTTTCAGGGGCGCTTCAAGACCTCGCTGGTCGATCCCGAACGGTATTTCATGCTGGTCAGCCGCTATATCGAGACCAATGCGGTGCGCAATCAGCTGGTATCGGACCCGCTGCAGTATCCGTGGTCGAGCTATCCGCACCATGCGGGGACCAAGCCGGACCCGGTGATTACCGACCATGCGCTGTACTGGGCGCTGGGAAATACGCCGTTTCAGCGCGAGGCCGCCTATATCGAACTCAGTCGTCCAAGTCTGAACCAGTCCGAGAAAGAAGCGGTCGACGCTGCGGTCCTGAAGGGCTGGCCTCTGGGGTCCGACAAGTTCAAGGCCGAATTGCAGCTGCGCGCCAAGCGCCAGGTTCTTCCCGCCAAGCGCGGACGCCCCTTCAAAAAGCTTCCCGAAGCAAGCTAGAACCGAGCACCGCCAGCGCCATCCCCACATCGTCGTGGCGATTCAAAAACCGGTTTGACTATGTCCCTAATAAATTTTACAAGCGGCGACCGATCAAATTAATCGACTCCGACCCTATTTAATCTTATTGACGCTGTCTGCTGCATTGCACTAATCTTGAGTTTCGACTTCAAAAAGCTGTGGAGAAAACGCATGATTGCCCAAGGTTTGTACGACCCGTCCAATGAACACGATGCTTGCGGCGTCGGTTTCATCGCCCACATCAAGGGCAACAAGAGTCACTCCATCATCGAACAAGGCTTGCTGATCCTGAAAAATCTGGATCACCGGGGCGCGGTCGGTGCCGACAAGCTGATGGGCGACGGCGCCGGTATCCTGATCCAGATTCCGGACCAGTACTTCCGCGACGAAATGGCCAAACAGGGTGTGGAACTGCCGCCGCCAGGCGAATACGGTGTCGGCATGGTGTTCCTGCCAAAGGAAAACGCCTCGCGCATCGCCTGTGAACAGGAAATTGAACGTGCCGTCCGCATCGAAGGCCAGGTCGTGCTCGGCTGGCGCAATGTGCCGATCGACGAAGCCATGCCCATGTCGCCCACCGTGCGCAACAAGGAGCCGGTGATTCGCCAGATCTTTATCGGCCGCGGCCCGGACATCATGGTGACTGACGCGCTCGAACGTAAGCTGTACGTGATCCGCAAGTCGTCCGGCCACGCGATCCAGGCGCTCAAGCTCCTGCACGGCAAAGAATTCTTCGTGCCATCGATGTCGGCCCGCACCATCGTCTACAAAGGCCTGCTGCTGGCCGACCAGGTCGGCGTCTACTATAAGGATCTGCAAGATCCGCGCTGCATCTCGGCGCTGGCGCTGGTGCACCAACGTTTCTCGACCAACACCTTCCCGGAATGGCCGCTGGCCCACCCTTATCGCCTGATCGCCCACAACGGCGAAATTAACACTGTCAAAGGCAACTTCAACTGGATGCGCGCGCGCGAAGGGGTGATGAAGTCGGCCGTGCTGGGCGATGACCTGCGCAAACTGTTCCCGCTGATCTACGAAGGCCAGTCCGACACCGCCTGCTTCGACAACGCGCTCGAACTGCTGATCATGTCCGGCTACCCGATCGCCCAGGCCATGATGATGATGATCCCCGAAGCTTGGGAAAACCACGGCATGATGGACGACAACCGCCGCGCCTTCTACGAATACCACGCCGCGATGATGGAACCATGGGACGGCCCGGCCGCCATGGCCTTTACCGACGGCCGCCACATCGGCGGTACGCTGGACCGCAACGGCCTGCGTCCGGCCCGCTATATCGTCACGGATGACGACCTGGTTGTCATGGCCTCCGAATCGGGCGTGCTGCCCATTCCCGAATCGAAAATCATCCAGAAATGGCGTCTGCAGCCAGGCAAAATGTTCCTGATCGACCTGGAAGCAGGCCGCATCATCGACGATAAAGAGCTCAAGGACACTTATTCCAACGCCAAGCCGTACAAGGCGTGGATCAACTCGGTGCGCATCAAGCTCAACGAAATCAAGCTGGCCGAAAGCCAGCTCGCGCACAATCGCGCCAAGGATGGCCCTGCGCAAGGTGAAAAGGCTGTGCCAAGCGTGCTCGACCGCCAGCAAGCTTTCGGCTACACCCAGGAAGATCTGAAATTCCTGATGGCGCCCATGGCCTTGCTCGGTGAAGAAGCCACCGGTTCGATGGGCAATGACTCGCCGCTGGCCGTCATGTCCAACAAGCTCAAGCCGCTGTACAACTATTTCAAGCAGCTGTTCGCCCAGGTCACCAATCCGCCGATCGATCCGATCCGCGAAGCGATGGTGATGTCGCTGGTCTCCTTCATCGGACCGAAGCCGAACCTGCTCGACACCAACAACGTCAACCCGCCGATGCGTCTGGAAGTGTCGCAGCCGGTGCTCGGCTTCGACGACATGGCGCGTCTGCGCAACATCGGGGCCCATACCGGCAGCAAATTCAAATCGTATGAGCTGAACATTTGCTACCCAGTTTCGTGGGGCAAGGAAGGCATCGAAGCATCGCTGGCCTCGCTGTGCGCGGAAGCGGTCGATGCCGTGCGTTCCGGCCACAACATCCTGATCGTTTCCGACCGCAACGTGTCGGCCGAACAGGTGGCGATTCCTGCCCTGCTGGCAACCTCGGCCATCCACTTGCACCTGGTGGGCCGTGGCTTGCGCGCCTCGACCGGCCTCGTCGTCGAGACCGGTTCGGCCCGCGAAACCCACCACTTCGCCCTGCTCGCCGGTTACGGCGCGGAAGCCGTCCACCCTTACCTGGCAATGGAAACGCTGGGCGAAATGGCGGCCGGCCTGCACGGCGACCTGTCGGCCGAGACCGCGATCTACAACTACACCAAAGCCATCGGCAAGGGCTTGATGAAGGTGATGTCCAAGATGGGCATCTCGACCTACATGTCTTACTGCGGCGCGCAGATTTTTGAAGTCATTGGCCTGAATAAATCGCTGGTCGACAAGTACTTCAAGGGCACAGCATCGAACGTGGAGGGCATCGGTGTGTTCGAAGTGGCGGAAGAAGCGCTGCGCCTGCACACCCTGGCTTTCGGCAACGACCCGCTGCTGCTGGAACACCTCGATTCAGGCGGCGAATACGCCTTCCGCGTGCGTGGCGAAGACCATATGTGGACCCCGGACGCGATTGCAAAGCTGCAGCACTCTACCCGCGCCAACAACTTCTCCAGCTACAAGGAATACGCGCAGATCATCAACGACCAGAGCCGCCGTCACCTGACGCTGCGCGGCCTGTTCGAATTCAAGCTCGACCCGACCAAGGCAATTCCGCTCGATGAAGTCGAGCCGGCCAAGGACATTGTCAAGCGTTTCGCCACCGGCGCCATGTCGCTCGGTTCGATCAGCACCGAAGCGCATGCCACCCTGGCGATTGCCATGAACCGCATCGGCGGCAAGTCGAACACGGGCGAAGGCGGCGAAGATCCTTACCGCTACACCAAGGAACTCAAGGGCATCCCGATCAAGCAGGGGGAGACCATGTCGTCCGTCATCGGCGCGCAGAACGTCGTGGTCGACATTCCATTGCAGGACGGCGACTCGCTGCGTTCGCGCATCAAGCAGGTGGCGTCCGGCCGCTTCGGCGTCACTGCCGAGTACCTGAACTCGGCCGACCAGATCCAGATCAAGATGGCGCAGGGCGCCAAGCCGGGCGAAGGCGGTCAGCTGCCTGGCCACAAGGTGTCGGAATACATTGCCAGCCTGCGTTTTTCGGTGCCTGGCGTGGGACTGATTTCGCCGCCGCCGCACCATGACATTTACTCGATTGAAGATCTGGCCCAGCTGATTCACGATCTGAAAAACGCGAACCCGCGTGCCTCGATCTCGGTCAAACTGGTGTCGGAAGTGGGCATCGGCACCGTCGCCGCTGGCGTGACCAAGGCCAAGGCCGATCACGTGGTGGTGGCCGGCCACGACGGCGGCACGGGCGCGTCGCCACTGTCGTCGGTCAAGCACGCTGGTACGCCGTGGGAACTGGGCCTGGCGGAAACGCAGCAGACCCTCGTGCTCAACGGCTTGCGCAGCCGCATCCGCGTACAGGCCGACGGCCAGATGAAAACCGGCCGCGACGTCGTCATTGCCGCCATGCTGGGCGCGGACGAAATCGGCTTTGCCACCGCCCCGCTGGTGGTGGAAGGCTGCATCATGATGCGCAAGTGCCACCTGAACACCTGCCCGGTGGGCGTCGCCACGCAAGATCCTATCCTGCGCGCCAAGTTTGCCGGCAAGCCGGAATACGTGGTCAACTACTTCTTCTTTGTTGCTGAAGAAGCGCGCCAGCTGATGGCGCAACTCGGCATCCGCACCTTCGACGAACTGATCGGCCGCGCCGACCTGCTCGACAAGTCGCAGGCGATCGCCCACTGGAAGGCGCAGGGCCTGGACTTCTCCAACATCTTCTACCAGCCGAAGATCAACAACGGCCTGTCCATCTTCCATACCGAGTTCCAGGAACATGGTCTGGAAAAAGCGCTGGACCACAAGCTGATCGCGCAAGCCAAGGCAGCGCTGGAAAAAGGCGAGCGCGTCTCCTTCATCTCGCCGGTGCGCAACGTCAACCGCACGGTCGGCACCATGCTGTCTGGCGAAGTGGCCAAGCGCTATGGCCACGCCGGCCTGCCGGACGACACCATTCACATCCAGCTGCAAGGCACGGCAGGCCAGTCGGCTGCCGCTTTCCTGGCAGCGGGCATCACGCTCGACCTGGTGGGCGAAGGCAATGACTACGTGGGCAAGGGCTTGTCGGGCGGGCGCATCATCGTGCGGCCGAACACCGAGTTCCGCGGCTGGGCGGTGGACAACATCATCGTCGGCAATACCGTGCTGTACGGCGCAATCTCCGGCGAAGCCTTCTTCAATGGCGTGGCAGGCGAGCGTTTTGCCGTGCGTAACTCGGGCGCCACCGCGATTGTTGAAGGCTGCGGCGACCATGGCTGCGAATACATGACCGGCGGCACCGTCGTGGTCCTGGGCGCGACCGGCCGCAACTTTGCTGCAGGCATGTCGGGCGGCGTGGCTTATGTGTACGACCCGCTGGGCGACTTCGAAAAGAAATGCAACACCACGATGGTCAATCTGGAGCGCGTGCTCAGCGCCAAGGAACAGGGCGATGTATCCGGCTGGCACAGCCAGAGCCGCGACAGTGTGCGCGAGGCGGACGAGGTCATCCTCAAACGCCTGATCGAGCGGCATTTCAAGCACACCGGCAGCACCCGTGCGCGCAATCTGCTGGACGACTGGGCAACCGGGCGCAGCAAGTTTGTCAAAGTATTCCCGACCGATTACAAGCGGGCGCTGGAAGAAATGCACAACAGCAGCATGGAAGAAGCCGCTGAAAAGATCGCCGCTTAAGCGCGCAACAGAGAACAAAAGGAAAACATCGTGGGTAAAATCACCGGCTTCATGGAATTCAAGCGTCAGGACGAGGGCTATCTCGAGCCTGCGGCGCGCCTCAAGAACTACAAGGAATTTGTCCTGCACCTGTCCGATCCGCAGGCCAAAGTCCAGGCGGCGCGCTGCATGGATTGCGGCATCCCTTTCTGCAACAGCGGCTGCCCGGTCAACAACATCATCCCGGACTGGAATGATCTGGTTTATCACGGCAACTACCGCGCCGCGCTCGAGAACCTGCACTCGACCAACAACTTCCCCGAGTTCACCGGCCGCATCTGCCCGGCGCCTTGCGAATCGGCCTGTACGCTCGGCATCAACAACGACCCGGTCGGCATCAAGTCGATCGAACACAAGATCATCGACACCGGCTGGGAGCATGGCTGGGTGGTACCACTGCCACCGGAAACCCTGACTGGCAAAAAAGTCGCCGTGATCGGCTCCGGCCCTGCCGGCCTGGCAGCGGCGCAGCAACTGGCGCGCGTCGGCCATGCCGTGACGGTGTTCGAAAAGAGCGACCGCATCGGCGGGCTGCTGCGCTATGGCATCCCGGACTTCAAGATGGAAAAGACTCATATCGATCGCCGCGTTGAACAGATGGAGGCAGAAGGCGTCGTGTTCCGCACCAGCGTCCTGGTGGGCAAAGACTTCCCTGCCACCGTCAACAACTGGGCCAAGGAAACGATTTTCCCTGAAGACCTGGCCAAGGATTTCGACGCCATCATCATGGCTGGCGGCGCCGAAGCACCGCGCGATCTGCCGGTGCCAGGCCGCGAGCTCAAGGGCGTGCATTTCGCCATGGACTTCCTGCCGCTGCAAAACAAGGTCAATGCCGGCGACAAGGTCAAGGACCAGATCAAGGCCAGCGGCAAGCACGTGGTCGTGATTGGCGGCGGCGACACCGGTTCCGACTGCGTCGGCACCTCGAACCGCCACGGCGCCGCATCGGTGACCCAGTTTGAACTGATGCCCATGCCACCGGAACAGGAAAACAAGCCACTGGTCTGGCCTTACTGGCCGACCAAGCTGCGCACCTCGTCCTCGCACGAGGAAGGTTGCGAGCGCGACTGGGCCGTGGCCACCAAGCGCCTCGAAGGCAAGGGCGGCAAGGTTGAAAAGCTGATCGCCTGCCGCGTTGAATGGAAAGACGGCAAGATGGCGGAAGTGCCGGATTCCGAATTCGAAATGAAGGCCGACCTGGTCTTGCTGGCGATGGGCTTCGTGTCCCCCGTGCAGCAAGTGCTGGAAGCCTTCGGCGTAGAAAAAGACGCGCGCGGCAATGCCAAGGCCACCACCGATGGCGAAGGTTGCTACCAGACCAGCGTGCCGAAAGTCTTCGTCGCCGGCGACATGCGCCGGGGCCAGTCGCTGGTGGTGTGGGCGATCCGCGAAGGCCGCCAGGCGGCCCGCGCAGTGGACGAGTTCCTGATGGGATCGTCCGTCCTTCCGCGCTGATTCAAAAAAAATTTCCCCCGAACCAGGGTCAGACCACTTTTTCAATGTGGCAAAAGTGGTCTGGCCCTGGTTTGAGGGAAATGGTTTCTGTTCTTGTTACTTGATTTGTTTTGCCAGCGCTTCCGATACGGCGACGTCAAACGCGCCTTTGCTGCGCTCGCTGCGATGTTCCTTCAAGTACTGGTCGCGTTGTTTTGACAGCGCCACAATCCGTTCACGCAAGGCCTTGCGCTGGGCCACTGCCTGGTCGAGCGCGGCCTGCCGTGCCGCAGGTGACAGCTTGCGCAGTGCGTCTGGCAGTTCGGCGTCGGCAATTTGCGGCAGCGCCACTTTGCCGGCTTCCGCCTGTTGCAATAAATCGTTGTCGTCATACGCCCTGGTGTTGAGGGCCTTGTTCAGCGCGCGGTCCGCTTTGGCTGCGGGCGCGGCCGCTGCAACCACGGACGACTCCATCGCGACCTGGGCCGACTGGCTGGCACGCCGCTTGTCGCTCGCACCGTAAGCCATGTAGGTAGCGCCCATCTGTCCGCCCAGCTGCGCCAGTTCCTGGTCATACGGCGTCACCAGTACTTCCACCCCGCCATTCTGGGCGATCGCAAAGTATTCCCCGCCGCCGTACTGCGCCGCACTCAGCCAGGCCTGGCGCGTGGCCGGGCTGTCGCCGCATTGAATCGTATTGACCACAATCCCGCGCCGGCTGGCATTGCGCGCGCTGGTATCGGTGGCGGGCATGTCGCGGTAGTCCTCGTGCGGCGGCGCATCCCCCACCAGAAAGATGATTTGCGAGGTGGTTGACCCGGGCGCGGACCAGCCGCCCAGCCGGACTGCCTCCGCCATGGCGCTGCGTACGTCTTCCGGCGTATCGCCGCCGCCCTCGGCCTGAAAGCCCATCAGCTGGGCATACACGGCGTCCAGGTTGGTACTCAGCGGGGTGACGCGGGTGACGTAGTTGTCGCCCCGGTCGCGATAAGCGACCAGCCCGACCCGGACCGTGGCACCAGCCAGCTTGCGCTGTTGTAGAAGGCCATTGACGATGCCCCAGATTCTCGCCTTCGCCCCTTCCAGCATGCCGCCCATCGAGCCGGTTGTGTCAAGTACGAACATGAGTTCGATGGTCGCCTGATTCCCCTGCGGACTTTGCTGCTGGCTGGGCCCGACCGGCGCTGCAAGCAACTGTCCGGCGTGGGCGGGCAGACTGGCCAGCCCGGCCAGGATCAGGGTGGCAAGCAGGCCAGGGTAGCGTCGTGCGTTCATGATGGTCTCCGAAAGTGGGCACGCACCTGCGCGCCCTTTCCTTGAAACGCCGCAGCGCGAAGGACGGGGTTGGAGGCAGTTGTAACAAGTTGTTGTGGCTGCGGCCCGTTGCACGCTCCTGACAAGATCTGACACGGGTATCGCGTACGATCCGGCTTGATCCATGCCTACCCGGAGAGTTATATGCAAGCCGCTTTTACCTTCGAACAGCCTCAACCCAGTCTTTTGGCCATGACGAGCGCCCGCAACTGGATTGCGGTGGCCTGCGCCGATCATGTCCGCCTGGGCCGTTCCATGGGCTTCATGCAAGTCTGCCATGGCAAGGCGGGGCCCTTGCGCCGGATCCGGCCCGGCGATTGCGTCGCTTATTATTCACCTTCCGAGCGCTTCGGCGAACGCCGCCCCTTGCGCGCGTTTACGGCGATTGGCCGCGTGCTGGAGCGCGACCCTTACGAGGTCAGCATGAGCGCCGACTTTCACCCTTTCCGGCGCGACGTGCGCTGGATCCCGGCGCGCGAGACGCCGATCGCGCCGCTGCTCGCGCGGCTGGCGTTTTCCTCCGGCCGCAAAAACTGGGGCGCGCAGTTACGCTTCGGGCTGTTGCAGATTTCCGAAAACGATATGCAACTGATACGGGCAGCCATGGGGGCAGCCTGAGCAATGTGCAAAGCATCGCCTGCCGGTACCCGGAGGATCGCCTGGCTGCACCTTGCTGATATTGCCAAAGAACAACACATGAGGCAGCCGGTGCATCCTCAGCCGAATGCGGGGGGCGTTTCTAATTTTCTCCGTCGAAACAATCACTTGCGCGCGGAAATATCTGACCCGCCGTTCAGTAGTGTTGTATTCTTATCCCCTTCACCCCCTGTAAACCGACCCCTTGCCTGCAGGGATTGCCGTTTCTGCACTACAATACGGCATTCCCAAATATGAATAGCCCCGTGTCCAATCTTGTCGAAATCCGCGATCTACACTTTGCCTATGGTGAACGTTCGATTCTGTCGAATCTGAACATGGACTTCCCGCGCGGGAAAGTCGTCGCGGTCATGGGTGGTTCCGGCTGCGGCAAGACGACCGTGCTGCGCCTGATCGGCGGCCAGATCCGTCCGCAAAAAGGCGAAGTCAAAGTCGCCGGCGAAGTCGTGCACAAGCTCGACATCGACGGTCTGTACCGCCTGCGCCGCAAGATGGGCATGCTGTTCCAGTTCGGCGCCTTGTTTACCGATCTGACGGTGTTTGAAAACGTCGCTTTCCCGCTGCGCGAGCACACCAATCTGCCGGAAGAACTGATCCGCGATCTGGTGCTCATGAAGCTGCACGCTGTCGGCCTGCGCAACGCTGCCCAGCTCAAGCCGGCCGAGATTTCCGGCGGCATGGCGCGCCGTGTTGCAGTGGCGCGCGCGGTGGCGCTCGATCCTGAACTGATCATGTACGACGAGCCGTTTGCCGGTCTCGATCCGATCTCGATGGGCGTGACCGCCAACCTGATCCGCAGCCTGAACCAGGCGCTCGGCTCGACCTCGATCCTGGTGTCGCACGATGTGCACGAGTGTTTCGCGATCGCCGACTATGTTTACTTTATGTCCGCAGGCAAGATCGTCGCCCAGGGTACCCCGGCCGACCTGCGTGTTTCGGAAGATCCTTACGTGAAGCAGTTTGTTAATGCCGCACCGGACGGCCCGGTGCCGTTCCATTACCCCGGCCGTTCGCTGGCCGATGACCTGGGTCTGGGAGCGCAGCCATGATCGCCCGCGCGCTGGCCGCGGTCGGCTCCACGCTGCGCGAAAGCATCGCCAGCGTTGGTTTCGCCACGCGCTTCTTTTTCAATCTGCTGGGCGTCTCGCCAGGCGCCTTGCGCCGTCCGGGATTGATTTCCGAGCAGACCCATTTCATCGGTAACTATTCGCTGGTGATCATCGTGGTCTCGGGCTTGTTCGTCGGCATGGTGCTGGGCCTGCAGGGCTACATCACCCTGACCCCGTACGGCGCCGAACAGAAACTCGGGCAGGTGGTCGCACTGGCGCTGGTGCGCGAGCTGGGCCCGGTCGTCACGGCGCTGCTGTTTGCCGGCCGCGCCGGCACCTCACTGACCGCGCAAATCGGCCTCATGAAAGCTGGCGAGCAACTGTCAGCCATGGAAATGATGGCGATTAACCCGATCCAGCGCGTGCTCGCACCGCGTTTCTGGGCCGGTGTGATTGCCATGCCGGTGCTGGCCACCATCTTCAGCGCGGTTGGCGTGCTGGGCGGCTACCTGGTCGGCTGCAAGCTGATCGGTGTCGACGAAGGCGCGTTCTGGTCGCAGATGCAAGCCAACGTCGATGTGCGCGCCGACGTGATGAATGGCGTGGTCAAGAGCTTCGTGTTCGGCATCGCGGTCACCTTCACCGCGTTGTTCCAGGGCTATCACGCACAGCCGACGCCGGAAGACGTGTCGCGCGCCACCACCCGCACCGTGGTGATCGCGTCGCTGATGGTCTGGGGCCTCGATTTCGTGATGACCGCCATCATGTTTAACAAGTAATTTTGAATCCGGTGCGTAACATGCGCCGAACAACAAGGGTTAGGAAATAAAATGCATCGTAAATCTGTTGACGTCTGGGTTGGCCTGTTTGTCCTGCTGGGCCTGGCCGCACTATTGTTCCTGGCGCTCAAGGCCGGCAACATGAGCACCCTGTCATTCGGACAGACGTACTCGATCACGGGCAAGTTCGACAATATCGGCGGCCTCAAGCCACAAGCGCCGGTCAAGAGTGCTGGTGTGGTGGTCGGGCGCGTCGGTGACATCAAGTTTGATGACAAGACTTATCAGGCGCTGGTAACCTTGGAACTCGAAGCGGGCTATAAATTCCCGAAAGACAGCTCCTTGAAGATCCTCACCGCAGGCCTGTTGGGCGAGCAATACATCGGCATCGAAGCAGGTGGCGACACCAACAATCTGGCCAATGGCGACCGGATTGCGCGCACCCAGTCCGCAACCGTGCTGGAAGACTTGATTAATCAGTTTATCTACAGCAAGGCTGCTGAAGGAAAAGAAGAAAGCAAATGATGAAACTACATTTCGCAGGCATGCGCGCTGCCGCGCTGCTGGCAATCGCCGTGGCCGTGACTGGCTGCGCTTCGCTGTCCGAGAAGGACCCGTACGAGAAGTACAACCGCTCGATGTTCAGCTTCAACGACGCGGTCGACCGCAATGCGCTCAAACCCGTCGCGACCGCCTACAAGACCGTGCTGCCGAGCTTCGTGCAGACCGGTGTGAACAATTTCTTCGGTAATCTGGGCGACATCTGGACCGGTGCCAATAACTTTATGCAAGGCAAGGGCGAGCGCGGTTTCTCCGACCTGACCCGCGTCATGATCAACTCGACCTTCGGTCTGGCCGGTCTGATCGACATCGCCTCCGATGCAGGTCTGCAAAAGCACAATGAAGACTTCGGCCAGACCCTGGGCTACTGGGGCATGCCGAGCGGCCCGTATGTGATGCTGCCGCTGCTGGGCCCATCGACCCTGCGTGATACCGCCGCGCTGCCGGTCGACATCTACGCCGATCCATGGGGCAATGGCATGTCTTCGCGTGCGCAGAATGTTGGCACCGTGTTGCGCGTGGTCGACCAGCGCGCCGTATTGCTCGACGCCACCAACTTGATGGAAGAGGCGGCCCTGGACCGTTACGAATTCATCCGTGACGGTTATTTACAACAGCGCCAGAACCGAATTTTCGATGGTGAAGCATCGCGCGAGGGTGCCAAAGCGGCGCGCCGCGACGATGCCGAACCGACCGCCAAGAGCATCCGCGCGGCCTATGACGATCCGGAGCCGGCCACGGACGCAGCCCCGGCCAAAGCGGTAGAAACGCCAGCGGCAGCCCCTGTGGAAGGTACACCGGCAGCCCCGGCGGCAGCTGAAGCGGCAACTGAAGCGCCAGCCGAAGCGGCAGCCGAAAAGGCCGCAGCGCCGCAAGCCGAATCGAAGAGCGTGTCATCCGAATCGCCCACCAAGTAGTTAACCGAAGAACTGAACCCATGGAATGGGTTGCGGTCTTCCTTAAATGCAACTATTTAGAAAAGAGCTTATGAAACTGATCAAACAACTTATCGCCGGTGTCGCCCTTGCTGCCACCGCCAGCGCCTTCGCCCAGGCACCTGCTAACGAAGCCCCGGACGCCCTCGTCAAGCGCATCAGCGCCGAAGTCATCGACACGGCCAAGGCCGACAAGGAAATCCAGGCCGGCAATCAAAAGCGCGTCATGGACCTGGTCGAAACCAAGATCTTGCCGTACGTCGATTTCCAGCGCATGACCGCACTGGCGGCCGGCCGTCACTGGCGCGATGCCACCCCGGAACAGCAAAAGCAGCTGTCGAACGAGTTCCGCACCCTGCTGATCTTCACCTACTCGGGCGCGCTCTCGCAGATCAAGAACGAAACCGTGGAATTCAAGCCGCTGCGCGCCGACCCGGCCGACCAGGAAGTCGAAGTGCGTTCGCAGGTCAACGTGGCCCGCGGCGAGCCGGTCACGCTGAACTACCGCCTGGCCAAGAGCCCACAGGGCTGGAAGATTTTCGACATCAACGTGCTCGGTGCATGGCTGGTGGAAACCTATAAGGGGACCTTCGCCACTGAAATCGGCAAGTCGGGTATCGACGGCCTGATCAAGGCCCTGGCTGAGCGCAATAAAAAGCTGGCCAGCAAGCCAATCAAACCAGCCAAATAAGCCACGTACCTCATGTCTCAAGTCAATCAGCTGCAAAGCATCGAGTCCCTGACCGTCCAGAACGCCACTGCGGCGCTGGACCAGGGCCTCGCTGCCATCAGGGCCGGCCAGACCGTGTTCGACCTGGCCTCGGTCAAGGTGGCCGATTCCTCGGCCGTGGCGGTCCTGCTGGCCTGGAAACGGGCGGCCCGCCAGTCCGGCAGCGCGCTGGCCTACATCAACGTGCCGGCCGGACTGCAAAGCCTGGCCGCACTGTACGGCGTTGACTCTTTCTTGGTGGAATCGCCCGCCAATCTGCATCATCATTGATCCTGCCTTTTGAGAGTGGAACCGGGTCCCGGTTCTGCTCTTGTCTATACGAGTGGTTATCTTCCATTCGATTCAGCAATACAAGATTTCCCCTATAATTGACGGCTCACTTCGCACTGTGTATGCATGCTGTATATACATCCGGAGCTCACCTGAAAAAAGCATGACTGCAATCCAGATTACCAGCGTCGAAAAGAGCTACAAGTCCCTCAAGGCCTTGGACGGCGTGTCACTCAGTATCGAAGAGGGCGAATTCTTCGGCTTGCTCGGGCCCAACGGCGCCGGCAAGACCACGCTCATTTCCACCATCGCCGGCTTGATCCGTCCCGATGTCGGCAGCGTCGCCATCCACGGCCACGACGTCGTCACCGATTTCCGCGCCGCGCGCGGCAAGCTCGGCGTGGTACCCCAGGAACTGGTGTTCGATCCCTTCTTCACGGTGCGCGAAACGCTGCGCCTGCAGTCCGGCTACTTTGGCCTGAAGAACAACGACAAGTGGATCGACGAAGTCATGGGCGAACTGGACCTGACCAACAAGGCCGACGTCAACATGCGCGCCCTGTCCGGCGGCATGAAGCGGCGCGTGCTGGTGGCCCAGGCCCTGGTCCACAAGCCGCCCGTGATCGTGCTCGATGAACCAACGGCGGGTGTCGACGTCGAACTGCGCCAGACCCTGTGGAAGTTCATCTCGCGCCTGAACCGCGAAGGCCATACCGTGGTGCTGACCACCCACTACCTGGAAGAAGCGCAGGCCATGTGCCAGCGCGTGGCCATGCTCAAGGCCGGCCAGGTGGTCGCGCTCGACACCATGTCGGCGCTGATCCGCCGCATCTCCGGTTCGCAGCTGATCGTGCACCTGGCCAGCGGCGACCTGCCCGAGGACCTGCGCCACCTGGTCTCGCATGACGAACACGATGGTGAGAACGGCGGCGGCAAAAAAGGCGGCAACAAGTACGCGCTGCGCGTGAACGAATACACCGACGTCGAACCGATCCTGGCGCGTCTGCGCGAGAGCGGCGCCGTCATCGATGAAATGCAGTTGCAGCAAGCCGATCTCGAAGATATCTTCTTGCAGATCATGGACAAGGGTTCGCTATGAGTTTCATTTCCGTTGGTTTCCAGACCCTGCTGTACAAGGAAACCCTGCGCTTCTGGAAGGTCGCCACCCAGACCGTGGCCGCGCCTGTCCTGACGGCCATGCTGTACCTGCTGATCTTCGGCCATGTGCTCGAAGGCCGGGTCGAAGTGCACGGCACCACCTACACCGCCTTCCTGATACCGGGCCTGGTGATGATGAGCGTGCTGCAGAATTCGTTCGCCAATTCGTCCTCGTCCCTGATCCAGTCCAAGATCACCGGCAACTTGGTCTTCATTCTGCTGCCGCCGCTGTCGCACTGGGAGATCATCTCGGCCTACGTGCTGGCGTCCGTGGTGCGCGGCCTGGCCGTTGGCCTGGGCGTGTTCACCGTCACCGTGTGGGCCGCGCACCTGTCGTTCGAGGCGCCGCTGTGGATCCTGGTGTTCGCGCTGATGGGTGCGGCGATTCTCGGCACCATGGGCGTCATCGCCGGCATCTGGGCTGAAAAATTCGACCAGCTGGCCGCCTTCCAGAACTTCCTGATCATGCCGGCCACCTTCCTGTCCGGCGTGTTCTACTCGATCAAATCGCTGCCGCCGTTCTGGCAGGCGATCTCGCACTTCAATCCATTCTTCTACATGATCGATGGCTTCCGCTACGGCTTCTTCGGAAAATCCGACGTCTCGCCGTGGATGAGCCTTGCCATCGTGTCGGTGTTCTTCGTGGTACTCGCGGGGATCGCCATCAACTTGCTCAAGCGCGGCTACAAGCTGCGCCACTGATTTGTCACCTCACTTAGGAATTATCGTGGCTACCACTCCAGAACTGATTCACGGCTACCTCAGCGCCGGTCTCGAATGCACCCACCTCGAAGTGGAGGGCGACGGCCAGCACTTCACCGCTGTAATCGTATCGCCGGCGTTTGCCGGCAAGCGCCCGATCCAGCGTCACCAGCTGGTGTACGCGGCACTGGGCGACCGCATGCGTGAAGAAATCCACGCGCTGTCGATGAAGACCCTGACCCCTGAAGAATACCAAGGATAAAACATGGACCAGCTTAAAATCATCGGCGGCAACCGTCTCGATGGCGACATCGTCATCAGCGGCGCCAAGAACGCGGCCCTGCCGATCCTGTGCGCCGGTCTGCTGACCGCGGGCGACCTGGAACTGTCGAACGTGCCCCGTTTGCACGACGTCAAGACCATGCTCAAGCTGCTGGCGAAAACCGGTCTCAAGGTCGACCAGGTCGACCAAGAACGCGTTACCCTCAACGGCAGCGCCATCGACACCCTGGAAGCGCCGTATGAACTGGTGAAAACCATGCGCGCCTCGATCCTGGTATTGGGTCCTCTGCTGGCGCGCTTCGGCGAAGCCAAGGTCTCGCTGCCGGGCGGCTGCGCCATCGGCTCGCGCCCGGTCGACCAGCACATCAAGGGTCTGCAGGCGCTGGGCGCCGAGATCACCATCGAAGGCGGCTACATTTACGCCAAGTGCAAAAAGCTCAAGGGCGCGCGCATCCACACCGACATGATCACCGTCACCGGCACCGAGAACCTGCTGATGGCGGCGACCCTGGCCGAAGGCGAGACCGTGCTGGAAAACGCCGCGCGCGAACCGGAAGTGACGGACCTGGCGCACCTGCTGGTCAAGATGGGCGCAAAAATCGAAGGCATCGGCACCGACCGCCTGGTGATTCAGGGCGTGGCCGAACTGCATGGCGCCAGCCACGCGGTGATCTCCGACCGCATCGAGGCGGCGACCTTCCTGTGCGCCGTGGCGGCCACAGGCGGCGACATCCTGCTCAAGAACACCCGCACCGACATCTTCGACGTGGCGCTCGACAAGCTGCGCGATATCGGCGTGGTTCTGAGCGCCGGCCCGGATTCGATCCGCGCCCAGATGAGCGGCCGTCCCAAGCCGGTGTCGTTCCGCACCACCGAGTATCCGGGCTTCCCGACCGACATGCAGGCCCAGTTCATGGCAGTCAACACGATCGCATCCGGCACCAGCCGTGTGACCGAGACCATCTTCGAGAACCGCTTCATGCACGTGCAGGAGATGAACCGCCTCGGCGCCTCGATTCAGACCGAGGGCAATACCGCCTTTATCAAAGGTGTCGATCACCTGGTCGGCGCGCCCGTGATGGCGACCGACCTGCGCGCTTCGGCCTCGCTGGTGATTGCCGCCATGGCCGCCAGGGGCGAGACCATCATCGACCGCATCTATCACCTCGACCGCGGCTACGACCGCATGGAAGTGAAGCTGTCGCAGGTGGGCGCCAATATCGTGCGCGTGAAATAAGGCAGCCATGAGTCAATTCCGTAGCGCAGCCAATTCGCAGCTGATCCTGGCGCTGTCGAAAGGCCGCATTTTCGAGGACACCCTGCCCCTGCTGGAAGCGGCCGGCATCACCGTGCTCGAAAACCCCGAAACTTCGCGCAAGCTGATCCTCGCCACCAACGACCCGAACGTGCGCGTGATCATCGTGCGCGCATCCGACGTGCCGACCTATGTGCAGCATGGCGCGGCCGACTTTGGCGTGGCCGGCAAGGATGTGCTGCTCGAGCATGGCGGCGAAGGCCTGTACCAGCCGATCGACCTGAACATTGCCAAATGCCGCATGTCGGTGGCGGTCAACGCGGGCTTTGATTACGCGACTGCGGTGCGCCAGGGCGCGCGCCTGCGCGTGGCCACCAAATTCGTCAATACCGCGCGCGAGCACTTTGCCGCCAAGGGCGTGCACGTCGACCTGATCAAGCTGTATGGCTCGATGGAGCTCGCGCCCATTGTCGGCCTGTCCGACGCCATTGTGGACGTGGTCTCGACCGGCAGCACCCTGCGCGCCAACAACCTGGTCGAAGTTGAAGAGATCATGGACATCTCTTCGCGCCTGGTGGTCAACCAGGCTGCGCTCAAGCTCAAGCGCGAGCGATTGCAACCGATTCTCGAGGCGTTTGAACGCGCCGCGAAACTTAACCAATAATTGAACATCATGTCGCTACAGATCCGCCACCTCGATTCGGCCCAGCCGGACTTCCAGCAACGCCTCGATACGCTGCTCGCCTTCGAAGCGTCCACCGACGAAGCCATCGAACGATCTGTCGCCGCCATCTTGCATGATGTGAAAACCCGTGGCGACGCTGCTGTCCTCGAGTACACCAACCGCTTCGACCGGATTCCGGGTGGCGCTGCCAGCATGGCCCATTTCGATATCACGCAGGCCGAACTGCAGGCCGCGCTTGAGAGCCTGCCGCAGGCCCAGCGCCAGGCGCTGGAAACGGCAGCCGAGCGGATTCGCGTGTTCCACGAACGCCAGAAGCAGGAATTGAAAGGCTTTACCTATACCGAGCCGGATGGCACGGTGCTGGGCCAGAAAATCACGCCGCTGGACCGGGTCGGCATCTACGTCCCCGGCGGCAAGGCGGCCTACCCCTCGTCCGTGCTGATGAACGCCGTGCCGGCCAAGGTCGCGGGCGTCAAAGAAATCATCATGGTCGTGCCCACGCCAGACGGCGTGAAGAACCAGATGGTGCTCGCCGCTGCCGCCATTGCAGGCGTGACGCGGGTGATCACCATTGGCGGCGCCCAGGCAGTCGGCGCGCTGGCCTACGGCACCGCAACCATTGCACCGGTGGACAAGATCGTCGGCCCAGGCAACGCCTATGTGGCTGCTGCCAAGCGCCGCGTGTTCGGCACGGTGGGCATCGACATGATCGCCGGCCCGTCCGAGATCCTGGTGCTGTGCGACGGCACCACCGACCCGGACTGGGTCGCCATGGACCTGTTCTCCCAGGCCGAGCATGACGAACTGGCGCAGGCGATCATGCTGTGCCCGGACGCCGACTACATCGCGCGCGTGGAAGCGAGCATCCACAAGCTGCTGCCGACCATGCCGCGCGCCGACACCATCCGCACCTCCATTCGCGAGCGCGGTGCGCTGATCAAGGTACGCGACATGCAGCAAGCCTGCGACATCGCCAACGCGATCGCTGCCGAGCACCTGGAAATCTCGGCCGAAGATCCGCAGCAGTGGGCCGACCAGATCCGTCACGCCGGCGCCATGTTCCTGGGGCGCTTCTCGTCCGAGTCGCTGGGCGACTACTGCTGCGGCCCGAACCACGTGCTGCCGACCTCGCGCACGGCGCGCTTCTCGTCGCCGCTGGGCGTGTACGATTTCCAGAAACGCTCGTCGATCATCTTTGTCAGCGAAGCCGGCGCCCAGACCTTGGGCAAGGTCGCTGCCGAACTGGCTTACGGCGAAGGCTTGCAGGCCCACGCCCGCAGCGCTGAACTACGCTTGAACCCGGTGCCATGAGCGCGACGTGGATCAATCAGGTCTTCTGTGAGGATGCGCTGTCCGGGCTGGAGCGCATCCCGGACGGATCCATTGATCTGATCCTGACCGACCCGCCCTACAACCTGGGCAAGGACTACGGCAACGACTCGGACCAGCAAAGCGTGGCCGACTACCTGGCCTGGACCGAGCAGTGGATCGCCAAGGCCCTGCCCAAGCTGAAACCCAACGGCAGCCTGTATATCTTCCTGACCTGGCGCTTTTCGCCGGAGATCTTCGTCATGCTCAAACAGCGCATGACGATGATGAACGAAATTATCTGGGACCGCCGCGTGCCCTCGATGGGTGGCAGCGTGCGCAGTTTCAGTTCGGTGCACGACACGATCGGTTTTTTTGTGAACCGCAAGGATTACTACTTCGACCTTGACGCGGTGCGCATTCCCTATGACGCCGAAACCAAGAAGCTGCGTTCGCGCTCGATCTTTGTCGGCGCCAAATGGCTGGAAGTGGGCTACAACCCGAAAGACCTGTGGAGCGTCTCGCGCCTGCACAAGGAACACCCGGAGCGCGCCGACCATCCCACCCAAAAGCCGCTGGAAATCATCGAGCGCATGCTCAAGGCATCGTGCCCGCCGGACGGCGTGGTGCTGGACCTGTTCATGGGCAGCGGCACCACCGCGATTGCAGCCAAGCGCTGCGGGCGCAATTTTGTCGGCTTTGAACTCAATCCCGCCTACTGCGAGATCATTGGGAACCGTCTGGCCGCACCCGATCAGCAAATCGCCAAGAAACCCGTGAAACGCAAGACCACCGCACAGAAAGAAGAAGCATGAGTTCCATCGACAAGCTGCTGGCCAATACCATCCGTCCCGAGATCCTGGCCGACGCCTCGTATCACGTGCCGGAGTCGAGCGGCTACATCAAGCTCGATGCGATGGAAAACCCCTACCCGCTGCCGATCCACATGCGCGCGGAACTGGGCCGGCGCCTGGCCGAGGCGGTGCTGAACCGCTATCCGGTGCCCAGCTACGCCAGCCTGAAACACAAGATCCGCGCGCGCATGGGTGTGCCCACAGGCTATGACGTCATCCTCGGCAACGGCTCCGACGAAATCATCTCGATGATTGCCACCGCCGTCACCGGCCCGGGCAAGCGCGCCGTGATCATGGCGCCGGTGCCGGCCTTTGTGATGTTTGCGCGTACCGCCATGCTGGTGGGCGCCGATTTTGTCGGCGTGCCGCTGCGCGCCGACCTCACGCTCGACCTGGACGCCATGCTGGCCGCGATCGCACAACACAAGCCGGCGGTGGTGTTCCTGGCTTACCCGAACAACCCTACCGGCAACCTGTTCAAGGAAGAAGACGTGGTCGCGGTAATCCGCGCGCTGGGCGAGACCGGCATTGCCGTCGTCGACGAAGCCTATGGCCCGTTCGCGCGCACCAGCTTCATGCACCGTCTGCCGGAATTTCAGAACATGATTGTCATGCGCACCGTGTCCAAGCTGGGCCTGGCAGGGATCCGCCTTGGCTACATGTCGGCCGCGCCCGCGCTGCTGGACCAGTTCGAGAAGGTGCGTCCGCCCTACAACGTCAACGTGCTGACCCAGATCGCCGCCGAATTTGCGTTGGACAACATCGACGTGCTCAACGAACAGGCCTCCAAGCTCATCGCCGCGCGCGAGCAGCTCGCCGCCGATCTGGCGCGCCTGCCTGGCGTCACCGTTTATCCCTCTGCGGCAAATTTCCTGCTGGTGCGCGTGCCCGATGCGGCGAGCGCCTGCACAAAACTCCTTGCGGACAAGGTCATGGTCAAAAATGTGAGTAGAATGCACGAGATGCTGGCTAACTGCATTCGTGTGACCGTGAGTACGCCGGAAGAAAATTCCGCTTTCCTGGATGCCCTCAAGGCATCGCTGATTTCGCACTAACCGAGCAATGTCCATGACCCGCACCGCAGAAATTACGCGCAACACCAACGAGACGCAAATCCGCGTGTCGATCAACCTCGATGGCACCGGCCAGCAAAAGCTGAACACCGGCGTGCCCTTCCTCGATCACATGCTCGACCAGATTGCCCGCCACGGCCTGATCGACCTGGACATCGAATGCGTGGGCGACCTGCACATCGACGCCCACCACACCGTGGAAGACACCGGCATCACGCTCGGCATGGCAGTGGCCAAGGCGATCGGCGACAAGAAGGGCATCCGCCGCTACGGCCACGCCTACGTGCCGCTCGACGAAGCGCTCTCGCGCGTCGTGATCGATTTCTCCGGCCGCCCGGGCCTGGAAATGCACGTGCCATGGAAGCGCTCGATGATCGGCGCGTTTGACGTCGACCTGGCCCACGAATTCTTCCAGGGCTTCGTCAACCACGCCCTGGTCTCGCTGCACATCGACAATCTGCGCGGCGAGAACGCCCACCACCAGTGCGAAACCGTGTTCAAGGCATTTGGCCGCGCGCTGCGCATGGCTGCTGAACTTGACGCGCGTTCTGCCGGCACCATTCCATCCACCAAGGGCAGCCTGTAAGCGGCAATCGATCTCGCGATGAATAAAATTGTAGTAGTCGATTACGGCATGGGCAATCTGCGCTCGGTTGCGCAGGCACTGCGCGCAGTGGCGCCCGACGCCCAGGTTCTCATTTCCGGCGAAGTGGCCGACATCGACAGCGCCGACCGCATCGTGCTGCCTGGCCAGGGCGCCATGCGCGACTGCATGGCCAGCCTGCGCGCCTCCGGCGTGGAAGAAGCGCTGCTGCGCGCCTCCAAAACGCGACCCATGATGGGCGTGTGCGTGGGCGAGCAGATGCTGTTCGATGTCAGCGAAGAAGGCGATACGCCAGGCCTGGGTCTGTTGCCCGGCAAGGTGGTGCGCTTCCAGCTCGAAGGCCGCCTGCAGGAAGACGGTTCGCGCTTCAAGGTCCCGCAAATGGGCTGGAACCGCGTCAAGCAGGTGCGTCCGCACGCGCTGTGGGAAGGCATTGCCGACAACGCCTGGTTCTATTTTGTGCACAGCTACTATGTGCAGACCGACG
Organism: Telluria sp.; assembly: GCA_036399735.1. Lineage (GTDB taxonomy): Bacteria > Pseudomonadota > Gammaproteobacteria > Burkholderiales > Burkholderiaceae_D > Telluria_A. The sequence continues at coordinate 6,428 of DASWMN010000173.1, read as the reverse complement.
CCGCCTTTACTGCCGGCGAAACGGAATACGGCGCGCCCTTCTGCTGCGCCGTCGCCCGCGATAATATTTTCGCGACCCAGTTCCACCCGGAGAAAAGCGCCGGCGCGGGACTGCAGCTGTACAAGAATTTCGTTCACTGGAATCCCTGATTTCAACTTCACTCACTCACTGAAACCGATCATGCTGCTCATTCCTGCCATCGACCTGAAAGACGGTCACTGCGTTCGCCTCAAACAGGGCGATATGGAACTTGCCACCGTCTTCTCCGAAGACCCTGCCGAAATGGCGCTGCACTGGCTCAAGCAGGGCGCCCGGCGCCTGCATCTGGTCGACCTGAACGGCGCCTTTGCGGGCAAGCCGAAGAACGAGTCGGCAGTCAAATCCATTCTGCAGGTGGTGCAGGAATTCGCGGTCGACAACGAGATCGACGAGATCCCCGTCCAGCTGGGCGGCGGCATCCGCGACCTCGACACCATCGAGCGCTATCTCGATGACGGCATCACCTACATCATCGTCGGCACGGCAGCGGTCAAGAACCCGGGCTTCCTGCATGATGCCTGCGGCGCTTTCCCGGGCAGCATCATCGTCGGCCTGGACGCCAAGGACGGCAAGGTCGCCACCGATGGCTGGAGCAAGATGAGTGGCCACGAAGTGATCGACCTGGCGCAAAAGTTTGAAGCCTACGGCGTTGAATCGATCATCTACACCGACATCGGCCGCGACGGCATGCTGGGCGGGATCAATATCGAAGCGACCGTCAAGCTGGCCCAGTCGGTGCGCATCCCGATCATCGCTTCCGGCGGCCTGCACAACATCGGCGACGTTGAAGCGCTGTGCGCGGTGCAGGACGAAGGCATCGAGGGCGTGATCTGCGGCCGCTCGATCTACGAAGGCACCATCAACCTCGGCGAAGCGCAGACCCGCGCCGACCAATTGACCGACGGCCTGACCGACGGCGCCGCGGAATAATATGCTCGCCAAACGAATCATTCCCTGCCTGGACGTGACCGATGGCCGCGTCGTCAAGGGCGTCAATTTCACCGAGCTGCGCGACGCCGGCGACCCGGTGGAAATCGCCCGCCGCTACGACCAGCAGGGCGCCGACGAAATCACCTTCCTCGACATCACCGCCTCCAGCGACGGGCGCGACCTGATCCTGCACATCATCGAAGCGGTCGCTTCCACCGTCTTCATTCCGCTCACCGTCGGTGGCGGTGTGCGCAAGGTGGAAGACGTGCGGCGCCTGCTCAACGCCGGCGCCGACAAGGTCAGCATGAACACCTCCGCCGTGACCAACCCGGAGCTGGTGTTCGACGCTTCGCAAAAGCACGGCTCGCAGTGCATCGTGGTGGCGATCGACGCCAAGCAGGTGGCACCGGGCAAGTGGGAAGTGTTCACCCATGGCGGGCGCAAAGCCACCGGCCTCGATGCCGTCGAGTGGGCGATGAAGATGGAAAAACTGGGCGCCGGCGAAATTCTGCTCACCAGCATGGACCGCGACGGCACCAAGGTCGGCTTCGACCTGGGCCTGACCAGCAGCGTGTCGAACGCAGTGAACATTCCCGTGATTGCCTCCGGCGGCGTCGGCGGCCTGCAGGATCTGGCGGACGGGATCAAGATCGGCAAGGCCGACGCGGTCCTGGCGGCGAGCATTTTCCACTATGGCCAGCACACGGTCCAGGAAGCCAAGCGCTTCATGGCCGCGCAGGGTATTCCGATGCGTTTGGACTAGGAGGATTGCATGCCAAATAGTGCAACTGGCGCCAATGCGAAATGGCTCAAGAAAGTCAAATGGGATGAACACGGCCTGGTGCCGGTCATCGCGCAGGAAGCCGGCTCGAACGATGTGCTGATGTTCGCCTGGATGAACCGCGATGCGCTGTCGAAAACAGTGGAGCTGGGCGAGGCGGTGTACTGGAGCCGCTCGCGCAAGAAGCTGTGGCACAAGGGCGAGGAATCGGGCCACACCCAAAAGGTGCTCGAGATTCGTCTCGACTGCGATGAAGACGTGGTCCTGCTCAAGATCGAACAGACCGGCGGCATCGCCTGCCACACCGGGCGCCACTCCTGCTTCTATCAAAAGTTCGACGGCGACGCCAGGGACGGCGACTGGCAGGTCACCGAGCCGGTGCTGCAGGATCCGGATACGATTTACACCAAACCAAAGACCCGACCATGAGCGTAACCCTGGCCCGCGTGGCCGCCGTGATCGAATCGCGCAAGCTGGACCAGGGCGGCGATCCCGCCACCTCTTACGTGTCGCGCCTGTTCTCCAAGGGGGACGACGCGATCCTGAAAAAAATCGGCGAAGAAGCAACTGAGCTCGTCATGGCCGCGAAAGACGCGCGCGTCGACGGCGACAGCGCCAAGGTGCTGTACGAGTGCGCCGACCTGTGGTTCCATTCGATGGTATTGCTGGCCAACTTCGGCCTCAGCCCGCAGCAGGTGCTCGATGAGCTGGCGCGCCGCGAAGGCGTGTCCGGCATCGACGAAAAAGCCGCGCGTCCGAACCCATAATTCTCTACCGGAGTCATGATGCAAAACTGCCTGTTCTGCAAGATCGTCGCCAAGGAAATTCCTTCGACCGTGGTGTATGAAGATGCCGACTTGCTGGCGTTCAAGGATATCCACCCGCACGCGCCGGTGCACCTGCTGGTCATTCCCAAGGTGCACGTATCGACCCTGTCCGAATGCGACGAGAGCCACACCCATCTGTTGGGGAAAATGTTGGCCCTGGCACCAAAACTTGCAGCCGAGCATGGCTGCGCGGTATCGTATGATGCTGACGGCAAACCGCAGGGCGGCTACAAGACCTTGATCAACAGTGGTCCGGATGGTGGGCAGGAAGTCTATCATTTGCACCTGCATCTGGTCGGCGGACCGCGCCCATGGCGGGTCCAGGGTTGACCACGGCACACAGTCGCTGCATCGCGTAAAATACCGTAGTTGGCATTCACGAATTCGGGCTTTTTGCCTGGCAAGGAGAAGATGATGGGTGGATTGAGCATTTGGCACTGGCTGATCGTGCTGGTGGTGGTGGTACTGGTTTTCGGTACCAAAAAGCTGGGCAATATGGGCGGCGACATCGGCAAGGCAGTCAAAGGCTTCAAGGATGGCGTGCGCGGCGAGGAAGACAAGCCGGTTGCCTCCGCACCGTCCCAGGTGGCTGACAAGACCACGATCGACGTTGAAACGAAAGAGAAGAACAAGCTCTGATCGCCTGGTGCGCTGCGGCGCGCCGGCCCAGAGCCTGTAAAACTCCATGATCGATCTTGGACTGACAAAAATCGCCGTCATTGGCGTGGTGGCGCTGGTCGTCATCGGCCCTGAAAAGTTGCCGAAAGTGGCTCGTATGGCCGGGAGTCTGTACGGCCGCATGCAGCGTTACCTGCACGAGGTCAAGTCCGAGGTGAGCCGCGAAATCGAGCTCGAGGAACTGCGCAACCTGAAAAAGGAAGTCGAAGAGACAGCGCAGACCATCCGCGCCGACGTCGAAACCTCGATCAAGGAAAGCATGGACGATGTGGAGTCCGCCTGGCGCGACCTGCCGACCTCGACCATGCCAGCCGCCACCATGAGCGACCTGGAACGCAAGGCGCGCGATTTCCGCCGCAAGAAGCTGGTGCGCAATTCCGCCATTCCGGGCTGGTACAAACAGCGCAATGGCGGCAAGTCGCACATTATCTCAGGCGCCGCACGGGTGAAAAAGTTCCGTCCGCGCGCTTCCTCCACCTCTTCGTTCTTCTAAATGACAGACAACGCTCCGGGCGAAGAGACCTTTATCTCTCATCTGATCGAATTGCGCGACCGCCTGGTCAAAGCCATTATCGGCGTTGCCATTGTCGCTGCCGGCCTGTTTGCCTGGCCCGGTCCTTCCCGCATCTACGACTTCCTGGCGCAGCCGATGATCGACTCGCTGCCGCCTGGCGCCAAAATGATCGCCACCGGCGTGATTTCGCCTTTCCTGGTGCCGATGAAGGTCACGCTGGTGATCGCCATCATCCTGGCGCTGCCATGGGTGTTTTACCAGCTGTGGGCCTTTGTGGCGCCCGGCCTGTATGCGCACGAGAAACGCCTGGTCATGCCGCTGGTGCTGTCGTCCTCGGCGCTGTTCATTGCCGGTGTCTCGTTCTGCTACTTCATCGTGTTCGGGCGCGTGTTCAAGTTCATCAGCGACTTTTCCCCGCAGTCCATTGCGGTCATGCCGGACATTGAAAACTATCTCGATTTCGTGATGTCGATGTGTCTGGCCTTCGGGGCCGCCTTCGAGGTCCCGGTGGTGGTCGTGATCCTGGTGCGCATGGGCGTTGTCAGCGTGGAAAAACTCAAGGAACTGCGGCCTTACGCAATCGTGACGGCCTTTGTGTTTTCCGCCGTGGTCACCCCGCCCGACGCGGTGAGTATGCTGGCCCTGGCCATTCCCATGTGCCTGCTGTTCGAACTGGGCCTGATTGTGGCACCGATGTTCGTCAAGGCCACCCAAGCCCCGGAAGAAACTGCCTGACCGTATCGCAAACTGCATGAAGCTGGCATACTTATTTGCAATTGGATAAGGAGGCTTGCATGCATGCATGGCTGAAAACCGCGATCCCGAAGCTCGCCTCCCTCGACATCGCACGCAGCGTTGCATTCTTCGGCATGCTCGGATTCCGGCCGGTGCTGGTGGACACCACCGTTGCCATGCTCGAGCGCGACGCGGTTGATCTGCATTTCTGGCTGACCACCGACCCTACTATTCCGCAAAGCAATGGTTGTCGCGTACACGTGGACAACATCGAGGCCTTGTATCAGGAATACCTTGCCCTCGACATCGTGCACCCGGCCGATCTGCTCAGCGACAAAGCCTGGGGATTGCGCGAGTTTTCCATCATCGATGTCGACGGCAATGTGCTGACCTTTGCCGCCCAGATACCAGACCAATCCTGAGGCCTTAGTGGCGCTGCAGATTTACGTCCGGCAGCTTCTTCGACATGAAGCGCGCCGCCATCACCGCGGCACCGAGTCCGACCACGATCGCGGTGGTGCTGCCTGAGAACCCCACTGCCGTGTTCTTGGCAATCTTGCCTGCCTTGGGCTTGAGCAGCGCCAGGCGCCGGGAGGTCATCTTGGTGCCCAGTTCTTCCAGCCTGTCCTTGCTCAGCAGCTTCTCGGCGGTCGGCAGCAGCACGGTTTCCTCGTCGGCCACGTGGTGCATCACATCACGCATCAGGTCGTTGAGGATTTTGTCGTGCCGGATATCTTTCGCGTCGGTGGCGCGCAGCTCGGCGATGAGGCGGCGCATTTCGTTATGCTCGGGCTCGCTTTTTTGAATGACCGGCTCCCCTGGATCGAGCAAGCGCATGGCCGGGTAGAAAATCTCTTCTTCCAGCGTGGCATGGATCTCAAGCGCATCGCAGATCGTGTCGGCCAGGGCCTTTTTCACACTGGGCCTGCTGTCGCTGGTGTATTGGTGAAATGTTACGAGGACGTGGGAATGGTCGAAGCGGATCATGTCCGTGATCGATGGGCTGAGTTTGCTTAAAGAAAACATGGCTATCTCCCGTCGTAAAGGTCAGCTTTCATCATAGCCAGCATCAGCGCGCGCGTAAGTAGGAGAAGGCCGCTATGGCCTGTCGGCGCTCATCGTTTATCGCCCCTGGCGGAGGCCAAAAGAAATGACGTGTGTCATCTACTGTGGCCACCCCAGGGGCGGGCGGATCAGGGGCAGGCGCCGATCACGAAATAGCCGGCGGCAGTCTGCGCCAGTGTGCTGCTGAAGAACACATTGTTCAGGCCCATGTTCTGATTTGAGCCGGTGGCCAGCGCATAGCCGCCGCTGTTGTAGGCGCGCCCGGCCGTGACGTGCGCATAGTTGCTACTGGTGGTCGTGGTGCAGCTAAAGGCAGACTTGGTGGTGCCGGTCACCGGCGCCGACAGTGCGCTCTCCACGCCGCTACTGCTGACCGACGAGGCCTGGTAACTGTAGCTGGTGCTTGGCGCCAGGCCGGTGTTGGTAAACACCGTCGCGCTCACGGGGCTGCCGGTGATCTTGCTGCCGTTGCGGTACAGCTGGTAGCCGCTGGCGCCGCTGACGGCGTTCCACGACAGGGTGATCGCACTGGCCGTGCTGCTGCTGACGGTCAGCGATGCAGGCGGTCCCAGCGGTGGGACCGGACCCACCAGGAACTGGGCGATATTGCACACTGCCGAGGTCTGCCCGGTGCCCGCGTCACTCGCGCTCACGCTGCCCGTGTAGTAGCCGTTGGCCAGCGCATAGCCCACGCTGAAACTGGGGCCGCTGCCAGTGGTCTGATTGATGGCGGTGGGGCCGTTCAGGATCACCCGATAGCTACTGACGCTGCCAGCGGGGTCTGTCGCGGAACCGCTGATGGTGGCTGTGCTGCCAGAGACCGTTGCGTTGCACGCCGTCATGACCGGTGCTGGAATTG
>DASWMN010000172.1:0-10477 GCA_036399735.1 Telluria sp. | reverse complement strand
CGCCCACACTTATCGACTGTTAATTGTTAAAGAACTTATTCGGTACTGCCTTGCTGCAGGCTACGAAGCGTTGTGTTCGTAAGCAGCAGAGAGGTGAGATTATGCAGTGTTTCGTTTGCGTCGTCAACTCTCTTTTTTACTCCGCTATCTCTTTCGAAACAGCCCGCTTTTCAGCGGGAGGCGAACTATAGCAAAGCAGCCGGGCGCTGACAAGGTCTTTTCGTGCGAAATACCCGTTAGACTGCGCAGGTCACCTTTCTGAGAAAGCCTTGTCGATGGACCCGCGTCCTGTCTTGAACGAACTGACTGTCCGATATTCCCTTTCCCCTGCAGCTGCCGAACAGCTGCACGCCCTGGTCAGGCGCACTGCGGAGCCCGCGGACCTGCGCCGCTCACTTCCCTTGGGTATTGCCGTGCTGGCCGCCACGCTTGCCGGGATGGGCCTGGTGTTCTGGCTGGCAGCCAACTGGGAGGGCATGGGCCGCAGCAGCAAGTTTGGTTTGCTACAAGGCTTGCTTGCCGTCCTGTGCGCGGGCGCCATCCTGATTCCCCGTTCCCGTATTCCGCTCGGCCTGCTGGCCTTCATCACGATCGGTGGTTTGTTTGCCTTCTTTGGCCAGACCTATCAAACCGGCGCTGACGCATGGCAGCTGTTTGCCCTGTGGGCGGTGCTGTCCCTGCCCCTTTGCCTTGGCGTGCGCCATGATTCACTGTGGGCACCATGGGCGCTAATCGTGATGACTGCCGTCACCCTCTGGCTTCATGCGCACGTCGGGTTCGACTGGCAGAACCGCCCCGGACGTCTTCCTTTGCATCTGATCGCGTGGTGCGCTTCCGTACTGCTGGTATTCGCGCTCAGTCCGCTTTTACGGCAGCATACCGGTGCCGGCATCTGGGCCATGCGCACAGCGCTGACCTGCACCGCCACCTTGCTTACTGTCACTGCACTCGACTTCCTGTTCGACGATTTCAGCAACTTGTTGCCTTACGCTCTGGCACTGGCCATCTTTGGCGCGGCTGCGTTCGCATTTTGCACACGCACACTGCACGACACTTTTGCACTCAGTGCGCTGGGGCTGGGGCTGAACGTGATGCTGGTGGCCTTGCTGGTCAAGATCTTGTTCAAGGACCGCAAGCTCGATGAGATTGTGGCGCTCGCGATTGTGGGGGCGGCAGCAGCAGCTTTGCTGGCGTGCACCGTCCACCTCATCCTCACCCAGGCCAGGCGCCATGGACAGGGAGCGCGCGCATGAACCGCGCCGATCTGGAACAGCTGGTGGCCACGGCCATCACACAAGGTCTGTTACCTGCGGGGAGCGAGCTGCCATCTAACAACACGCGACCATGGCCGGTGATTCTTCTCACTGCGCTCGGCGCCTGGCTGGCTGCCGTGCCCCTGATCGCGATCTTCTTCGTCGCGTTCAACGGTGTGCTGTACCGCGGCGCCGGGCCGTTCATCGTCAGTATTCCGCTTCTCATCGTGACGGTCGCGCTGCTGCGCCGACGCACTCTGCCTTTGTTCGCCGAGCAGATGCTGGTGCCTGCGCTGGTTGCCGGGACGGTGATCCTCGGCTGGGGTCTGATCGACCATGTGCCGCTCCGGCTTGCCGGCGCCCTGCTGGCGATCCTTGCCTGCGCGGCAGCGGCGGCGATCCATCGCAACTGGCTGCGTGTTCTGCTTGGCTTTGCCGCCTGCGTGGCAAGCGGCCTTGCCCTGATCCCGGAACATGGGTACCAGGATGGCTTCAATAACTGGGCCGCGATCCATCTCGCATTGCTGGTATGGTGCACCGTCCGGCTGCGCAGTCGCGCGGAGGTGTTCGATCATTTCGCCGCCGGCTGGGGCGCGGCCCTGCTGACCGGGCTGTCGATTCACGCCGGCCTGACCTTCCTGCTTGGGGCGCAGCTCGGCGCCGGTGGGGACGACCAGGCCTGGCGCGCGATGGTGCCGCCATGGGACGCCGTGGCGCGCGCCGGCTCCGTGCTGGCAACGACGCTGGGCGCCGGCTGGCTTGCGCGGCGCTGGCCAAGCCTGCGCGCCCCATGGGCAGGACTGGCGCTGCCGGTCTTGCTGGGACTGTCGTGGCTGATGCCAAGTCTGGGCGGTGGCCTGCTGATCCTTGCCTTGAGCGTCGGCCTGCGACACTGGCGTATGGGGACGGGCGCCGGCGTGGCGGCAGCCTGGATTATTGGCGCTTTTTATTACCAGGCGGCCTACCCTTTGCACATCAAGGCGGCATGGCTGCTGGCCGCAAGCCTGTGGCTGGCAGCGATCGCCGGCCTCGCCCTGCGCGGGCAGCGGGTGGGCGACAGCGCGGCACCAAGCGTGCCTGGCTCCCGCAGAGCCGGTTTGGGAATTGCCTTGTGCGCGGTGGCGGTCCTGACCGTGGCTAACATCGGCATCTGGCAAAAGGAAACGCTGATTGCAGAAGGTCGTCCGATTTTTGTCGAACTGGCACCGGTCGACCCGCGCTCGCTGATGCAGGGTGACTACATGCAGTTGCGCTTCCGCATGCTCGATGAATTGCGCCGCGTCGATGTCGTACAAGTGTGGGCGCGCCGTCCGCATGTGGTGGCCAGCATCGACAGTGAGGGCATTGCGACGGTGCAGCGCCTCGATAGCGGCACCCCACTGGCCCCCAACGAGCTGTCCATCGAACTGACGGCCTTTCGCTCAGGCTGGTCGCTGGCCAGCGATGGCTGGTACTTCAAGGAAGGCGACGCGGCACGCTGGGCGCGCGCGAAATACGGTGAGTTCCGGGTGGACAGCGCTGGCCACGCGCTGCTGGTCGGCATGCGCGGGCCAGGTCTTGAACCGCTCTGAGCGCTATTCGCGCAGCCGGGTCAGCTGGTAAGCGGGATCGGCGCGGATCTTTTCTGGCGTGAATGGTAGCTGAGGAAATTCCTTGCGCGAATACAGGGGCAGCTGGTCGGCGTAGTGCGGATTCTTGGGATCCACCGATTGGCCATAGGTCAGCATTGCGTAGGCGATCGGCCCTGCGTTATCGAAGGTGACGGTCTGCACATAACTCGTGCCCCAGATGATGTCGTGATAACCGGTCGCGGTCAGCCCGGTTCGCATGTGGATCGAGTTGAATGAACCGTCGATGTCGCCAATCCCGCCATGGACCGGCACGCGCACGCCATTGCGCGTGTCGTCCTGGTAGTCACCCAGCCGGCCATTGAAGGGAATGTTGAGTGCCGTGAGCTGCTGCGCCGCTGACTTGAGTGCTGCCAGCAAGGCTGGCGTGGCCGACGGCGCCAGCGAGCGCGGCGTGTTGACCGGGTCGTTCACGTCCAGCGGCACCTGCCACAGACCGGGAATGTCGGCAGCCAGATTCCAGAACTCGCGGAACAGCACTGCGCCCCGGCTCTCCAGATCGGCCTTGCGGTCCCACGCGTTCAGGGCGCTGCACGCGGCCGCGATCTGCTGGTCCGGCGAATTCAGGCACAGCGGCAGCAATTCCGGCAACACCAGTTCGGCGGCATAGATCCGGTTGGCGAAGGCGAGCGTTTGCAAATCACCCACCACCAGCCGGCCGCGCTCGGTGATCATTTGCTCGAGCTGGCGGAACGCGATGCGGGTGCGCAGCGACTGCTCGACGTCGGTCGGACCGTACAGCGGCGAATAGCCCAGCGGCGCCGGCCCGGTCAACAGATGCCGCGCATTGCTGAGCCAATAGCTGTCGTTGGAATTGGCGACGTAGTCGGTGCGGATCAGGGAAGGCCCTTCTGTGGGCGAGAAAATGCCTGCCGGTGCTTTGGGGTCGTTGCCCCACGCGCAGGCTGAGCGTGAACCGTCGAAGGTCAGCAAGGCAGGGACCAGGAAGCAGTCGGACACGAATTTATCGCTGGTGACCAAGGGCACCACGCTGGCGTCGGCATACATGGCGTTGCCATAGCGGTCGGCCGCCACCGTGTTCACCCACGGCAAGCCCGCGTGCTTGTCGAGCGCTTCCTTCAAAGCGGAAACGCTGCCGGCCCGCCCCATGGCGATCCATTGATCGAGCATGCGGCTGTTGTTGCGGTTCGGATCGCCAAGCACGGTGGCCTCGGTTGCCGTCCAGACCACCCCAGCCTCGGGATACACCATCACCGCGCCTTGCTTGCTGGAGTAGAAGGTCTTGCTGCGCTGCGCCAGCGTACCGTTGTTCTGCAGTACGTCAACGGTGACTGTTTTGGCGCTCATCTTGACCGGCTGGCCATCGTACAGATAGGTGGTGCCGGTGGGATCGCGCGTGTCGAGGGCCAGCTTGAAGGTGGTGAAATGGACCGCCTTCGTGACCGTGTGGGTCCAGGCAATATCCTTGTTGAAGCCAATCACGATCATGGGAATGCCGCCAAGTACCACGCCCATGGCGTCGTAACGGCCAGGCACCGTCAGGTGGGCCTGATAGAAGCGGTCGGTACTGGTCCACGGATAGTGCGGGTTGCCGAGCAGCAGACCGGCGCCGGTGGCGCTCAGATCGCGGCCGATTCCGATCCCGTTGCTGCCCAGTTGCTCGCTGGTGAGCTTGTCCAGGCGGCGCTGCATGAAGCCGAGGTCACGCGTGCGCGGCTTGCCGGACAGCTTGGCCACTTGCACCACGCCGGGCGCGCGCGCCGCGTTGACGATCTCCTGGGCAAATACTTCACCGGAGGCGTGCAGGGCTTTTTCAGCCAGCACACGGATCATGTCGTCCAGCGTGATCGGACGCACCCAGGCGGCGCTGGCGCAGGCCGCCGGCAAGCGACCGCTGGCATCGCGCAGATAGCGGTTGTAGCCTGCGACGTAGCCGGCCAACAAGTCGCGCCCTTCGGCACTGCCGGCCAGGTAGGCCGCGCGTTGCTGCTCCATATCGATATAACTTTTAAAGAAGAAGTCGCTGTCTTCGTTCTTGAGCTTGACGTAGTCGCTGGCGGCGCCGTATTCGCCATTGCTCGCCTGGGTGGCCAGGGCTTCACCACCGAAGTAGCGCGAGCGCTCGCCATTCACCGTCAAAATGGTATCCGCAAACATGCAAATGTTGTCCTGCGCGTAGGCATAAGCGAGGCCGTAGCCAAGGCCGCGGAAGCTTTCGGCGCGCACGTGGGGCACGCCGTAAGAGGTGCGCGCAATATCTGCCAGCAAGCGCGGGTTTTGTTGGGGTGAATTTATTTCAACGTCGACACGTCCACATCCGGTAAGCAGAAGGCCAAGCACTGCAGCCCTTGCCGAAGCATTCCAAAACTGACTTCTCATAAAGTTGATTCCTTTTGCAATTTCAATAAGACTCGATTCGAGTGGCAATACTACGAAGGCCTTGCCTTTACTCCATTGACATCACTCAACGGTGCGCCAGCCCTGCCCGGCGCGTTCAACCGTGCGCACGCGCTTGTCTCTTAGGCGGTAGTGTGCAGGGATGGACAACACACAAAATGAACAAAAGCATTCCCAAGTAGAGATGCGCAACATCATCGAGGAGGCGCGCGTCATTCTTCCCGGTGTGCAAGCGCTGTTCGGTTTCCAAACCATCGCGGTGTTCAACGACCGCTTCGCCGAGCTGCCCTCGTACGCCACGCTGTGCCATCTGATCGGCCTGGGAATGGTCATCTTCGCCGTGGCACTGGTTATGACACCGGCGGTGTACTACCGCGTGGTCGGGCCGCGTTTCGTTTCGCGCCGCATGGTCAAACGCTCGTCCCTGCTGATCCGGTCGGCACTGGCGCCGCTCGCCGTCGGCATCGCACTCGACATGTTCACCGTGATTTATGTCGCCACCGGCTACCTGTGGGCCAGCATTGGCGGCGCCCTCCTGACTGTTCTGTTGCTCAGCTCCCTGTGGTTCGTGTTCCCCTGGATGGAAAGGCGCCACCAGCGCCAGAACCAAGTGTAGGGCGGGCGGCAGGCAGCACGAAACAAAAAATTAACCTTTTCAGAAAAACCACAAAAGCGAATATTCGCTTGAAGGCCTGGCCGACCCCGGGTTATGCTCCGTGCATCGTCGGCGAATGCTGACGCGGTATCGGGAGAGTCCCTTGCGCGCTGGTTCAGGCACCAGGGCGCCGAAGGAGCAACCGCCCCGGAATCTCTCAGGCAAAAGGACCGATACCGCATTTACACTCTGAAGAGCCACCGGAGATCGTCGCCCGGTGCACCGAAGGAGCAAGCCCGCACGCCTCGTCCCGGGTGAATCTCTCAGGTCCAGCACAGAGGGGGTGTCCGCCGCGCATGGTGCGCGCCAGACTTCCCCTAATGACCCTGCTGGAAACTGAACTCATATGAAAACTATTGCAGTAATTGGCGGCGGGATTACCGGCGTCACGACCGCGTACGCCCTGGCAAAACGCGGCTTCGCAGTCACCGTCATCGAGCGCCACCGCTACAGCGGCATGGAAACCTCGTTTGCCAACGGCGGCCAGTTGTCGGCCTCGAACGCGGAAGTGTGGAACCATCGTTCGACCTTGCTCAAAGGCTTGCGCTGGATGTTCACGCGCGATGCGCCGCTGCTGGTCAATCCGCGACCCAGCTGGCACAAGCTGTCCTGGTTTGCCGAGTTCGCAGCAGCAATTCCCCACTACCGCAGCAACACGATCGAAACGGCACGTCTCGCGATTGCCGCGCGCGAACATCTGTTCGGCTGGGCGCATGAGGAAGGCATCGACTTCGACGCCCGCCACGAAGGCATCCTCCACATTTACCGCGACCGTGCCGGCTTCGAGCATGCGGCGCGCGTGAGTGCATTGCTGGCCCAAGGGGGGCTGCAGCGGCGCGCGGTCACGCCTGGCGAGATGCGTACCATCGAGCCGACCCTGGCGGGCGATTTCTATGGCGGCTTCTACACCGACAGCGACGCCACCGGCGACATTCACAAGTTCACGCATGGCCTGGCGGCGGCGGCCGAACGTCACGGCGTGGTGTTCCAGTACGGACAGACGGTGCGCGCCATCCAAGCAAACGGGCACGGTGTCACGGTGGCGCTGGGCGAGGACAGTGCGCGCAGCAATTTCGATGGCGTCGTCATTTGCGCTGGCACAGCGAGCCGTGCGATGGCGGCCCGGCTCGGCGACCGGGTCAACATTTATCCAGTCAAGGGTTATTCGATTACGGTTAACTTGAACGATGTCGGCAGCCGGTCTGCCGCGCCCACTGTCAGTCTGCTCGATGATGCCACCAAGCTAGTAACCAGCAGGCTAGGCCTCGATCGTTTCCGCGTGGCAGGCACAGCCGAGTTCAACGGGTTCAATCGCGATATCCGGGACGACCGGATCCGGCCATTGATCGACTGGGTGCAGCGTTGCTTCCCGGGCGTGAATACCCGCAACGTGGTGCCCTGGGCTGGCTTGCGTCCGATGATGCCCAGCATGCTGCCCCGGGTCGGGGCGGGACGCAGACCAGGCGTGTTTTATAACACCGGCCACGGCCACCTGGGCTGGACGCTCTCTGCCGTGACCGCCGAAATGATCGGCGAGCAGATCTTACAAGCGGCCTGACCGCAGCGCGCGTGGGCGCGCTTACCACAACTTGTATGTACCACAGCCGTTTTATTCAAGTTCAGCAGGATTTACACCGCACCGCCAGCCGATTAAAAACAAAATGTTTGTGGTAGATCAATACGTCCTCGGGGGGAGGAAGGCGCAGCACCTCGCGCCCAATCCATGTCCGTCAGCACACACAGAGGTGCGGCGGATATTCCCGCGCTTTACGGCGCGGTCCTTTGCATTACCAACATTCAGGAGACAAATAAAATGCAAGCCACAAAACAAATCCAAGCAACCCTGCTGGCCATTCTGATCGGAACGGCCGGCATCACACTGTTGCCCTCTGCAGCGTACGCGCAGAACGTCAATGCGCAAATGCAAAACGCGCTCAAACGGCAAACCGCCGACGCGCTGGCGGCGGCCCAGCGCGACTTCGCACAATTCTCGACTGCGCAGCAACAGTTGCGGGGCAGCGGCGCACCGACTGACTTTCCCCTTGATATCACTGATTTGCAAGATCTGAAACAGGCGGTGGTGAGCTACGGCTTCCCCGTGCACACAGTCGATCCGAACGAGATGCTGGCCGGCCGAAGCAGCATGCAGGGCTTGGCGAAACAGACCTCGCAGTGGCGCTTCGTGATCACGCTGCATGAACGGCCGATCGGCATGGCAACTGTCGAGCGCAACAACGGCCGCTATGAAACTGTGGAGTACGGCGCCAGCGTGTTGTCCAAGGATGTGGATGCGATGGCTGGATTCCACGGCAATGCCGACAAGTCGAACTTGCGTTTCGTGCGTGTCTACCAGGCCCGCTCGGACTTCCTGGAGGTGAAGGGCCAGGATGGCCGTGCCCGCTTTGCACCGCTGCATTCGGCGCGCGAATCGCTGATGCTCAAACAGCGTGCCGCCAAGTCCGGCAATGCCGACGATGGGCTGCTCGATGAAGCGGAATTCATCCAACCGCTGCGTTCAGCCATCAAGCTGAACATGGCTGCGCCACTCTAACCGACTGATACGGAGATCACATGAACAAGAACTTCAAACAACTCATCGTCGGCGCAGGCCTCTTGCTCGCCATTCCAGCTGCCATGGCGCAGTGGCGTACGCTGAGCGTGCCACTCACGACGCAGGAACACAGCCAGTGGTGCTGGGCAGCATCGAGCAAAGCCGTTCTGAATTACTACGCGAAAACACCGAGCCAGTGCCAGATCGTGAATTGGGCGTTCGGCTTGAACTATGCCTGCGGGAATACCAACTTTAACTGGAGCAGCTACGCAAACCAGCCGAACAATATGTACGGCAGCAATGGCAGCGTGCAAAATATTCTCAATGCATGGGGCGTATCGAACGGTGCCTATAACGTGGCGTCATCGTGGTCCAGTGTGGTGTCGGACATTAATGCCAATCGGCCATTCGTGATGCGGTACGGCTGGACCAACGGCGGCGGCCACATCATGGTCGGTCGCGGCTATGAAACCTACAACGGCGTGAACTACGTGTACATCATGAACCCGTGGCCAGGTGAAGGCCAGACGTACCGCACTTACGCCTCAGCAGTGTCGGCATACGACCATCGCTGGACGCACACGCAACGGATGAACATCAGCCGCTAAGCAAGCAGGCCGGCGCATGGGGACGTTGTCATGCGCCGGTTTTTTTTACCGTGCGCAGGTAGCGACGTCGGCCGGATTGCCCGAGTCGAATATCTGCCCCATCTGAACCACTTCGAAATCCGACGGGCGTATCGCACGCAGCGCCCGCAGATCGTCGTTGTTCCAGCGCGGATCGGGCGCGCCGCTGATATAGAAGTTGGACCCGATATCCGCGAGGATGATGCCGTAGTTTTTCATGGCCGTCAGAATCACACGATTGCTCTCCGAATACGCGGCCAGATTGACACTGGCCTTCAGGCGCAGACGCATACCGAGCGGTGTCGGATGGGCTGGATTGGTATTGGTTCCGTTCACGTAATGGCGTGCCGGTCCGACGAACATCGGACTGAGGCGGCTCTTCTGCAAGGTGAACCGGATCGGATGCCGGATCGTGCCGGACGCAACTTCATCGTAGCGCACCAGACCAGGGAAAATCGGCAAGCCGCCCGCGTCGGCCGAGGTATAGCACAGCGGTCGCAGCGCGTTGCTGATCAAATCGAACTTTGCACCCGAGGATGCCTGCCACCCCGTGCTTGTCACACTCGCGTTGTACAGTTCATAGAGCTTGTGATTGCCGGCATCGACTGCGATCACGTGACTGTCGCCGATGCCATTACCTTCGATCGGCGCTGACAGCGGAATCGGGAACGGTCCGGGATCGCTTTCCGATCCGTAGTTGCCATCGCGCGTGTTGGCACGGTAGGTGACGGGATATTGCTGCTGGGTCGGGCAGACCACAACAAATGGAATGCCGATTGGCACGCCTTCATACAGACCGCTGCCAAAATCGTTGAACAACGGTGCTGCGGTCTCATTGAGGAAACTGATGATGGACGCGGACCGCGGATCCAGCGGTGCGGTCGCGATAGTCGTCCGCCATGGGTTATCAGCGGGGAAAATGCTGAGGTTGGCCAGCGCGCTCGCGTCGGGAACACAGGGTGTGGGTGTTGGCGTTGGCGTTGGCGTTGGTGTTGGCGTTGGTGTTGGCGTTGGCGTCGGCGTCGGTGTTGGCGTAGGGGTTGGTGTCGGTGTTGGTGTTGGCGAACCGCCGCCTCCGCAAGCAGAGAGTGCCAATACGATGCCGAGCCCGCAGGCGCTTTGAATAAGGTTTTTGATAACGCCTCCGATAATTGCCGAGCGAAAACAAAAATGATACGCCGTATTTACCAGTTGGTTGTTACTGATTTGCAAGCAGATGTAGCCATCGACCGTAGTTAAGAATCGCCGGACGAAAAAAAACCCCGTCGCATTTCTGCTCCGGGGTTTTTCTCTTATAACTAGCCTGACGATAACCTACTTTCACACTGGTTGCAGCACTATCATCGGCGTAATCTCGTTTCACGGTCCTGTTCGGGATGGGAAGGGGTGGTACCGAGTTACTATGG
>DASWMN010000171.1:0-9025 GCA_036399735.1 Telluria sp. | reverse complement strand
GAGGAGGGCATCTGGGAAATCGACGCCGTCTCCTGCACCACGTTTGTCAATCCGCGCATGGCCGACATGCTCGGCTACAGCATCGAGGACATGCTCGACAAGCCGCTCGCCTCCTTCATGGACGAGGAGGGCAAGGCTGTCCTCGATCACAATATCGAACAGCGCCAGGACGGCGCCACCGAACATCGCGAATTCAAGTTCATGCACCGCGATGGCAGTGCGGTCTGGACCACCCTGGCCACCAATCCGATCTTCGATGCCGCCGGCCGCTACATGGGCGCGGTGGCGCTGGTGACCGACATTACCGGGAACAAGGCCAGCGGTGAACTGGTCTGGCAGCAGGCCAACTTCGATCCGCTCACGCGCCTGCCCAATCGCCACATGTTCATGGAGCGGCTGCGCCACGAGATCCGCAAGGCCGAACGCAATGACGCATTTCTGGCGCTCCTGTTCATCGATCTGGATCACTTCAAGGAAGTCAACGACCGCCTCGGCCACGCCAAGGGCGACCAGGTGCTGCTGGAGGCGGCGCGCCGCATCACCAGCTGCGTGCGCGGCACCGACATGGTGGCGCGTCTGGGCGGCGATGAATTCACTGTCATCCTGGCCGGACTCGAACTGATTGGCAGTGTGGAGCGGGTCGCGCGCGCCATGCTGGCGCTGCTGGCGCTGCCGTTCGATCTGAATGGCGCGAAGGTGCACCTGTCGGCCAGCATCGGCATCGCCCTGTATCCGGCCGATGCCAGTTCGCTCGACACGCTGGTGGAGCATGCCGACCAGGCCATGTACGCCTCCAAGAATGGCGGCCGTTCGCGCTTCTCGTATTACACGCCCGCCCTGCAGGAGGCGGCCGATGCGCGCCAGACCATCGCCGCCGACCTGCGCGCGGCCATTACGGGCAAGCAGTTTGAAATCCTGTACCAGCCGATCGTGTCGCTGCAGACCGGCGCCGTGCACAAGGCCGAGGCGCTGCTGCGCTGGCGCCATCCCACGCGCGGGCTGCTGGCGCCGGCCGAGTTCATTCCGTTCGCGGAATCGAACGGCTTGATTGTCGAAATCGGCGACTGGGTGTTCCGCGAGGCCGCGCGTCAGGCGCAGCGCTGGCGCAAGCTGATCGATCCGGCCTTCCAGGTCAGCGTCAACAAGTCGCCGCTGCAGTTCCGGCGCGATGTGGAGCAGTATGAAACCTGGCTGGCCTATCTGGCCGAGCTGGGGCTGTCGTCACAGAGCATGGTGATCGAAATTACCGAGAGTGTGCTGATGGATGGCGTCGAACAAGTCATCGAACGGCTGCGCCAGTACCGCGCCATGGGCCTGCAGGTGGCGCTCGATGATTTTGGCACCGGCTATTCCTCGCTGTCCCACCTGAAGCGCTTCGATATCGATTTTGTGAAGATCGACCAGTCCTTCATTGCGACCCTGGAGGAGAGCAGCGGCGACCTGGCGCTGTGCGAAGCGATCATTGTGATGGCGCACAAACTCGGACTGAAAGTCGTGGCCGAAGGCGTGGAGACCAAGGTGCAGCGCGCGCTGCTGGTCGATGCGGGGTGCGACTACGCGCAGGGATTCATGTTTGCCAGGCCGATGCCGGCGGCGGAATTCGAGGCGATGGCGACTGCGGCCATGCCGACCTTGCCGCATTGAGGTGGCGCAGAGGCTTCAATTGAGCGCAGCGAACACATCGCCCCCTGCGCAAGGGCGATGTGTGGCGCTAACTTTCAGCGCGTACGGCTGTCATTACATGCCCGGATAATTCGGCCCGCCGCCGCCTTCCGGCGTGACCCAGACGATATTCTGGGTCGGGTCCTTGATATCGCAGGTCTTGCAGTGCACGCAGTTCTGCGCATTGATCTGCAGCCGGTCTTCGCCCGCGTCGGTCTTGATGAACTCATACACGCCGGCCGGGCAGTAACGCGCCTCCGGTCCCGCATACTTGGCCAGATTGACTGCCACCGGCACGCTGTTGTTCTTGAGCGTGAGGTGAATCGGCTGGTCTTCCGCATGGTTGGTATTCGAAATGAACACGGACGACAAACGGTCGAAGGTCAGCTTGCCATCCGGTTTCGGGTAAGTGATGGGCGCGTAATTGGCGGCCGGCTTCAGGCACTCGTGGTCGCCGTAGTTGCGGTGCAGCGTCCACGGTGCCTTGCCGCGCAAGACCATCTGATCGATGCCGGTCATGATCGAGCCGAGCACCAGGCCTTTGGACAGCCATGGCTTGACGTTGCGGGCCACGTGCAATTCCTCGTGCAGCCACGATGCTTCGAACGCGGCCGGGAAGGCCGTCAGTTCGTCATGCTCGCGCTGCTCGCCGAGCGCGCCAAAAGCCGCTTCCGCGGCCAGCATGCCGGTCTTGATCGCGGCGTGCGAGCCCTTGATGCGGCTCATGTTGAGGAAGCCGGCGTCGCAGCCGATCAGGGCGCCGCCCGGGAACACCAGTTTCGGCAAAGCCTGCAGGCCACCGGCGGTGATCGCCCGTGCGCCATAGGAGATGCGCTTGGCGCCTTCGAAGAAGGTGCTGATGGCCGGATGCGTTTTGTAGCGCTGGAATTCTTCGTACGGCGACAGGTAAGGGTTCTCGTACGACAGGCCGATCACGTAGCCCACCACCACCTGGTTGTTCTCCATGTGATACAGGAAGGAGCCGCCATAGGTGTCGTTCTTGAGCGGCCAGCCGGTGGTGTGGATCACCAGGCCCGGCTTGTGCTTGGCCGGATCGATTTCCCACAGTTCCTTGATGCCGATGCTGTACGACTGCGGGTCCTTGCCCTTGTTCAGGTCATATTTGGCCATGAGCTGCTTGCCCAGGTGGCCGCGCGAACCTTCCGCGAACAGGGTGTACTTGGCGTGCAGTTCCATCCCGAGCTGGAAGTCCGGACCCGCTTCGCCATCGCGCTTGACGCCCATGTTGCCAGTGGCGACGCCCTTGACCGAGCCGTTCTCGTTGTACAGGATTTCGGCGGCAGGGAAGCCGGGGAAGATTTCCACGCCCAGTGCCTCGGCCTGCTGGCCCAGCCAGCGTGTCACGTTGCCAAGCGAAATCACGTAGTTGCCGTGGTTTTCAAAGCAGGCCGGCACCATGAAGCCCGGCGTTTGATAGGCCTTCTTTTCAGTCAGGAACAGGATGCGGTCTTCGGTGACTTCGGTATTGAGCGGCGCGCCCAGTTCTTTCCAGTTCGGGATCAGTTCCGTGATCGCACGTGGATCCATGACCGCGCCGGACAGGATATGAGCGCCGATTTCGCCGCCTTTTTCCAGCACGCAGACTGATACTTCCTGGCCTTTTTCGGCGGCCAGCTGCTTCAGACGGATCGCGGCCGACAGGCCTGCGGGGCCGCCGCCGACGACGACAACGTCGTATTCCATTGCTTCGCGTGGGCCGTATTGTTCGAGTAAATTGGTAGGCTCTGTCATGGTCTCATCATGGGGTAAAAAATTTAAGCACGAGTGTGCGGCTTTTTGCAGAGGATTGCAACGTTGGCGCCATTTTACGGGCATTATTAGACTGCGCCATCTAATTGGGGCGTTTTGTGACATCATTATGCTTTCACCAATCCAGCGCACAGGAGCCGAACGTGGGCATTGAAGTCAATTTCGAAGGAAAAATCGCGTTGATTACCGGCGCTTCGAGCGGTCTGGGCGCGCGATTCGCAAAGGCGCTCGCCGGCGCGGGCGCGCAGGTGGTGCTGGCCTCGCGCCGCACCAACCACCTGAAGGAACTGCGCGCCGAGATCGAGGCCGAGGGCGGCGCCGCCCACGTAGTAACACTTGACGTGACGGACCTGGCCAGCATCAAGTCGGCCATCGCCCACGCCGAGACCGAAGCCGGTCCGATCGACATCCTGGTCAATAATTCGGGGGTCTCGACCACCCAGCGCCTGGTCGACGTCACGCCTGAGGATTATGCCTACGTCATGGACACCAATTTGCGCGGCGCGTTTTTCGTGGCCCAGCAGACCGCCAAGCGCATGATCGCGCGCGCCAAGGGCGACCCCAAAAAGCAGCACCGTATCATCAACATCGCCTCGGTGGCGGGCCTGCGGGTGTTGCCGCAGATCGGCGTGTACTGCATGAGCAAGGCCGGGGTGGTGCAGATGACCAAGGCGATGGCGGTGGAGTGGGGTAAATACAATATCAACGTCAACGCGATCTGCCCCGGCTACATCCTGACCGAAATTAACGAAGACTATTTCGGCACCGAACAGGGCCAGAAGCTGATTGACATGCTGCCGCGCAAACGGCCGGGCAAGCCGGAAGATCTTGATGGATTGCTGCTGCTACTTGCCGCCGAAGAAAGCCATTTTATCAATGGTGCCATTATCACAGCGGACGATGGCATGACAGCTCAATAACTTTCCTGGAAGCATTCGTTTCCTTTTCCCGGCAAACGCCACGTTTGCCGCGGTTTGCCCCCGCCTGACCGTTGTATTTCCCGCTTTTGATTGCTTTTCGTGCAAGCACTGTGGGACAATTCCTACCCTTGTTGCGGGTGTACATAATTCTTGTTGTATCGAAGTCAGACTCTACAAGTTGCCAGTCCCCACAGTTTATAATGAGCAATCTGTAGTTCTATCAAGAAAATAGCGCCAATGTTCCCGATCGGGCTGAAGTTTTCCATTGCCGCCCATTCAGCCTGGGCTCCCGGCATCACCACGCCGCAGGAATGGGACCGCTGGACTGAAACGCCGACCCGCATCGGCGCGGGACCCGATCCGGCTGTCCTCGCGATGCCGGCCATGCTGCGCCGGCGCGCCGGTTTTTTGGGCAAGATGGCACTCGAAGTGGCGTACGACTGCCTGGCTGGCCGCACCGATGTGCCCACCGTGTTCTGTTCCCGTCATGGCGAAGTAAGCCGCGCCGTCGAGCTGCTGGGCGCACTGGCGCGCGGCGAAGCGCTGTCGCCGACCGCCTTCGGGCTGGCGGTGCACAACGCCAGCGCCGGCTTGTTGTCGATCGCCCGGGTCGACCGCGCCAACCATATCGCGCTCGCCGCCGGCCAGGCCACCATCGAGCATGGCGTCGTCGAAGCCTGCGCCCTGCTCGCTGACGGCGCCCCGGCGGTGCTGCTGGTGGCCTACGATGCGCCGCTGCCGGACGTGCTGTCGCAGTTCGAGGACTGCGACGAACAGCCGTTTGCCTGGGCATGGCTGATGACGGCGCCGGACCAGGATGTGATTTCGCTGGCGTTGGCGCCAGCGGCGGCGCCGGTGGTGGCGGCGCCACCGGGGCTGCGCCCGCCCGGCCTCGACGTGCTGCATTTCCAGCGCAGCGGGGCGGCCAGTTACGAACATGTGACTGGCGCGCAGCGCTGGCGCTGGTCGCGTGATGTTTAATTTACTGGGCCGTTACTGGCGGGTGGGGGCCACGGGCCTCAGTTTTACTGCGTTCGGCATCGGCGGCCTGCTGTTGCGGGTGCTGGTGTTCCCGGCGCTCAATCTGATAGTGCGCGATCCGGCCCGGCGCATCGGCTGGGCGCGCGAGATCATCCGCCTGACCTTCCGCGGCTTTGTCGGCCTGATGCGCGGACTCGGGGTGCTGCGCTACGAGATCATCGGGCTGGAGAAGCTCGATCGGGGCGGCTTGCTGATTCTGGCAAACCATCCGACCCTGATCGATACGATTTTTTTGATGGCGTTCGTCAAGCGCGCCGACTGCGTGGTGAAAAGCCACCTGTGGAATAACCCGTTCACCAGCGGCCCGGTGCGGGCCGCCGCTTATGTCAGCAATGAGGGCGGGGCGGAACTGATCGACGATTGCATCGCGACTCTGCGCGCCGGGAACAATCTGATCATCTTCCCCGAGGGAACCCGCACCCCGGCCTGCGGATCGATCAAGCTCAAACGCGGCGCTGCCAACATCGCCGTGCGCGGCGCCCGGGCGGTAACGCCGGTGCTGATCGACTGCCAGCCGCCGACCCTGGGCAAAGGCGAGAAGTGGTGGCGTGTGCCCAAGCGCCATGTGCAGTTCCGGATCGAGGTCAGGGACGATATCGAGGTCGCGTCCTTCGTGGACGACGGTATGACAGAGGTAATGGCGGTTCGTCACCTGACGGATCATTTGCAACGATTTTTTACAGAAGAGAACCAGGTCCATGCTTGAATTAGAAGTGAAACAACTGATCATCGACGTACTGCAACTGGAAGACATCGGCCCGGACGATATCGACAGCGCGGCACCGCTGTTCGTCGAAGGACTGGGCCTGGATTCGATCGATGCGCTGGAGCTGGGCGTGGCCCTGCAGAAGCGCTACGGCATTTCGCTGTCGGCCGATTCGGAAGATACCCGCCGCCATTTCGCGTCCGTCAACGCGCTGGCAGCCCTGGTGCAGACGCACCGCAAGAAGTAAGGAGAACGATATGGCAACGACAGTAGATATCAGCACCATGAACCGCGATCAGCTGCAGGCGTGGATCGTGGACCTGCTCGCCGAAATGTTCGAGCTCGATAAATCGGACCTAACGGCGGAATCGAACCTGTACGCCGATCTCGACATCGACAGCATCGATGCGGTCGATCTGGCGGTCAAGCTCAAGCAGCTGACCGGCAAGCGCCTGCAGCCCGAAGTATTCAAGACCATTCGCACCATCGCCGACGTGGTCGGCGCGCTCGAAGGCCTGGTGGTCGAGGAGCAGGCGCTATAAACACGCGTGCGTTGACCGCTGTCGCGGTCATTCTGACGCTGCTCTATCCGCTGGCGATCTGGTTTGGCCAGGGCCGTATCGAGCCGCGCTGGCTGGCAATGCTGTTATTGCTGGCCGCTTGCGCTCGTCTGCCTGCCATGAAGGTCAGCCCGGCCGCGCGCTGGAGCGGGGCCGGCGCGCTGCTGCTCGTCGCCGGCGCGGTCTGGTCGAACGCGCTGCTGCCGCTCAAGCTGTATCCGGTGCTGGTCAATCTGGTGTTCCTGGCCGCTTTTGGCTGGAGCCTGACCACACCCCAGTCGATGGTTGAGCGCATGGCGCGCCTGACCGAGCCTGACCTGCCGCCTTCCGGTGTGGCCTACACGCGTACCGTCACCAAGGTCTGGTGTGGTTTCTTCGTGGTCAACGGCGCCATCGCGCTGGGCACCGCCCTGTGGGCCACCGATGCGCAATGGTCGCTGTACAACGGCGTGATCGCCTACCTGCTGATGGGCGTGCTGTTCGCTGGCGAGTATGTGGTGCGCCTCAGAGTCAGGCGTGCCAACCATGTCTGACTGGTTTTCAGCGCTGACGCTGCGCCCGGCGCACGCGCTTGCCGGCTGGCGTGATGGCCAGGGCGTATCGCACGGCGCGTTCCTGGTGCGCGTGCAGGCCTGGCGCGCGCTGGCATTGCGTACGTCCGGTGCGAACGTCGCGCTCTACCTGGACGACAGTGTCGAATTCGGCGCCGCCTTGCTGGGTGCCTGGCAGGCCGGCAAAACCGTCTGGCTGACCGCCGATACGCTCGAGGCCAGCTGCGCTGCCCTGGCCAGCCGGGTCGACGCATTTTTCGGTACCTTCCCTGCGCAGTGGCAGAGCCTCGTGCCCACCGCCGCCGACAGCTGCGCACTGCCGTGGCGCGCACTGGAGCCTGGCATGGCCGCGCTGGTCGTGCACACCTCGGGCAGTACCGGCACCCCCCAAGCCATCCCCAAGCGCCTGTCGCAAATGACGTCCGAGGTGGCCACCCTGGAGCAGCTGTTCGGCGCCATGGTCGGCCACGCCGACGTCATCGCCACCGTCTCGCACCAGCATATCTACGGGCTGCTGTTCAAGGTCCTGTGGCCATTGACGGCCGGGCGCGCGATCCATGCGCTCAGCCTCAGTTATCCGGAACAGCTGGCCGCCACCCTGGCGCTGCGCCCGTGCGTGCTGGTGGCCAGTCCGGCCCACCTGAAACGGCTGCCCGAGCATCTCGACTGGCGCGCCGCGCAAGCCATGCTGCGCGCGGTGTTTTCGTCGGGCGGACCGCTGGCGCCCGATGCCGCCACGGCTGCGGCGCGCATGCTCGGCTGCACACCGACTGAAATTTACGGCAGCAGCGAGACCGGCGGCGTGGCCTGGCGCCGGCGCCAGGCATCATCCAACGGCGCCTGGGAAGCCATGCCCGGGGTCGAATGGCGCAGTGCCGAGGGCGTAGCCCAGCTCGAAGTGCGTTCGCCCCACCTCGACAGCGATGCCTGGATGCGTCTGGCCGACCGGGTCGAGGCTGCCGGCGCGAACCGCTTCCTGCTGCTGGGGCGCAGCGACCGTCTGGTCAAGATCGAAGAAAAACGCATTTCGCTCGACGCCATCGAAGCGGCCTTGCAGGCAAGCGGCCTGGCGCAGGAGGCGCGGGTGGCCCTGTGCCACGAGGTCGCGGGCGAGCGCCAGGCGCTGGCTGCCTTTGTGGTGCTCAGCGCCGAAGGCGAGGCGCAGTTGGCCGCGCATGGCAAGCCGGCACTGAACCGGCGCCTGCGCGCCTGCCTGGGTGAAGTGGTTGAAGCGGTGGCGCTACCGCGCCGCTGGCGCTATCTGGCGCAGATGCCGATCAACGCGCAAGGCAAGACCACGCAGGCGGCGCTGCTCGCCTTGCTCGGTGACGGCGCCGACGAACGTCCCCGTGCGCCGCGCGTCACGCTGCTGGAACACGATGCGCAGCGGGTACTGCTGTCGCTGACAGTCCCGGCCAGCCTGTATTACCTGGAGGGCCACTTCCCGGAAGCGCCGATACTCCCGGGCGTGGTGCAGGTCGACTGGGCGATCGCGCAGGGCCGTGCCTACTTCGCCTTGCCGCCGGCATTTCGCGGCATTAACGCGCTCAAGTTCCAGCAGGTGATCCTGCCGGAAGCCCCCGTTTTTCTGGAACTGGCGCATGACCCGGCCAAGGACACACTCCAGTTCCGCTATTTCTCGGACGCCGGCCCTCACGCCGGTGGACGCATTTTGTTCAGTAATTAAGGTAAAGCGCAGCCATGCTCGACAAGAAATTTTCACCGGAGCGCCAGTCGGCCTTCGCGGCCCGTTTCGAAGCCCAAAAAATCGCCTTCGGCCCCGTCGTCTTCCAATGCGTGCGCTATGCCTGGAAG
>DASWMN010000170.1:0-4698 GCA_036399735.1 Telluria sp. | reverse complement strand
GATTCCGGACGCCGATCCGCTGCTGATCGCCGAAGCCGGCCGCTATGCCGACCGTCTGTCGGTGAACATCGAGCTGCCGACCCACGACAGCGTGACCCGCCTCGCGCCCGAGAAGAACGTCCACACCATCAAGCTGGCGATGGGCTCGATCCGGCGCAAGCTCGACGAAAAGGCCGAGGAGCCGAAGGCGCCGAGCTTCGCCCCGGCCGGGCAGAGCACGCAGATGATCGTCGGCGCCGACGCCAGCGACGACCAGACCATCCTGAATACGGCCGAGACCCTGTACGGCAGCTACAAGCTCAAGCGTGTGTATTACTCGGCCTTCAGCCCGATCCCGCAAAGCCCCGGCACCGTGCCGCTGGCGCCACCGCCCATGCAGCGCGAACACCGCCTGTACCAGGCCGACTTTCTCATGCGCGGCTACGGCTTCCAGGCGGGCGAGCTGCTGCCCGCGGCCGGCAATCTCGCGCTCGACATCGACCCCAAGCTGGCCTGGGCCCTGGCCCACCGCGAGCATTTTCCGCTCGACCTGAACCTGGCCGAGGAAAGCATGATCGCGCGCGTGCCCGGCATAGGCCTGCGCAACGCCAAGCGGCTGGTGGAGCTGCGCCGCTTGCGCCGCATCCGTTACGCCGACCTGACCCGCCTGCGCTGCAGCATGAAAAAAATCGCGCCCTTCATCGTCACGGCCGATTACCGGCCCGCGTCGGACAGCACCGCTTCGCACCTGTTGCGCCGTTCCATGGCCGAACATTCACCGCAACAGCTGGACCTATGGGCGGAACTGCAGGCGGCCTGAGCGAGCAGCACGCGGCGGCCGCGGTGGCGGCCGGGCGGCCGCTGCTGGTCCACTCCTTCGAGGAATGGCGCAGCGCCGCACGCGAGCTGCTGGCGCACCGTGTGCCACCCCACCAGGTGCAATGGATTTCCCACAAAGATGGCGGCGACCTGTTTGCCCACGCGCAGGTGCCGGCAGCTGCGGCGCAGGATGCCGCGCTGCCCGCAGCCGGGATGCGGCAAGGCGCGCTGGCGCTGGCCGGGGCGGCACCTGCCGCCAACGGTGCGAGCGCACCGGCTGCGAATGGCGTGACTGGGCCGCCTGCGTCCACGCGCGGCATCAGCGGTGCACCGCATGGGGAACGTCCCATCATGGCCACGGTCCAAGCTGACAGCAGCGCGGCGCCACGCATTTCGCGCAAGCTCATGGAAATGCTGGAAACAGCGGCCTGCTGCCGGGTGCCCAACCGCTGGGCCTTTCTGTACCTGGTGCTGTGGCGCTGGCAGCAGGGCGAGCACGCCGTCATCTCGGCCGCCGACGAAGACGGCGCCAGGCTGCATGCCATGGTCAAGGCGGTCCGGCGCGAGGAGCACGACATGCACGCGTATATCCGTTTCCGCGAGCGGCGCGAGGATGCCGGGCCGCCTCGCTTTGTGGCCTGGTTCGAGCCGGCGCACGACGTGCTGCCGCAGGTCGCCCGGCATTTCGCCAGCCGCATGGGGCGCGTCACCTGGATGATCGCCACGCCGGACGCCAGCGTCATGTGGGACGGCGGAACGCTGCACAGTACCGGCCCGCTGATGCGCGGCCCCGAAGACATCGCCGACGCCGGCGAAGCCCTGTGGCTGACCTATTACCGCAGCATTTTCAACCCGGCCCGCCTGAATGCCGAGCTGATGCATGGCCACATTCCCTCGCGCTTCTGGAAGAACCTGCCCGAGGGCAGCGTGGTGCCGGACATGGTGAGCCAGGCAGCCAGCGGCGCGCGCCAGGTCGGGCAGACCCGCAGCGTGGGCGCGCGCGGCGGCACTGCCATTCCGATTGCCGCCGAAAAGGCGCAGCCGCAGCGCCAGGCGCCCAGCACGCTCGACGCCTGTCGCCGCTGCCCGCTGTGGGAGCATGCCACCCAGGCGGTGCCGGGGGTGGGACCGGCGCACACGCGCATCATGCTGGTCGGTGAACAGCCGGGCGACCAGGAGGATCTGGCCGGACTGCCCTTTGTGGGGCCCGCCGGCCAGCTGCTCGAGCGGGCGCTGGCGCAAGCCGAACTGGAGCGGCGCGCGGTGTATCTGACCAATGCCGTGAAACACTTCAAATGGGAGCCGCGCGGCAAGCGGCGCATGCACAAGACCCCCGCCCAGCGCGAGGTCGAGGCCTGCAGCTACTGGCTCGAGAGCGAGCTGGCGCAGGTTCAGCCGCGAGTCATTGTCGCGCTGGGCAGCACGGCGCTCAAGGCCGTGACCGGCAATCCGCACGCCGCCCTCAAAGACGTCATCGGCCAGCCCTTCCAGCACGAGGGGCGCTGGATCGTCACCATCTACCACCCGGCCTATGTGTTGCGTGTGCCCGGCGCGGACCACAAGGAACAGGCCATGGCAGTCATGGTCGAGGGCTTGCGCGAAGCCCGCCGCCTGGCCCTGTAAAAGTTTCCTGATTAACTATATGATCGCCCTTGTGGGGTGGGCTTCGTGCTTCGTCCCACGATCCTCGTGCTTCGTCGCCTCACCCGTGGCAGAGCGGGGCCGCAGCCGTAGACTGCACACATCGATCAACAGGACAGGGAGCATTGCATGTGGAGCAGACTGGTCAATTGGCACCGCGAATGGGAGCAGGAACAATTGCGGGTGCTGGAAGACCCGGCAGCGGCGCAGACACTGGCGCCGGGCTGGCGCCGCGGGATTGCCTGCAAGCTGGCCAGCATGTCCCCGATCGAACGCCAGCAGCTGCGCGAGTTCTCGCTGAAATACCGCGGCTGGCGCATCTACGCCGCCATCGCCAAGCTGATGATCCTGTTCACGCTGTGCGGCATCGGTCTGCACGCGCTGGCGCCGCATAAAGGTCTGCTGGCCAGCATTGTGATGGTCAACACCTTGTGCCTGATCATCGTGTTCGTCTTCGCTGTTGCGTATTTCAATTACCGCAAGATGGTGGGCAAGACGCTCCAGCTGAGCATCGCGCTCATGCTCTGCGCCGGCATCGGCGCCCTGACCGGCTCCACCCAGATTGCCATGAAACGGGGCGAGTCGTTCCAGGCGGCGGTGGCCAGCCGCTGGGTGCAATCGGTGCTGATCGGGCTGGGCGCGGGCCTGTTCATCGCCATTCCGATGGCGGTGGTAGGTGGCTTGCGCAACCAGGAATACGAACACATCAATGCCCAGCTCAATTTCGACGCCGAGCGCGAGCGGGCGGCACGGGAACTGAGCGAAGCCAGGCTGCGCATGCTGCACGCCCAGATCGAGCCGCACTTCCTGTTCAACACCCTGGGCGCGGTCCAGCAGCTGGCCGAACACCAGGCGCCGCGCGCCGCCAAGCTGACTGCCAATCTGATTACTTTTCTACGCGCCAGCCTCGGCGAAATGCGCAGCGAACGGGTCACGCTGGCATCGGATTTCGGCATGATCGAGGCTTACCTCAAGGTCATGCTGGTGCGCCAGGGCGAGCGCCTGCGCTTTTCGCTCGACCTGCCGGCCGCGCTGGCGCGGGAGGAAGTGCCCGGCATGATGCTGCTGACCCTGGTGGAAAACGCCATCAAGCACGGCATTGAGCCTTCCCTGCGCGGCGGCGAGATCCGCATTGGCGCCGCCCGCCATGGCAGCATGCTGGTGCTGTCCGTGCGCGATACCGGTGCCGGCCTGGCCGAACAGCCGGGTGCCGGCGAAGGCCTGGCCAATGTACGCAAGCGCTTGCTGCTGCTGTACGGCGAGCGCGCCAGGCTGAGCATCAGCGGTGCCGACGACGGCGGCGTGCTGGCTGAAATCGAACTGCCCCTTGCCTTGGAAAAGAGCCCCGCATGAACACCAGAATCATGATCGCCGAAGATGAACCCCTGATGCGCGAACGCTTGCTCGAGGCGCTGGCCGTGGCCTGGCCGCAGGCCGAGGTGGTGCTGGTAGCCGAAAACGGCAACGACGCCTGGGACGGTTTCCTGGAGCTGGCCCCGCAGGTCGTGTTTCTGGATATTCGCATGCCGGGCCTGTCGGGTCTGGAAGTGGCGCAGCGCATCGGTACCAGAGCCCATATCGTGTTTGTGACGGCCTACGACCAGTACGCAGTCGAGGCTTTCGACGCGGGCGCGGTCGATTACCTGCTCAAGCCGGTTCAAGCCGACCGGCTTGAGCGCGCCGTGGCCCGCCTGCGCGCCAAGCTGACGGCGCCGCCGGCCGATCTGGGCGCCATTTTGCAGCAGCTCAAGGCGGCCTTGCCCGACAAGGCGCCCGAACAGCTCAAGTGGATTCGCGCCACGGTCGGCAAGCAGATACGCCTGATCGATGTGCAGGACGTGCTGTTCTTCCAGTCCGACACCAAGTACACGCGGGTGGTGCTCGCCGATTCGGAAGCGCTGGTCAAGATCCCGCTCAAGGACCTGCTCGGCGGCCTGGACAGCGAGCGCTTCTGGCAGATCCACCGCGGGACGGTGGTCAACGTCAGGGCCATCGTGGGAGCGGACCGGATCGATGCCGAGCGGCTGGAGGTGGTGGTGCGCGGCAGCACGGAAAAACTGCCGGTCAGCCGCACCTTTGCGCATTTGTTCCGGGAGTAGATGACAGGCGAGATGACAGTGTCACGTCCTGAAATGAGTTGACGGGTAACGGCCTTTTTCGTTTCCCGTAGTTAACTCAGATTTATCGACGCCCGATGCACCGCATCGGGCGTTTTGTTTTTCAGAGCCAGGTGCGGCCGCTCGTGGTTGTAGATGTTGA
>DASWMN010000169.1:0-39609 GCA_036399735.1 Telluria sp. | reverse complement strand
CGCCCACACTTATCGACTGTTAATTGTTAAAGAACTTATTCGGTACTGCCTTGCTGCAGGCTACGAAGCGTTGTGTTCGTAAGCAGCAGAGAGGTGAGATTATGCAGTGTTTCGTTTGCGTCGTCAACTCTCTTTTTTACTGCGCTATCTCTTTCGAAACAGCCCGCTTTTCAGCGGGAGGCGAACTATAGCAAAGCCTTCCGGCGCTGACAAGAGCAGCGCTTGAATTAATTGGCAGCCGCGGTTTGCCGTCCCCGTGCCTGCGCAATATTCGCGACTGCCAAGGCGTGCAGTTCTTCGCTTTCCGGGGCGACGGCGGCCAGCAAAGTCCACGCATCGATCGCCTTTTGAAATTCGCCACGTTCAAAGTATGCCCCGCCAGACAAATACAGTGCACGCGGATGGCGCGGATCGACCAATAGCGCGCGCGCCAGCAGATCCGCGGGCTTTCCCCGCAAGCTATCGCCTTGCGCCTGGGCCAGCACCTCAGCATAATCGGCAAGCAACCCAGGATCATCCTTTCCCAACTCGACAACACGCGAATACGCCGCGGCGGACTCGGCATAGTGCCGCAGCAGTGCTTGCCCACGCGCCAACAGCAGCCAGCCGCTCGCGTTGTCCGGGTCGGACTTCATGTGCGAGGCAAGCCGATTGACCATTGCCTGCGCATCCCTGGCGGATACCAGTGCCGGATCCGCCGGCTTGGCGGAGAGGCCGGCCGGCGTACCTAGTCCCGCGTAGAGCAACACTGCACCGGCGAGCAGCCCGGTGCCTACACCGAGCCCAAGCGGACGGGTACCATTACCGCGCCAGAGCGGCGGCACTAATATAGACAGCGCAAAAACCAGCAAAGTTCCTGCGGCAAGAAGAAAAACGATCATCCCGTGCCCTCCTCTGCCAGACCCGCCTGCCCCTGGACGACGCTATATAAGACAGCGACCCCGACGCCCAGCAGCAACAGCGGCCCCAGCCAGAGGAGCCAGGTGGCCGGCTTGAATGGCGGCTGATACAGAACAAAGTCGCCATACCGCGCCACCATATAAGAAAGGATCTCGCCTTCCGATTTGCCTTTGGCCAGCTGTTCACGCACCTGCCTTCGCAAATCCTGGGCCAAAGGGGCGTCGGATTCGGCAATCGTCTGGTTCTGGCACACAAGGCAGCGCAGCTTTTCCGAGATGGCCTGCACCTGGTCGGTTTCCGCCCATGCTGGTTGCAGACACAGCAGCAGGACCGCAAGCACAAACTTACGCACGGTTGAGCTCCTTAATAAGTGGCAATAGCTTTTTCTTGATCTGCTCTGGCGTCAGCCCCCCAATAAACTTGAACCGAATGATCCCCTTGCGGTCGATTACGAAGGTTTCCGGCACGCCGTACACCCCAAAATCGATTCCCACGCGCCCATCCAGATCGAAACCGCTCGCGCGGTAAGGATTGCCGAAGCGGTCAAGCCAGTGCATCCCGTCTTCGCGCGCATCCTTGTAATTGAGGCCGATGACCGGCACCCCGCTCTCCTCCGCAAACGCAAGCAGCGCCGGATGCTCTTCGCGGCACGCGGTACACCAGGACGCCCAGACGTTGAGCAGCCAGACCTGGCCCGCCATGTCCGCTGGCGAGATGGTGTTAGCCGGGTGCTCAAGCTGCGCCAGCCGGAACGCTGGTACCGGCTTGCCGACCAGCGGCGATGGCACTTCGGCCGGATCATTCCCCAGACCCAGCCACAGCACGACTGCCAGCGCCAGAAACGCGATCGGCGCAATCAGATAACGCTTCATGCTGCCACTCCTGCCAGCGCATCCTGCTGCGGCACTGGCGCGACGCGCCTGGCCCGATAGCGCCGATCGAGCGCGGCAAACGCGCCGCCCACCGCCATGATCAGGCAGCCCGCCCAAATCCATCCGACAAACGGCTTGTGCTGGATGCGCACTGTCCAGGTAGTGGCGTCGATTTTCTCGCCCAAGGCCAGATACAGGTCGCGCGTGAAGCCGCGATCAATCGCAGCCTCTGTCATGGTGGTGTTCTGGACCGTGAAGACGCGCTTTTCGGGCAGCAGTGTCGCCACCGGCCGGTCTCCGGCCTGCGCCACGAATTCGCCCTGCGTCGCCACGTAGTTGGGGCCTTCGATCCGATTCAAGGCGGCCAGGCGGAACTGGTAATCGCCCACACTGACCGTTTCGCCGACGCGCAGCCGGACGTCGGCACTCGTCTCCAATCCCTTGACCAGCGTGACGCCCGCCACGAACACACCAATGCCGGCGTGGGCGACCAACATGCCAACATAACTGCCGGGCAGCTGACGCAGGCGCCGCAGCGCGCCGGCGCCACCGCGCACCTGTTCCAGCAGATGCCAGGCAGTAGCCAGCCACACCCATGAAGCCAGGCCCAAACCAAGCGCCACCCCGGGCGCGAATTTCAACGCCGAGAACGCGGCAATCAGCAGCGCCACCACGGCAACCCCCTGCAGCTTGCGCCGAACCGCAGCAGGCGCCGCCTCTTTCCACTGGATGAATGGTCCAACGCCCAGCAGCAGCAGCACAGGGATCATCAGCGGCACGAATACCGCCTCAAAATATGGCGGGCCTACCGAGATCTTTCCAAGTCCGAAGGCATCGAGGATCAAGGGATACAAGGTCCCCAGCAGCACGGTCGCCGCAGCCACGGCGAGCAGCACGTTATTGAGCAGCAGCGCCGATTCCCGCGAAAACAGCGTGAACCTGCCCCCGCGTTCAAGGCGTGGCGCCCGCCATGCAAACAGCGTCAGCGAGCCGCCGATCACGCCCACCAGAATCATCAGAATGAACAGTCCGCGCCGCGGATCGCTGGCAAACGCGTGCACCGACGTGAGAACGCCCGAGCGCACCAGGAAAGTGCCCAGCAACGAAAGCGAGAACGCCGAGATAGCCAGCAAAATCGTCCAGCCCCGAAAACTGCCGCGCTTCTCGGTGACCGCCAGCGAGTGAATCAAGGCGGTACCGACCAGCCACGGCATGAATGAGGCATTTTCTACCGCATCCCAGAACCACCAGCCCCCCCAACCCAACTCGTAATAGGCCCAGAAGCTGCCCAGGAAAATACCGAGCGTGAGAAAGAGCCATGCCACCAGCGTCCACGGCCGCGACCAGCGCGCCCATGCCGCATCGGCCTGTCCGCCAAGCAGGGATGCCACGGCGAAGGCGAAGGCGACCGAAAAGCCGACGTAACCGCAGTACAGCAGCGGCGGATGAATGATCATGCCAAAGTCTTGCAGCAGCGGATTCAGATCGCGGCCATCAATGGCTGCAGGCAGCTGGCGCGCGAACGGGTTCGATGTAAACAGCAAAAAGCAGATGAAGGCAGCGCCGATCAATCCGAGCACCGCCAGCACCCGCGCCCTGACCGGCGGCGGCAATGTCGCGCTGAACGCCGCCACCGCAGCCGTCCAGAGCGAGGAAATCAGAATCCACAACAGAAGCGAGCCTTCGTGCCCACCCCACGCCGCAGCCACACGAAGGTGGACCGGCAAGGTCGAATTCGAATTCGCGGTGACATACACAACCGAAAAATCGTTGGCCACAAACGACGCGACCAGGCAGCCAAACGCAAACACGACCAGTGCTGCCAGCGCATACGCCGCCGGCCGCGCGAACGCGATCGATGGCGCGTCATTGCGCCAGGCGCCCACCAGAGGCACGACACCAAGCAGCAGCGAAACACACAGCGCGAGCATGACCGCAAAGTTGCCTATTTCAGGGATCATCGCGTCGCCTTGGCTGCTTCGCCGAGCGCAAATGCCGCCTCGGGCGGCATGTAATTCTCATCATGTTTGGCCAGCACTTCGTCTGCCACAAACACCCCGTCGGCGCCGATCCGTCCCTGCGAGACGACGCCCTTGCCTTCCTTGAACAGGTCCGGCAGGATGCCGCGATAGCTCACACGTACGCTACGAGCGAGGTCGGTGACGACAAAGCTTGCGCTCGCACTCTCGGTGGCGCGCCGCAGGCTGCCCTTCTCCACCATGCCGCCCAGGCGGAATGCCCGTCCCTGCGGGGCCGCCCCGGCCTGCACCTGTGTCGGCGTGTAGAAGAACACCAGGTTTTCCCGAAAGGCGGACAGAATCAGCCAGGCGCCAAGGCACAACGCACCCAGGCCAGCTGTGACAAGCAGAAACCGCTCTCTGCGCGCACTCATGCCGATTCCCCACGCTGGATCAGCGCGCGCAGGGCGGTGCGGCGCCGCACGCGCAAGGCAGCTATCTCGCCCAGCAACAGCGCAAAGGTCGCCCCCACCGAGCCCCAAACATAAGAGCCGTAGCCGCCCATGGCAAAAAAATCACTCCAGCTTTGCCAGATCATGTTGGCTTCCCCACCAGCCGTGCGATCCAGCGCGCATCGCTTTCACGCTCGAGCACGATGCAACGCACCCGTGCCAGTGCGGCAGCAATGCTGTAAGCCCAGAAGCCCAGCGCGCAAAGCAGCATCCCCGCCAGCATGGTCGACGCCATGCTCGATCCGCCGGACAGGTTGACCGATGCCCCCTGATGCAGCGTATTCCACCATTTAACTGAAAAATAGATGATCGGTACGTTAACCACCCCGACCAATGCAAGCAATGCCCCGGCGCGATCTGCCCGGCGTGCGTCCGGGATAGCACTTTGCAGCGCGATGAATCCGAGGTAGAGGAACAGGAGCAGCAATTCGGAAGTCAGCCGCGCATCCCAAACCCACCAGGTGCCCCAGGTTGGTTTGCCCCACAGCGCCCCCGTCCACAATGCCAGCACCGTGAACAACGCGCCGGTGGGCGCCAGTGCGGATGCGAACATCGACGCGAGACGGGTACGGTAAATCAATCCGACCGCCGCCCAGAATGCCATCGCCAGGTATATCACCATCGACATCCAGGCGGCCGGCACGTGCACGAAGATGATGCGGTAAGCATCCCCCTGTTGGAAATCAGTTGGCGCAACGGCAAAGCCGATCCATGCGCCGGCGGCGATCAGAATCGCGCTGGCGATCCCGCTCAGCCACATCAACTTGCCCGCGACCGGGAAAAATGCCGCCGGCGAGGCCAGGGCCGCCCAGCGCAAACGGCCTTGCACCACTTCCGGCTTACGATCGCTTTTTCTACGCCTGCTCATACTGTTCTCTCTTCACGATGTAATCTCATTCCAGGGCAATCCGCAAAGCAGCCGCGCTCGCCCAGGGCGCCAATGCCGCACTGAAGGCGAATACGCCGCCGAGCAGCAACAGGTGTGCTTGCACGCCCCCGCCGCTGGTGTATTCAACCGCAGCGCCGGCGCCAAAAATCAGTACCGGCACGTACAGTGGCAGCAGCAGTAGGGCCAGCAGCGCGCCCCCACCACGGGCACCGAGCGTCAGCGCGGCGCCCACCGCGCCGATCAAACTGAGACTCGGCGTGCCAAGCGCCAGCGACGCGAGCAAGACAGCGATCTCCGCCCCATGAAGGCCGAATTGCAGTGCGATCAGCGGCGCCACCAACAGCAGCGGCAGGCCTGTCAGCAGCCAGTGCGCAAATACCTTGCCGATGACAATCACACCAAGCGGACCTGGCGCCAGCACCATCTGCTCAAGCGCGCCGTCGGCATGATCGGACGCGAACAGACGCTCCAGTGCCAGCAGCGACGCCAACAAGGCACCGACCCACAACACCCCCGGCGCCATGGCGCGCAGCAGGGCAGGCTCCGGCCCGACCCCGAAGGGAAACAGGCTGGCCACAATCACGAAGAACACCAGCGTATTGAGTACCTCGCCGCGTTGCCGCATTGCGAGCTGCAAGTCGCGCGTGACCACAGCCGCAAACAGCGTCAACATGCCGTATCCAGATTGAGCACCTTGCCATCGAGCGCAACCGCCTCGTGGGTGGTGTACACGAGAATGCCCCCACCCTGCACATGCGCCCGCAGCCGATCGAGTAAGTAGACGCACGCCGCCGCATCCAATGAACTGAACGGTTCATCAAGCACCCACAGGGGACGCTCACGCGCCAGCGCCAGCCGCGCCAGCGCAACGCGCTTTCGCTGGCCCTCGGATAGCAATCGGCAGGCGATGCCGTCCGGCGCACCGGCTTCGGCCAGCGCCTTGCTTACCGTCCGCGCATCTGACCGAAGACCGGCCAGCGTTGCGGCCGCGCTCAGGTTTTCTGCCGCGGTCAGGTCGTCCTTGATTCCGGTGCCATGCCCCAGGTAAAACAGCGTGCTGGCAAACTCCGCGCGCGCCGCATGGATATCGACGCCCTGCCACTGCACATCGCCTTCATGAGGCGGCGTCAGTCCGCAAAGCATGCGCAGCAAACTGCTCTTGCCACTGCCATTGGCGCCCGCGACACGCAATGCTTCGCCAGCCTTCAGCGCC
The DNA here is from genome assembly GCA_036399735.1 of Telluria sp. Classification (GTDB taxonomy): domain Bacteria; phylum Pseudomonadota; class Gammaproteobacteria; order Burkholderiales; family Burkholderiaceae_D; genus Telluria_A. Next base: position 33,265 of record DASWMN010000169.1, on the reverse strand, counting down.
ACATGCACGCCGCCGAACAACCGGCGCGTGCCGCGCACGCATCCGAGCCGACTTGCTTGTAACTGCATACTGTCTTCGCTTTCGTTCAATCCGACTGATGACCAATATAACAACCGAAAGGAATTCTGTAATCGAATATAACCGGCGCTACTTATGCGTTAAACGCGTTACAGCTTGCCGCTGAAGACCAAGCCGATCCAGCGCGGATAAGGATCCGGTGCATAGCTCACCCAGCCCTGTTCGTGAGCGCGTTTGTCAAACACGTTCTTGATCACCAGGTTCAGATCAAAACCGCTTTTGGTGCTAATGCCGATGGACGCATCGGTAAGACTGTATGCGCCTACCCAGCCATAACTCGACAAGGTGTCGGTGTTGTTGTAACGGCTCGTGAACGCGGTATTGAAGCTGGTGTGGAAGATGCGGTCGCCCAACAGCGGACGCCGATATTCGGCCCCGGCATTGAAACTCCATTTGGCAGCGCCCGCCAGCGGCTTGCCGCTCTGATCGATGAAGTTCTGCGGCAGGTATGCCAGTTCGTCCGGCTTCGGCGCGTTCTTGTAGTCCTTGTAGCGCGCATCGTTGTAGGCGCCGGACAGACGCAGCGACACGTTCTCGATGCCCTGATAAACGCCGTCAAACTCGAGACCCTTGGCCTGCACCCGGTTCACATTGCCTTGCGCGGCCACATACACCAGCGGATTCGCCTGGCCATTTGCGATATTGCGGTCGGTCGTGAACTGGTCGATCACACTGACCGTCTGCTGGTAATCGCGAATATTGGTCAGGAACAGATTCGCATTGAGCGTCAGGTCCTTGGTCGGCGAGATGGTCTTGATGCCCACTTCGAAGGCATTGGTCTTCTCCGGACGAACGGTGGTCGACACACCGTTCACGTTGATCGCGGAGCCGGACTTCTCGCCGTGCTGCCAGGACGTGTAGCCAGTGACGTTTGGCGTAAACTTGTACGATGGGCTTAGAACCGAGGTGTAGAGCAGATCGTCATACTCGCTGCGCACGCCCGAAATGAGCTGGCCGATCTGGCCGCTGCGCAGCGCCTTGGCCGCCGCAACCTGCGCCTGCTGCGCCGGCGTGAGCGCGCGGTAGGCGTCGCCTGGCGATGCACCTGCGACAGCGCCGAAGTAGCGGTTGGCCACAGTATCGGCCAGCGACAACTGGGTCTGGGAGTTATCCGCAGTCAGACTGCCATTCGCGGCACTAGCAAAGCCACCCAGGGGGACGCCGCGCACCGTCACAGGATTGAGCGCCCTGCCCACGCCGTTACCCGACAGCGTCACTGTATCCGTCGTATTCCGGTCTTCGTCCGTCACGCGCAGCCCGGTGGTGAGCGTGAACGCGTCGGTCAGGTGCCAGTTCGCCTGACCGAACAAAGCTTCGCTGCGGGTACGCACTGCCGAATTCCCCTGACGGAAAGTGTCCGCCAGCGACTCGCGCAATAGCGCCAGGCCCGCGCCACGATTGATGCCCGCGCCACGGTCAAGCGTATTGTATTGGGCATCCGTGGCGAACCACGCACCGGCGTCCGAGCCCCAACCGGCCTTGGACGCGATCTCGTCCCAGGTTTTGAGGAAGTACAGACCCGCCTGATAGTCGACCAGTTTGCTCGGCGTTGCATTGAAGCGGAACTCCTGGCTCAGCTGGCGGTAGCGCACACCGCCGCCGCCAAGTTTGCTGATATCGAACGGCGTTCCCTCATCATTTTCGGCCCGGAAGGAAGTGGCCCGCCAGGCCGTGATCGAGGCGACATCCAGGCCATCGGTGTGCCAGTCTACCCGTGCCGAAGCGCCCTTGTTCGACACCGTCTGGCCCTGGTTTTCATTGAACTGCACGCTTTCGCGCTGCTCGCCGCCGGCGTACCCGTTTTCGTAGCTGTAGCCGTTGCGGCCCTGGAACCAGGCACGCGGTGCCACCTTTACGCCGGCCGCATTGGTAAATCCAGCCAGCTTGGCACGCGCGCTGACGCCACTCGGATCACTGAGGCTGCCATTCTCGAAGCGCTCCGGCGCATCGTGATAGAAGGTCAGGCCATTTTGCAGCTGCGCGCCTTTCGGCTCCAGATCGGCACTGAACAAGGCGCTCAGGGATGGCGTGGGCGTCAGCAGGAACTGGACCCGCCCACTGAGGCGGTTTTTGTTATACAGCGTGAAGTTTTCCGGATCATAGGCATTCTCGTAGTAGCCGCTGGAACGGTGCGCGACGAACGCGCCGCGCCAGGCCAGCAGACCATCGATCACCGATCCGCCCAGGGCCGCCTTGGCGATCACGGTTTCGCGCTGACCAAAAGTGAGGGAAAAATCGGCGCTCGGCGTAAACGACGGCTTGCGCGTGTTGACCGTTACCACCCCGGAGCTGGCGCCCTTGCCGCCCAGCGTGCCTTGCGGACCACGCGCGACTTCGACCGACTCGACATCGTAAAAATCGAAGTTACCCAATTGTGTCAGCCCAAAGCTGACGTCATCGAGAATGATACCGACGCTCGGATCCTGGGTTTCCGTGAACGAGCGTTTTCCGACACCGCGAATCGACAGTGATGCACCACGCGTATTGTTCTGATTGAAGGAGATGTTCGAACCACGCTTGGCGAACGCGCTCAGATCCTGTGCCAGTTCGCGGTCCAGCTCCTTGCCCGATACAACCGACACCGATTGCGGTACGTCGTGCGTCAGGTCGATTGCCTTGCGCGCGCGGATCGTGATCTCACCAAGCTTGTCGGGCTCCTCGACCACAGCGGGTGCAGCCACAAATTCGGGCGCGGCAGCTGGCGCCTCCTTCAGGCGCACACTGGCCAGATCCTGCTCGCTGCGTGCCAGCGCTGCTTTCAGGCGAGCGACTTCGGCGCGCAGCGCCTCGACCTCGGGTGCGTCGGCAGCGTACGCCGGCGTGTTGACCAGCAATGCCAGAGCCACCATTGCTGCCAGGGGCTTGAGACGAAACTGCGATTGCGCTGCTACTCGGTGACTCATCTGCTGCCTTTCGGGTAATGTGATTAACAGGGTATGAGCAACATGCGTGCCACATACATTCCGGCGCGTCTGCATATAGGAGCAAAGCGACAGCAGCGCCGCATACCACTGTTGCGCAAGCAGCCTCGTCTGTCGCATTCATGCCAGCGCTGCTCCAATGCGAACAGGCAGATTTCCCTTACTCGAATTGAGCCTATCGTCATGCGAAGCGATTCGTTGCAGCGCGTGGTGCGCATGCGCATACTGCGACGACCCCACGAAATGGAACGCATCATGATGCTAAAAATCGCTGTTACTGCCACGCTGCTGTTCGCTGCAATCCCGGCATCGGCGCAGGCGGCAAAGGCCAGTCAGTGCTTCGAATGCCACGGCGAGGGCGGCATCGCGGTCTCCTCCGGCTATCCGAATCTGGCGGGTCAGCACCCGGATTATCTGGCCAAGCAGCTGCGCGATTTTCGCGGTGGGCAGCGCTCCAGCCCTTTCATGAACATCGTGGCGGCCCGGCTGAAGGAAGAGGATCTGGCCGATATCTCGGCCTATTTTTCGGCGCAACCGAAAGCAAAAAGCGCGAACGCCAACGCCCACGCCGCGGGGCGCGCCCTGTACGTAAGAAGTGGAGGAAGCGGTTCCTGCGCCTCCTGCCACGGCGACCAGGCCGAAGGCAGCGGCCAGGTTCCGGCGCTGCGTGGACAGCAGATGTTTTATCTACGCGAGCAACTGCTGAACTGGCGCGCGGGCCAGCGCAACAACAGTCCGGGCAAGATCATGAATCAGGTCGCCGATACCCTCAGCGACTCAGAAATCGACACGCTGGCGCGCTACCTCGCCGACATGTAGCGCCGGCAGTTCGTTCAGCGTATCCGATCGGATCAGGCCCGCGCGCTTGAGATGGGTGCGCAGGATATTGCGGCTGATCCCGAGTACCTTTGCTGTCTGCACCTGGTTCTGGTGACAGCGCAGAAAGGCCGTGCGCAGAACGACGTCCTCCACTGTGTCGAACAAAGCCGGCGTAGCGCTGTCGATCATTTCGCCGATCAGGGCCGTCAGGCGCTCACCGGGCTTGCTCGCCTCGACAGGCACAGACACCGGCAGCTCCGTATGGTCGTCCTGTCTGCGCGTATGCGTCCGGTGGATCTTACCGGCCAGCTTGAGATCGTCCTCGACGATTTCGCCGTTACGGCACACGATGAGCGCGTAGTGCATCACGTTCTCGAGCTCGCGGATATTGCCGGGCCATTCGTACCCGAGCAGTGCCGCGCGCGCACCGGCGCTCAGCACCACCTTTTGCAGGCCGAGCTTTTCGCGGTAAGTGCCGATGAAATGGGTCGCCAGCGGCAGGATGTCGCCAGGCCGGTCGCACAAAGGCGGCAGACGGATGATGGCCACGCTGAGCCGATAATACAGGTCGGAGCGAAAGCGCCCCGCCTGTATCGCCTTGTCCAGATCGACATTGGTTGCCGCCACCAGGCGCACGTCGAGCGCGATCGGGCGGCGCGATCCAAGCCGCACCACCTGACGTTCCTGCAGCACGCGCAGCAGCTTTACCTGCAGCGCCATCGACAGGTCGCCAATTTCGTCGAGGAACAGCGTGCCGCCATTGGCCGCTTCAAACCAGCCCGCGCGAGCCTGGCTGGCGCCAGTGAAGGCGCCGGCCTCGTGGCCAAACAATTCGGCGTCGATCAGCGACTCGCTGAAGGCGCCGCAGTTCACCGCGACAAAGGGACCGCGCCTCTCACTGACTGTATGAATATGACGCGCTATGAGTTCCTTGCCAGTCCCGGTCTCGCCGAAGATGAGGGCCGTCGCATCGCTGCGCGCCACCCGCTCGACCTCGTGCAGCAGGTCGAGCGATCCGGGATCGTGGAACAGCAGGGCCTTGGCCCGGATCGACAGCGTCATCGCGTCCGGGTCGGGGAAAGTAAGCAGTCTGGTCACGCCGACATCCAATCTCATTTATTGCTCTCTCATATAGCCTATCGATGGATAGCGCGTATGCATACGAATGATTTCGATCATTCATATGCGCTTGGCAAACTGAGTTGGACCGGGCTCAGTTCACCGCGAAGCAGTACAGCAAGCCGGCGCCACCGGTCGACACCAGATTCTCCTGGCCGCAGCCTTTGCTGGCGTGGGTCGAATTCCACGAGGTGTTACCGCCACCGGTACGGTCAAAGTGGCCAACCTGGGCCGATCCATCCGCCGCGTTGCTGGTGTAGTTTTTGCAGGTACGGTCGGCCGCGTCCGCAAAAGCGCGTCCATCCGGCTGCGAACCGGTCAGGATGTCGTGCTGGTTGGGCGCGTCACCGGCACCCTTGACTGCTTCGTTCTTCTCGTTCAGCGCGGTGTTCTTGCTCAGGTTATTGCCCAGCCGTGCGACTTCGTGCGTATCGCCGTGCAGGTGTGCGAGGTCGGTGGCGACCACGGCGCCGCGCGCGTTGTGCCATGGACCGGTGCCAATTCGGTCGCGCGCGTTCACCCCCGGCTGGCCGTTGGCCGCCTGGGTGCTCAGATAGGCGTGCCAGACTTTTTTGCTGCCGACCGCAGTAGCGAGCGTCTGGCAATGCTTGTCGGCGCCGGCCAGTCCACCCAGATCGCCGCCCTTGCCCACGCCGGTACTGGTAACGAAGAAGCTGATCGGCGGCACCGGCTTTTTGGCATCGGCTGCGACTGGCGCCGCGGCTTGCTGGGCAAAAGCAGGAAGCGCGACAGCGCATGCGATAGCGGCAAGGACGCAGCGTTTGAACGGGACTGGCAGAGACATGGAATTCCTTTGTGCTTGGATGGTTGGCCTGCATGCAGGCTGACGCCAGGATGGCATGCATGGCCTGTGTAGCACTTATCGTGCCTGTGCATTTCCCCGGCGCGGATGCGCACATGCGTTGCAAAGGCAGCAGCACGGCGTGCAGGTTGCGCAGTTCTCAACAACCGCGCCCGCCTCGACGCTTCGGCGCACCAATGAACACGGGCGCGCCGGCACTGGCACATTTCATGCGTGGCTGGCAGCGCTACCAATGCAATCTTCAGTAGCGTCAACCCAAGGAGAAACGATGAAGAAGTATGTGAAGTACCTGCTCCTGCTGACGGTGACCGCTTCGGCCACCGCCCTGGCCCAGCAAGCGCCGCCCAAACCCGAGACCCTGATCAAGTGGCGCCAGTCCGCGTTCCAGGTCATCGCATGGAACAACGGCCGTGTGAAAGCCAACGTCGAAGGGCAGTACAACAAGGAAGACGTGATCAAATCGGCCAACACGATCGCCGCACTGGCCAACGCCGGACTCGGCTCGCTGTTCGCGCCGGGCACGGAACAAGGCAAGGGCTGGCATGACACCAGCACCAAACCGGAACTGTTCAAGGACAGCAAGCGTGCGGCCGAATTATTCGGCAATTTCAACAAGGAGGCCAATGAGCTGGCGCGCCTGGCGGCAGTTGGCGACCCGGCGGCCGTCAAGGAGCAGTTCGGCAAGCTGGGCAAAACCTGCAAGGCCTGCCACGATGACTTCAAAGTTAAAGACTGACGTTCGCACGTAACAAAGTGCCGGGCCTTCCGGCCCGGCCGCCATTCTATTGAAAGGACATTGCGATGGACGCGATGAAAAAAGTGCAGGTATGGGATCTGCCCACGCGCCTGTTTCATTGGCTGCTGGCGCTCGCCATTCCGTCGGCCATCGCTACCGGCATGATCGGCGCCGAGCTGATTGTGTGGCACGGGCGCCTTGGGCTATTCATCCTGGGTCTGCTCGCGTTTCGCCTGGTATGGGGCTTCATTGGCCCCGCCAATGCACGCTTTGCCCGCTTTGTGCGTGGTCCGGCTGCCATCCGCGCCTACCTGCGCGGCGAGTGGAAGGGTATCGGCCACAACCCTCTGGGTGCGCTGTCGGTGCTGGCCATGCTCGGTTTGATTGCTCTGCAGGTTGGCAGCGGCCTGTTTGCCGATGACGATATCGCCTTTCGCGGGCCGCTTGCCGACGTGCTGAGCGATGACTGGTCGTCGCGTCTGACGTCGCTGCACTCGCTCGCCCAGTATGGCCTGATAGGCGCCGTGGTTCTGCATGCAATCGCCATCATCTACTACGTGCGCGTGCGGCGCGACAACCTGCTGCGGCCGATGGTGGTGGGTTACAAGCAGATTCCATCGGACGCGCCTGATGTCGCCAGTTTCAACCCGGCCCGCATCGCGCTTGCCTTCGCGCTGGCTGCGGCAATTGCAGGTGCGGTGGTCTACGCAGCGGCCGGCGGCCTGCACCCCGCACCCGCACCCGTTCAAGCCGCACCGGCGTGGTAATTGGTGGGATCACACCAGCGCACATGCTGCTGTGCAGACAAGCGTGTCGCGTCCTCACCATCCCGACCCGCCTGCCCTGCAGCTTTGGCGGAGCGAAAAATCCAGCAGCAACAAGGACTTAGCATCAGGTCCTGACCGATCCGGCGAGTGGCACGCTTCCTGCTGATAGAGATGCAAGACTAACCACCACCGGAGCATCTCAATGAAAAGCAAAGCCATCTTCCTTGCCGTCGCCCTGGCCACGGCATCGATGGCCGGCGCGGCGCAGCAGGACGCGCCGGCCAAAGCCTGGTCGCCTTACAAACCTGTGACCTTGCCGGCCACCCCGGCTGTGAAAGAAAAGGCGTGGGTACGCACGCCAATCGACGCCTACGTGCTGGCACAGCTGGAATCGAATGGCCTCAAGCCTTCGCCCGCCACCGACCGCGCCACCTTCATCCGCCGCGCCACGCTCGACGCATGGGGTGTGATCCCGACGCCGGCGGAAGTAACGGCATTCGTCAGTGACCGTGCGCCGGACGCCTATGAAAAGCTGGTCGACCGTCTGCTCGCATCCGAACACTATGGCGAACGGCAGGCGCGCCGCTGGCTTGACCTGGCCCGTTATGCCGACAGCGCCGGCTTTCAGAACGACCAGACGCGCCCGAACAACTGGCGCTATCGCGACTACGTGATCAACGCCTTTAACCAGGACAAGCCATTTTCCCGTTTTGTGCAGGAACAGCTGGCCGGCGACGAGCTTTGGCCGGAAAGCCAGGAGGCGCGTATCGCCACCGGCTTTCTGGGTAACTACCCCGACAACTACAACTCGCGCGATCTGGTGCAGCGCAAGTACCAGATCGCTACTGATATGACCGATACGGTCGGCGAAGCGCTGCTGGCCAGCACCGTCAGCTGCGCGCGCTGCCACAATCACAAGCAGGACAAAGTCAGCCAGAAGGAATACTTCCAGCTGCAGGCCTTCTTCGCCAACACCAGCTTCGACGAGAAGGCGCCGGCGGCGAAAGGTCCGCAAGAACTGGCATATGAGCAGAAGCAGGCTGCCTACCGCGAAGCCACCAAAGATATCCGCGCGCAGCAAAAGGCGATTCTCGATGCCGTGCGCGAAAAGGGCGAGAAGTATCACAAGGAACGCTACCTGACCGACAGCCGCGAATCCATCTTCAAGCCGGAGAGCGAATGGAATGCGCTCGACCGCTGGGTCAACTACCGTCTGAAAGCTGTCTCCAATGACAACGATGTGGTGCAGTATCTGCGCCTGTCGGCCGAAGACAAAGACGCGCCCACGCACGATCCGGCTAACGTGGCCCGCTACGCCGAATACAAGAAGCTGCAGGCGGCGCTCGTGCGCCTGGACAAGCTGCGCCCGGGCTCAGGCTCGCTGACCCTGACCACCGCCACTGAACTTGGTCACGCCGATGCACCGCCCACCTTCCTGCGCTTTGGCGGCATCCATGAGCGGCCGCAGGAAGAAGTGCAACCGGGCTTCCCGTCGCTGTACGCGAACGGTGCCAAACCCGAGATCGTGCCCACCGCTACCTCGTCGGGCCGGCGTACCGCATTGGCCAAATGGCTCACCAGCGCCGAGAATCCACTCGTGGCGCGTGTGTTCGTCAACCGTGTCTGGTCGCAGTATTTCGCCGAAGGGATCGTCGGCACCGTCAGTGATTTCGGCCGTGCCGGCAAAAAGCCGACCCACCCGGAATTGCTCGACTACCTGGCCGCCAACTTCATCCAGAACGGCTGGAGCGTGAAGAAGCTGCAGCGCGAAATCCTGCTGTCGAACGTATACCGTCAATCGTCGTCTTACCGGGCGGAAGTCGCCAAGGCTGATCCGGACAACAAGCTGCTGGCAGTCTTCCCGCGCAAACGTCTGGAAGCTGAAGAGATCCGCGATTCGCTGCTGGTCGCATCCGGCCAGCTGAACGACAAGGTCGGTGGCCCGAGCGTGTTCCCGCCAGTGCCGTCGAATCTGGGCGCTGGCAACCTGTGGACGGTATCTACCGACCCGGCCGACTTCAACCGCCGCAGCGTGTACGTGTTCGTCCGCCGCAGCGTGCCATACCCAATGCTGGAGACATTCGACATGGCCAATCCGCAGCAGGTGCACAGCAAGCGCAGCGTGACCACCACGCCGCTGCAGGCGCTAACGCTTTTTAACAGCGATATCGTTTTCCAATGGTCGCAGGCCCTGGCTGGCAAGGTCCTCAGCCAGGCTGGCAACAACGAATCGGCGCAGCTGGACACGCTTTACAAAACACTGTTTGCCCGGGTGCCCAACACGGTCGAACGGGTCGCATTGAAGGATTTCCTGAACAAGCAGGAGAAGATCATCCAGGACAAGGCCGCGGCGGGCAAATTTGTCGCCGCCACGCCAACGGGCCTGAAAGATACGCAGCGTATCAACCCTGTGCGCGCTGCCGCCTTCGTCGACCTGGTCCATACCGTGGCCAATTCCAACGACTTCGCTTACCGCTTCTGAACCAGCTCCTGACCATTTAAGGAACCGCATCATGACCACCCCATCACGCCGCGACTTTTTACTGAAAACCGGACAGGGACTCGGCGCCGCCGCGATTGCCGGCATGCTGCCTGGCGGCGGCCTGCTGTCCTCCGCCTACGCATCGGAACTGGCAGACCCGCTGGCGCCGAAGCAGCCGCACATCCCCGCCAAGGTGAAAACCGTCATCTGGCTGCACATGAACGGCGCGCCAAGTACGCTCGACCTGTACGACTACAAGCCGGACCTGATCAAGCTGGCAGGCACCGCGCCGCCGGCCTCGTTCATGAAAGGCATCAAGACCAGCACCCAGGGCGGCGTTGGCAAGCTGTTCGCTTCCGATCGCAAATGGAAGCAGCACGGCGAGAGCGGTGCCTGGTTCTCCGATCTGGTGCCAAACATCGCCACCCAGGCCGACAAGATCGCCTTCATCAAGTCCAGCGTCACGGTGGGCGCGACCCACGATATATCGATCCTCAAGCTCAATACGGGTGACCTGAATCCCGGCCGGCCATCGCTTGGCGCCTGGGTCAGCTACGCGCTCGGATCAGCCAATCCGGATCTGCCTTCATACGTGGTGCTCTATAACGGCAAGAACGAACCGCGTGGCGGCTCGGTCAACTGGAACTCGGGCTTCCTGCCCGCGGTGTACCAGGGCACGGCCTTCCGCCCCGGCCCATCGCCGATTCTGCACCTGGAGCGCCCGGAACTGCGCAATGCCGAACAGCAGCGCGCCTCGCTCGACCTGCTCAAGCGCCTCAATCTCGGCAATGCGGCGCGCTATCCGAACGATACTGAGCTGCGCGCCCGTCTGCGCTCCTACGATCTGGCCGACCGCATGCAGGTGGCCGCGCCGGACGCGGTCGATCTGAGCAAAGAGACCGATCTGACCAAGGAAATGTATGGCCTGAACGATCCTGGCAGCGAAAGCTACGGCACCACGCTGCTGCGCGCGCGCAGGCTGGCCGAGCGCGGCGTGCGTTTTATCCAGGTGGTATCGGGCGCACCGACCGAGGATGCGGAGCTCAATAGCTGGGACGCCCACAGCGATCTGGAAAAGAACCATCGCGTGATGGCGCGCATGGTCGACAAGCCGATCGCCGGCCTGCTGGAAGACTTGAAGCAGCGCGGTCTGCTTGAGAGCACCCTGGTGGTCTGGACCTCCGAATTCGGTCGCACCTCCTACGGCGAAAGCGGCGACGGGCGCGACCACAATCCATGGGGCTACACCCAGTGGATCGCGGGCGGCGGCATCAAGGCGGGCACCACCTACGGCGAAACCGATGAAATTGGCCTGCAAGTGGCCGACAAGGACAAGGCCGTCGATACCTACGATCTGCAGGCCACCGTGCTGCAGCTGCTGGGCCTGGACCATCTGAAGACCACCTTCCTCAATAACGGCCGCTCGGAGCGTCCGACGGTCGTATACGGGAAAGTCATCAAGGAGCTGCTTGCGTAATGCGAAAGAGTCATAGCCTAGCCTTTGCCCTGCTGCTCGCGGCAGGTGCGACCCTGGCGGCTGATACGGAGATGGATACCGACTGGATGCGCTCAATCGAGGATGCGAACAAGAGCCTGAGCTCGAACATCGCCCTCAAGAACGCCAAGGGCGCCACGGCCGACACCAGGGAGCTCGATGACCTGTTCGTCAAGGTGGTGGACTTCTTTGAAGCGAAGAACGATGCCCACGACGCGGTCGACCTGTCCAAAAAGAGCCTGGAACTGACACGCTCCATCTCGCGATCCGTCAATTCCGGCGATTTTGACGCGGCCACCGGATCGGCGACCGAGCTGTCGCGCAACTGCCGCAGCTGCCATACCTTTTATAAAAAATCCTGAGGAGGACAATTTGAAACGACTGCTACTCACTGGCGCGCTGGCCATCGCCGCCGCAATGCCGGCCCAAGGCGCCCTGCCCGCCGGCCATCCCGCGCCCGACTTCCAGCTGCAGGCTTCACTGGCCGGCAAGGCGTCTGGCTTTTCGCTCAAGCAGGCGCTCAAGCAAGGGCCGGTGGTGGTGTATTTTTATCCAGCGGCCTTTACCGGCGGCTGCAGTATCCAGGCACATACCTTCGCGGTCAATCAGGATAAGTTCAAGGCCGCAGGCGCCACCGTGATTGGCGTTTCGCTCGACAGCATCGAACGCCTGAACGCCTTCTCGGCCGACCCGGCTTCCTGCGGCGGCAAAGTGCCGGTCGCATCCGACCTCGATGGCAAAGTGGCGAAAGCCTACGACGTCGCTGTGCGCGAAGCCCCGGCGGGCCGCAAGGACAACCGGGGCGACGCGCTCGATCACGGCCTGGCCGAACGGCAGACCTTCATCGTCACCCGCGACGGTAAAATCGCAGCCAACATCGGCGGCCTGGCGCCGGAGGCGAATGTGGCCAAGGCGCTGGAACTGGTGCAGCAACTGGCAGCGGCCAAGAGCTAGTCGGCGGCTTTTTTCTGGCATTGGCCGGGCCGCGGAGTAGAATTGCCGGGTAATGACTCCCGGAGTAAGCGCAATGCCAGAGCTGACCAGCGTCGTGAAGACCTTCCCTTCCGCCCGTATTCCTTCGCAATCGGGTGGACTGGCCGTTGAAGTTTCGCTGATCGCGCAGCTGATGCACGGCTCCGGCAATCACCTGTTTGCCAGCGTCTCCGCGCGCCAGCAGGCGCACCAGGAGTTCGTCGACGAACTGGACGAACCATCGGCCAAGCTGGGTGGCACCGATTTCGACAAGGGTGATCCGACTTCGCTCTACTCCTTCGTGGTCGGTCCCAAAGGCCATCCCTTCCATCGGCACGCCGGGCACCGCGTGTTCACGGCCGTCGCCGGCAGTGGCGGCGCCCAGCTGCGGTTTTCCAGCGCATCGATGGAGCAGATCGAGGCCGATCCGCACAACTTCATTCGCGCCCTCCAGTTCATCAACATTCCGCCGGATTGCATGTTCACGGTGCGCTTCGGCGGCGAAACCTGGCACCAGTTCGCGCCGCTGACGCCAAACTCGAGGCATCCGGTGTTCTTCGCGCTGTCCTGCCATACCAATGAGCTGGGCGGCGAGCTGCCCGAGGCACTGCGCGCGCAAGTGATCGCCAACGAGGCGACCATTCCATCGCTCACGACGCTGCTTCCGCAAAATGTGCTCGATCTGCTCTTACAATCGCTGCACCAGACGCGCGTGTCGACAATCGACCTGGCGCTCGATGCGCCGCCCGGCACCTTGCAACGGGCGGTATGCGTTACCGCGCGCGGCAGTGCCGGCGTGATCCTGGGCGCATGGGGAAGATGGCGCGGCTCGCGCGGCTATGTATCGGACCAGGCCAGCCGCAGCCGCGTGATTGAACTGGAATCCGTGCCCGAAGCGTCGCTGCTGCGTACCCAGTTTGCCGGCGAGACCTTCCACCACGAAGACACCTTCGTTCTGACGCTGGACCTTGCTGCGTTCAAGGAAACCAATGCGACCGCTTTGCTGAGCGCCGTACTCGATGGCTTCCTGAGCGCGCCGCCCACCAGCGTGGCGCGCTTGATGGCACTGCGCAATGCCCTGGTCAAACCGATCGGGCTGCGAACGTCGCCGCTCGGCTGCCCGGTGTCGTCGCTGCTGTCGCCGGACAAGAGCAGGCTGTTCGCCAACCGCTTCCCCGTCCTGGATCAGTCAGTGGACGCGCACAACCTGAACGCGCAGGTGATCCTGGGCGCCAACGACAAGCACCTTGTGTTCCGCTCCTGCGTGGGGGTAGAAATCGTCGACGGCAGCCGCGTGCAGGTCACTCTGGGCACGCGCGTGCGCTTCAAGAATCTGTTCGGACGCTTCTACATGGCTGCGATCGACCGGGTGCACCGGTCCTACGTCACGCCGATGATGCTCAGCGCTGCGGTGAGCCACGCCGCTGTCAATGCCGGGCGACCCGCGCTGGCAGCAACGCAGCCGCTGTAGCCGGGCTCAGGGCGCCGCGTACTGCAGTCGCAGCAGCTTGCCGTTGCGGTCATCGGCGATATACAGGAAGCCATCCGGGCCCTGCCGCACATCGACAGGCGCACCCGTGCTGTGTGGCCCGGTGCGCCAGTTGGAGACAAGATCGACCATTTTCCCCAGCGGCGCGCCGGCCTTGTCGGGCATCAGCGCGACGATGCGGTGACCGTGCGCGCGATAGCCGTGCAGGCCGATGATCAGACTGCGCTGATATTGCGCGGGGAACGCCGTACCCGTATAAAAAGTCATGCCCAGCGGCGCCGAGTGCGCTGGCAGCAGCCGCACCGGCGCGCGGTAGCTGGCGGCGCAGGCGGTTGTCCGGTATTCCGGGCTGGCGACATTGCTGTCGTAGCAGTACGGCCAGCCATAATGCGCACCGCGCTCGATCAGATTGAGCTCGTCGTGCGGCAGTTCGTTATCGTTTTTTAGCGTGGGGATTGCAGCCTGAATGGCATCGCGCCCGTTATCGGCCTGCCACAGAGCGCCAGTGGCGGGATGCAGCGCCAGCGCGACCGAATTGCGCAGACCGCGCGCCTGCACGTCCCAGGATGCGACCGTGCCAGCCGGCCAGCGCATCACATACTTGCGCAGCAAGGCGGCGCCGTTTGCGCCCTCGCCTTCCGCGCACGGCCCCGCTACCTGCTCCACACCCTGCGCACCTTCGCAATGGTCGGTGGCGGAACCGACATTCACAATCAGATTGCGCTCGCTGTCGAACAGCATCGCCGTCAGCGAATGCAAGCCGCGGCCCGGCAGGCCCGGCGTTGCGGACTTGCCGCCCACAATATCGATTGCGGTGCCGGCTGGATTGGTGAGCGCGAAACGGAAAATGCGCCCGACTTCACCCACATACACCAACCCGTCCGGGCCAAGCAGCACCGAATGCGGGCGATTAAGGCCTTTGAACAGAACGGTCTGCGCGTACGTGTCACCACTGCGTTTGAACAGCGACACCACGCCGTGCCCCGGCGTCCAGCCCCCCATTTCAGTGACCACAAGGTCGCCGTTTTGCAGCGGCAGTATCCCGCGCGGATAGTTGAGCTTCTGCGCGATGACACCGACGCAAAAGCCCGTCGGCGTCGTCACCTCAAGCCGTGGCAAGCCGCCGCAGACGTCGGCCGCCAGGGCTTCCCCACCACTGGCCAGGGCAGCCGCCAGCACGAGCACAGAGCGCAAACCCGCCATCTTGCTTACAGCCCGTCGAAGTTGGCCGGACGCTTGGCCAGGAAGGCAGACATGCCTTCCTTCTGCGCCGGCGTACCGAAGGCGGCGTGGAAGTAGCGGCGCTCGTAGCGCACGCCTTCGGTCAGCGTGGTTTCGAAGGCGCGGTTGACGCTGTCCTTGATCGCCATGGCCACATTGACCGACATCGAAGCGATGGTCGTTGCGGCGGCCAGCGCCTCTTCCATCACCTTGTCTGCCGCCACCACGCGCGACACCAGGCCAGTGCGTTCGGCTTCAGCCGCGTCGATCATGCGCGCCGTCAGCAGCAAATCCATGGCTTTCGATTTGCCGATCGTGCGTGGCAGGCGCTGGGTTCCACCGGCGCCAGGCGTCACGCCAACCTTGATTTCGGGCTGGCCGAATTTGGCCGTGTCAGCAGCGATCAGGAAGTCGCACATCATGGCCAGCTCGCAGCCGCCGCCCAGGCAGAAGCCCTGCACCACGCCAATGACCGGTTTACGCACATTGAGGATGTGTTCCCAGTTGCGCCCGATGTAGTTGCCGCTGTAGGTGACGCCGTAGTCGTATTCGGCCATGGCGGCGATGTCCGCGCCGGCGGCAAACGCCTTTTCGCTGCCGGTGAGGATGATGCAGCCGATGCCCTGGTCGGCGTCGAACTTGTAGAGCGCATCGCCCAGTTCATTCATCATGTTGTCGTTCAGGGCGTTGAGCGCCTTTGGACGGTTCAGGCGAATGACGGCCACGCGGCCGTGGGTTTCGATCAGCAGATCCGAGTATTCCATATGATGTCCCTTTGTCAGTAAATGAAGTCAATGCCGCGATTGTAGCGCTTCGCGCGGGCTTACTGGGAGCGCGGCATCAGCACCCATATCTGACCGCGCTGCTTCATGCGGCCGGCCTTTTCCATCGCCTCGTAGCCAAAGCCGAAGTAGAAATCGGCCCGCACCGCGCCACGGATTGCGCCACCGGTGTCCTGCGCCAGCATCAGGCGCTGCATCGGCACGTCGCTGCCGGATTCGGTCGTGGCCAGGAAAATCGGCGCGCCCAGTGGCAGGTAAGTCGGGTCGACAGCGACCGAACGGCCGCCCGTGAGCGGCACGCCTAGCGCGCCTTTCGGGCCAACGCTCGGGTCAGGCAGCCGCTCCTCGCGGAAAAAGACATAGCTCGGATTGACGTTGAAGAGTTCCTGGCGCCGGGCCGGATTGGCGGCGACCCAGGCCTTGATGCCCTGTGCCGTGGCCTGCTCCGCCGTCAGTTCGCCCTGATCGATCAGCCAGCGGCCGATCGCCTTGTACGGGTGACCGTTCTGGTCGGCGTACGAAACGCGCACCGTCTCGCCGGTGTCACTCAGCTGAATGCGGCCGGAACCTTGCACCTCAAGGAAAAAGGCTTCCACCGGATCGTCCACCCACAACAGCTCCTTGCCTGCGATGTCGGCGCGCGCGATCTCGGCGCGGCTGCTGTACGGGACGACTTTCTTACCCACCAGGCGCCCGCGCAGGCGCTTGCCCTTCAATTCCGGATAGACGCTGGCCAGGTCCACGGTCAGCAGATCGTCCGGCACCTTGTACAGGGGCGTCTGGAAGGCGCCACCTTTTTTGCGGGCGCCGCGCAGCATGGCTTCGTAGTAGCCGGTAATCAGACCGGTATCGGCGCCATCGGCGGCGCGGATCTGGTTGGGCACGAACCAGGATTCGAAGTAGGCGCGGATCGCCGCTTCGTCCGTCGCGGGAACAGCGCGCGATGCGCTGCAAGCCTGCTTCCATTCTTCCTTGCGAATCAGGACATTGCAAGAGGCGACGAACGCCGGCCAGGCCTGGCGCAGATCGTCCTTGTCCCATCCCGGCAGCGCGCTGAAGGTCGACGGTGTCATGAGCGGCGCAGGTGGCTGCGGCGTTTCCGGCGGCTGCACCTGGGTGACCGGCGGCGGCATGGTCACGGGCGGGCGGATCGCGGGCGGCGTTGGCTGCGGCGTTGGCGGCGGCGGTGCAACCGTCGTACAGGCGGCCAGGGCCAGCGCAACGAGTCCTGGCAAAAGAGGTAAACTGCGTCGTGTTGAGGACATAGGGACCGTTATGTGGATTTTAATGTTGGAAGCAGGCGTGGCGTTCTTCCTGCTCGTATTTATCGTGTGGTGGACCATGTACCAGGGCAAGAAGCCCGAAGATCAGGCGCACGCGCCAAAAATCGAAAAGAAGGAACCGCCCGAGGCGCCTGGCGACTGATTAGTGCAGGGTGCGTGGCAGGGACAGCACGAATTCGGGAATTTTTGCCTCGAACTGGTGTCCATCTTCGGCCACACAGAAGTACTCGCCGTACATGGAACCTTGCGCGGTGGCCAGTTGCGTGCCACTCGTGTACTCGAATTGCTCTCCAGGCTTGAGCAGCGGCTGGTGCCCTACCACGCCCAGGCCGCGCACTTCCTGCACCTTGTTGCTGGCGTCGGTAATAACCCAGTGGCGCGAAATCAGCTGTGAAGCAACGGTACCGGTGTTTTGAATGTTGATCGTATACGTGAACACGAAATGGTCACGGGCAGGATCGGACTGCTCCGCCAGATATTGTGTTTTGACGGTAACGGTGAAGTCGTAAGCGGCCATCGGATTCCTCTGCTGTAATCGATCCAATCATGATACCCCGCACAGGAAATTCAGGCACACCTGAATGCCGGGCCGGATGGAGAGGGTAAAATAACGGATCTTAATCGAAAGCAAGACCACGCCATGACCACTTTCCGCATCGCTCCCAGCATTCTCTCCGCCGACTTTGCCCGCCTGGGCGAGGAAGTGCGCAACGTCGTCAGTGCCGGCGCCGACATCATTCACTTCGACGTGATGGACAACCATTACGTGCCGAACCTGACGATCGGCCCGTTGGTATGCGAAGCGATTCGGCCGCATGTTCAGGTGCCGATCGACGTGCACCTGATGGTCAAGCCGGTCGACCGCATCATTCCCGACTTTGCCAAAGCCGGCGCGAACATCATCACCTTCCACCCTGAAGCGTCCGAGCATATCGACCGTTCGCTGCAGCTGATCCGCGATAACGGCTGCAAGGCTGGCCTGGTATTCAACCCGGGTACGCCGCTGCACTTCCTCGACCACGTGATCGACAAGATCGACATGATCCTGATCATGTCGGTCAATCCCGGTTTTGGCGGCCAGTCCTTCATTCCCGAAGCGCTGAAGAAGATCGCCATTGCGCGCCGGATGATCGACGAATCCGGGCGCGACATCATGCTCGAAGTCGATGGCGGCATCAAGATCGAAAACATCGCCGCCGCTGCGGCCGCGGGCGCGGACACCTTCGTGGCCGGCTCGGCGATCTTCGGCAAGCCTGACTACAAAGCGGTCATCGACGCCATGCGCGTCGAACTGGCCAAAACGGGCAAGTAATGTCAATGAACGGTCGCGCCGATGCCGTCATGCGGCAGGGCCGCGGCCGTTTCACGCTGACGGCGGGCACGCGCAGCCTGTTGTGGCGGATCCACTTCTGGGCCGCGCTGCTGGCCTCCCCCTTCATCCTGATCGCCGTACTCACGGGGATCCTCTACATTTTCACGCCGCAGATCGAAGGCTTGCGCTACGCAGCACTGGACCGGGTGACGCCCGCCGGGGCCATGCGCCCACTTGACGACGCGGTGGCTGCCGCGCGCACTGCGGCGCCGGAGGGCTGGCGTGTGCGGGCGGTGCTGCCACCCTACAGCGCCGCTTCCACGGTCCGGGTCCTGTTCGAACAGGAGCGGTCGGCGCACGCGGGCCACGAGGGCCATCCCCAGGCTGCGGCGAAAGGTCCCGTCACTGTTTCGGTCAATCCTTACACCGCTGGCGTGACCGGCAGCCTGGCCAACGACGAACGCTTCGGCAACTGGTCGATGGCGCTGCATTCACGCCTGCTGCAAGGCGACGGTTGGCGCTGGATGATCGAACTGGCCGCAAGCGCCATGATGGTGATGCTGGTAACAGGCGTGCTGCTGTGGTGGCCCGCCACGGCGTGCGAAGGCATGCCGCGCGCTGGCGTTCACGGTCGCAAGGCCTGGCAGCAGTGGCATGCTTTCCTTGGTGTGGCACTGGCGCTGGTGACGGCGACGATACTCATCACCGGCCTGACCTGGAGCAAATATGCGGGTGAACAGATCCGCGCTGCGCGTGATGCGCTGGGCCAGGCCTCGCCTGCCGCGCCGCGCAATCTGTTATCGGCGCCGGCGAACGGCCGCGACGCCCTGACATGGCAAGCCGTGTGGGACAGCGCGCGCAAGCAGGCGCCCGACGTCCCCATGCAAATTAGCCCGCCGCGCGACGCCCAGGGTGTGTGGCGCCTCAGTGCCAATGATCCTGGCCAGCCGTTCAAACGTTTCGATCTTTTGCTGGACGCGTATGACGCACACCCTCTGTATTTTTCGGACTGGAACCGGCTGACCGCTTTTGGCAAGGCAACGGCCGTCGGCATTCCCTTCCATCGCGGTGAATTCGGCTGGTGGAACCAGGCGCTGCTCACCGTGTTCGGGCTTGGTGTGCTGTTTTCGCTGGTGTCCGGCTGGGTGATGTACTTCAAACGCCGCCAGCCGGGGCGTGTCAGCCTGCCGCGCATGCCCAAAGGTGCGTGGGCGCAGAGTGCCATCAAGCTGACCGTTTATACCGTACTGGCCTGCACTGGCATGCCGGTGCTGACAACCATCGTGGCCGTGGTGATCGCGCTCGAATATCTGCTGGGACGGCAGACAAGAAAAAACCCTGACAGCCTTTAACCGGCCGTCAGGGTTGGGGAAAACGCAGCGCGGTCATCTGACCGCAGGCTCTTATCCTTTAAGGAAGTCGAGCTGAATCTGGAAGGTCGAACGGTCGTTCTTGACTGCGTCAACGGCTTCGGCGCGGGTTGCGGCGCGCTGCTCGGTGTCGAGCTGGTTGACGTGCAGCGAAGGCACGTTCAGGCTGCGGGCAGCGTAACCGGCTGGTGCTGCGGCGGTGACGGCAATGCTGGTAATGGCGGCGCTGGCGGCTGGCAGGTCGGCTGCAACGGCAGAACCGGCAAAGGCAACAGCGGCGATGGCGGCGAACAGTTTCGATGCATTCATGGTAATTCTCCTGACTTTAGCGTGGCGTCGCAGATTTTGCGGCGGTGACAAGCGGTATCGCTTATCCATGAACGAAGTCTATCCCGATCTGTTTCAGCAATAAAGGTCGCATCCCGCAATGCACTATTGCTAATTTGCGGATAATCCCTCGTCCGCCGGGTGTTGCCAGCCGCCGCCAAGGGCCAGGAACAGGGAAATCTGGTCGTTGGCGAGCAGCGCGTCGGAGGCGGCCAGGGCGGCATCGGCCGTCGCAAGGGTGCGATCGGCATCGAGCACCGACAGGAAATCGATCCTGCCATAGCGGTACAGGCGCTGCGACTGCTCAGATGCGAGCGCACTGTCGGCGCGGGCGCTTTTGAGCGCGGCGTTGCGCTCGGTCTCCCTTGCGTACACCGTCATCGCGCTTTCCACCTCTCTTAGTGCATTTAACACAACACCGTCGAAGCGCGCGAGGGCGCCTGCGCTGCCCGCCTCTGCCTGGGCGATCCTGCTGCGCGCGGCGCCAGTGGAGGGCAAAGTCCAGGAAATCAGCGGGCCCAGACTCCAGCGAAAAGTGTTGGCCGCCCCGAAACTACCGAGCAATCCCGTGCTGCCGGCCGACACACCCAGGCTGATACTCGGATACAGATCAGCTGTCGCCACGCCAATGCGGGCGGTGGCTGCTGCCAGATTGCGCTCGGCCTGGCGGATATCGGGCCGTCTACGCAGCAGTGCGGCGCCGTCGCCAACCGGTATGGGCGCACTCAGATGCGGCGCGGCCTGGCATTGCAGCAGATGCTGATTCATTTCGCCCGGCGCCCGCCCGGTCAGTGCGGCCAGCCGGTAGTGCGCGGTGCGATACTGCGCCTGCCATGGCGGCACTGCCGCCTGCAATTGCGCCAGCTGACTGCGCGCACGCGAGATTTCAAGCGCGGTGCCACGCCCGGCGCGCACGCGGGTGTCGGTCAGGCTGACGAATTTCTGCTGCAAGTCGACCGACTGCTGCGCCACCGCCATCTGCCGCGCCGCCGCGCACGCGTCGGCATAGGCGCGCGCGGTATCGGCCGCCACGGTCACGCGCACCAGGTCCACGCCGGCCTGCCCGGCCTGGGTGTCGGCCGTGGCCGATTCGGCTGCACGCGCGATCTTGCCGAACATGTCGGCCTGGTACGAGACGCTCACGCCGGTGTCGTAGCTCCACACATCGGCCAGCGCGGATGGAGAACCCTTCGCCGCGCCCGAAGCGCGGCCCAGCGCGGGCGCGGCGCTGACCCCAATGGTCGGCGAGCCTTGCGCGTCGATCTCCTGGGCCACGGCGCGGGTACGCGCCAGATTGGCAGCGGCCACACGCAGGTCCGCGTTCGCTTCCAGCGCCTGCTGTATCAGTTGATCGAGCTGGGGTTCGTCGTACAGGCGCCACCAGCGCGCGGGAAGCGGCTCGTTCTTGAAGTTTGCCTCGGCAGTGCCGAGAAACGGCGCGTTGGCTGCTGCCCGGTTCATGGCCGCACTGGCGGGCAGTTCGTAGTTCGGGCCCACGGTCGTGCAGGCGCTAAGCAAGGCCGCTTGGATCAGCAACACGGCAGCGCGGAATAAGTTCCTGTTCATGACAACTTTCAGTTCAAGCACGCGCGGGGCGTACCACGACGGTGACAGTCTGGCCGGAGACGAGCCGCGCACCGGCGGGCAAAGGATCCAGCTTGATGCGCACGGGGATGCGCTGCGCCAGACGGACCCAGTTAAAGGTCGGATTCACGCTCGACAGCAGATTGCCCGACGTGGTGCGGTCACGGTCTGCAATGCCACCAGCCAGGCTTTCCACCTTGCCGGTCAGGCGCAGGTCTTCACCCATCGGCATCACCGTGACCGGTGCACCGACCCGGATGCCGGGCAGCTTGGTCTCCTCGAAATAGCCTTCGACATAATACGAATCGCTGTCGATCAACGCCAATACAGGGTGGCCGGCGCTGACGTACGAGCCGGCACGCAGATCCAGGTTCGATACCGTACCGTTGACGACCGACAGCACCCGGGTGCGTTCCAGATTGAGTTTGGCGACATCGCGATTGGCCACCGCCTGTGCCAGCGCCGCGCGCAACTGATCGGCCCGGGTCAGGCCCTGTTCGCGCGTTTCGGCTGCAACCAGATCGCCCAGCGCGGCATTGCGGCGCGACTCCTTCTGCGCCTGGTCCAGCGCCACGCGCTGCGCCTGCTCGCCCGCTTCGGCCTGGCGCAGCGCCAGTTCGAAGCGCGCACGGTCGACTTCAAACAGCACCTGCCCGACCTTGACTGGCTGATTGTCCTGTACCAGCACCGAGGTAACCTGGCCCGTTACATCGGGCGCCACCTGCACCACGTTGGCCTTGATGCGGCCGTCGCGCGTCCATGGTTCCACTTCATAGTGCTGCCACAAGCGCCAGCCGAGGATGCAGGCAATGATCACAGCCACCAGCGTGACGAGCACACGGCCTGTCGCCAGCATGGGATTTTTCAGCATTTCAAATTTCATGTTTCAGCTACCCTGGTTTGTCAGCAGAAGCGAAAAGCCGCCCAGCACAATAAAGAACAATGCAAACTCGAACAGCGCCGGATGCCACACCAGCCGATAGAAACCGACGCGCGCCAGAACGCGGCCAAGCACCCGCGTGCAGATCAGCGCCAGAATGGCGAGCGGCAGAAGAATTGGCACATACAGCCCATATAGATTGAGTTCTGCGTTCACGATGCCGCCTCCGATAAAGTGGGCCGATAAGGCGACGCGCCGGGGAACAAGTCGCGCCGCATGCTGGCCAGCGCGGCAGCCGCCAGCGGACGTGCATCACCGCCCGCGGTGGCGCAAACCGCACGCAGGGTGCGGTCAATCCGCGCCAGCAGAGCCGCCGGTGCCGGCCCGCCCGCCCCGCTGCCGCCAAAATGGCTGGCAAGCTTGCGCAGTAGTGGCTGCAGGGCGACGCCTGCCTGCTCCAGTTGCCGCTGCATGGTGCGCAGCTGCGCCACATGCAAACCCACGCGCAGCTCGCGCAGCGCTTCGATCGCCGTGGCCCGGTCCTCCGGCGCCGCGTGCACTTCGGCCAGGCGCGGCATCAACAGGCCGATCCGGTCGACCATGCGCGCGGAAATCTGCTGCAACGACGGCGGGGTGCGCGCCTGCGCCATCTGTGCCACGTCGGTGTGAGCGATACGCAGCATGCGGCGCGCCATCCAGTCGCCCCGCACGGCGCGAATCAGACGCGTGACAACTGCCGCGGCAATGATGCCGACGAACTGGGCGATCATCCCGTTGAGGAAGTTCGGGATATCGAGCGTGTTCGTATCCTGCAGGGCCAGTGTGCCGCCCACCCCGAACACGAAGGCCAGCGCCTTGCCTGCTGTGGCCGGACGCGGCATGAACGCGCCAGCCACCAAAAACACCGGCGCCATCGACAGCACCAGCATTTCGTAGCTGTGCACGGCCGGCAGAATGCCCAGGATGTAGAGCCCACCAACCGGCATCGAAATCAGCGTCCAGGTCATGAACATTTTCATGGCGGGGATCGGGTCGTCCTGGGTGGCAAACAGGCAGCAGAACACGCCGGCCATCATCGGTGCGGCCGCTCCGGACGGCCATGCGGTGGCAATCCAGAATACACAGCACACCAGAAGGGCCAGTACGGCCGCCACCGAGGAGCGCAGCGCCATGCCGTAGTCGTGGTGCAGGACCGACGGCTTCAGGTGCGGCGGGTGCGCTGGCGCTGCGCCGTGCAGAACGCTGTCTACACTGGTGCGCAGTTCGAGGCCGTCTTCGCAGGCTTCAATCAGCGCATCAAGACGCTGCACCAGGTTGAGCTGGAGGATCGCACTCCAGCTGGCGTCCGGCGCCAGCACCGGCGCCAGTTGCGCCAGCTCCGCGCGCAGTTGGGCGGCACGTGCCGGATCGGCCTTCTGGCCAGCCTGCACCCAGTTCGCGATATCACCCAGCACCTGTTCCCAGCGCGGCGTGAGGCTGGCCGGATCGACTTCGCGCAGCGCCTGCAAGCGGTCTTCCACGGCAAGCAGCAGCGGCACCATTACGGTCAGGCGGTCGTGCAGGCCATGCACCATGCCGGAGGTCCAGCGCAGGTGCGAGGTATCGAAGGGCAGATGGGTGGACATCACGCGCAGATCGCTGATCTCGCCGGCCAGCGCCAGTCGCGCTTGAGTCGGCCGCCCTGCGTCGTCCGCGCTGGCCAGCGCTTGTGCCATCCAGCGCTGCGCATCGGCCAGCGCGCGGTCCAGACGCCCCAGCAAGACTGGCCCTACCCCTTGCGGAAACACGACCGAATGCACCACGGTGGCAGACAGAATGCCGATTGCAATCTCCTCCACCCGCGCCACGCCCACATCAAAAATGGTGGATGGATCGGAGACTGCGGGAAAACCGATCAACAAGGCGGTATAGCCGGCCAGCATGAAGACGTACGATCGCGGCGTGCGATCCAGCAGCGAGACAAACAGGCACAGGCCCACCCAAAATGCCATTGCCAGCGACAGCAGCTCGGGCGAATTGGCCATACGCGGCACCATCAGAATGGTGACCGCGCAACCGATCAGCGTGCCGCACAAACGAAACAGCGCTTTGGACCGCACCGCGCCAGAGAAGGGACTGGCCACCACGTAGGCGGTCATCACGGCCCAGAACGGGCGCGGCAAGCCGGACGCCAGTGCAATATACAGCGCCAGCATGGCAGCGATAAAGCACTTGGTCGAAAACAGCAGCTCGCTTGCAGTCGGCATTTTCACGGCAGCCACCTTTATTCCAGGCTGTTCCCGGACGGATCCTGGCCAGCGAGGCGGCTGTCAATCCGGCTCAGCACGCGCAGGCAGGCGTCCACATCCGCCTGCGGGATGTCCTTGAACACCTCGCGCCGGAACGGAATCAACGCCGCTTCGAGCCGCGCGGCGACGCGATGGCCTTCCGCGGTAAGCGACAAGGTCTTGGCGCGGCGGTCGCTCGGGTCGTCTTCCCGCAGCAGCAGATTGGCGGCGACCAGCTGGTCAATGATGCGTACCATCGAAGGCGCCTCGATGCCGACCGCGCTGGCCACCACGCCGGGCCGCACACCGTCGCCCAGCCGCGAAATCATCAGCACCGGCCATGCACTGGCGTGCGACAGATCGAAGTCCGCCGCGACGTTGTCGGCGGCGGCCTTGTAGGCGCGCGCGACCGCGATCAGCGTCTGCGTGAGCGACATCAGGGTTTTGTCGTGGCTGCTCATCTGGAATATTCCAATATTTACTTAGGATGCTAAATATTATCATGGAATGTAAATGACTGCAGCGTGCCCCAACTTCCCTGTGAGTGAGATGCTTTTAGCGGGCAGGAGTTCACCCGCCCGTCGATTGGCTAGCCGCCGCGCACGATCCGGTGCACCCGACCGCTGGCAGTGATGATCAGAAGCTCCCCGTCGCCATCACGCCCGAATGAAACGACGTTGCCAATGGCCGGAATCGGCCAGTCGGCCTGCGCGCTGACGGCATTGCCGGCAAAGCGCAGGCTCTTCAGGAAACCCTTGCAATAGTCGGAGTAGAAATAGTGCCCGGCCAGCTCGGCAATTGCATTGCCCCGGTAGACATAGCCGCCCGTGATCGAACAGCCGTTGGCGCCGTTAGCGCCATGGTCATATTCAAAAACCGGCAAGGTCAGGCCGGCCTGGTTGCAGCTGGTGGCGTTGTAGCACAGTGTGCCTTCCATGGTGTTCCAGCCGTAATTGACAGCGGCCTGGGTAGCAGGCACGACATTGATTTCCTCGCGCCGGTCCTGACCGACGTCGGCGATATATAGATTGCCGCTGTCGAAAGTGTAACGCCACGGGTTGCGCAGACCGAGCGCCCATATTTCGGGCCGGCGTCCGGTGACATCATTCGCCCAAGGATTGGAAGGCGGAATCGCATACGGCTGCGCCTGCGATGCGGCGGACACGTCGAGCCGCAACAGTTTGCCCAGCAAGGTGGCCGGATTTTGCCCATTGCCATCCGGATCGCCGCCGCCACCGCCATCGCCCGTGCCAACGTACAGCATGCCGTCCGGCCCGAACGCGACCAAGCCACCGAAGTGATTGGTGAAGCCGGGGTGGGCCACGCGGATAATTTCCAGTCCGCCACCTGTCTCGGCCAGGTTGGGATTGCTTGATGCGCGATGGCGCGCGATGACGATGTTGTTGCTCAGGTCAGTGTAATACAGATACAGAATGCCGTTGCTTGCGTATTGCGGGTCGAACGCAAGCGACAGCAGGCCTCCTTCGCCCTGGCTGGACACGCGGCTGCTGATATCAAGGAACGGGGTCGCCAGCACGTTACCACCTTGCAAAATGCGGATCCGCCCTGCGCGTTCGACGATGAACAGGCGGGCATCACCTGGCGGCGCAGCCGCGAACACCGCACCGGCGACATTGGCCACTTCGCGCAAAGCCAGCGTGAGCGCCGCGCCGCTGTAACCAACGCTGGCGGCAGCAGTGTTGCCGGCGGCGACGGCGATGGTCTGGCTGATCGGCGCCGG
Source organism: Telluria sp. (assembly GCA_036399735.1). Classification (GTDB taxonomy): domain Bacteria; phylum Pseudomonadota; class Gammaproteobacteria; order Burkholderiales; family Burkholderiaceae_D; genus Telluria_A. The sequence goes on along the minus strand of DASWMN010000169.1, from coordinate 6,797 downwards.
CGTGTAGGTGGTGCCGCCGTTGACGACGCGTTCGGCTGTGACCGTATAACTGCCGGGTGCGAGAGTGCTCAGGGTCTGGCTGGCAGTGACTGCCTGGCTGAAGCCTGCGGGCCCCGCCACTTTCACCTGCGCCTGCACGCCGGCGGGCAAGCCGCTGACAGTGAGGGCCAGCGCGCCCTGCTGCTGCGCCGGCGTGGCGGGGGAACTGCCGCCCCCACCGCATGCGGCCAACAGGCCCAGCATCAGCAACAGGATCAGATGACGTACGCGTTCGATCCGCATGGCGGCCTCCTCTTTTGTAAAGATGATAAACCGTAATCAACATGGGCCTCGTTCGCTAATTACCCCAACGATCGACCGACTGTTACCGCATCCATTCCGTGTTCCGCTAGAATCACAGCAAATCCACTGAAGCCATCCCATGTTTATCGCCTCCAGCAAGTCCGCCCTTTCCCCGATCCGCGCAGTCATCATCGACCTGGACGGCACCATGCTGGACACCGTTCCCGATTTCCATCTCGCGATCAATCGGATGCGCGCGGAATTGCAGCTGGCCCCGATTGCTCAGGACGCGGTCGGCCTGCTGGTCGGCAAAGGTTCGGAAAATCTGATCCGCGGGGTGCTTGCTCTAAATATGGACGCTGGCGCCGTCGAACAGCATTTCGAGGCGGCAATGTCTGCCTACCAGCGCACTACCTGGCCATCAATGGCGACCACAGCGTCCTGTACACCGACGTGATCGCCGGCCTGGAATCAATGAAGTCGCAAGGCATGCGCATGGCTTGCGTGACCAACAAACCGATTGCCTTTGCCACCCCGCTGCTAGCGCAAAAGGGCTTAAGCTCCTATTTCGAGCTTGTCTACGGCGGCGATTCCCTGCCCCGCAAGAAACCCGATCCGATGCCCCTGCTTCAGGTTTGCACCGATTTCGGCCTCGACCCGCATCAGGTCGTTGCCATCGGCGACTCCTCAAACGACGCCGAGGCCGCTCGTGCAGCTGGCTGCTTCGTGTTGACAGTGCCGTATGGATACAACCACGGACGGCCTATACACGAAACCGATTCCGATGGTATAGTTGACACGCTGTTAGAAGCAGCAACCCTGATTCGTTCGCACAACAACACCGCAAACTGAACCACAAACACATGTTTTTCATCAAAAAACACAATGTCACACAAACAGGCTCGATTGAGGCCTGGCTTTGGCGACGCTGGCAATCCTGGGCTAAGTAACCCGTATTGATTGCTGTCGGCTGCCCACGTGCGTCGACAGGTTTTTTGAAACCCACTGCCAGCCCTCGCGCCTGGCGGCATGGAGAAAAGCATGACCGAACTCGAATTCAAATCGTTGGCCAACCAAGGCTACAACCGTATTCCATTGATCGCGGAAGCTTTCGCCGACCTGGAAACGCCCCTCACGCTCTACCTCAAGCTGGCCCAGACGCAGAACGCCGGCCGCAACACCTTCCTGCTTGAATCGGTGGTCGGTGGCGAACGTTTCGGCCGCTATTCCTTCATCGGCCTGCCCGCCACGACCGTGCTGCGCACTTTCGGCAAGCGCACCGAGATCGTCAAGAACGGCAGCGTGATCGAAACCCACGAGGGCAATCCGCTCGACTTCATCGAACAGTATCAGGCCCGCTTCAAGGTGGCCCTGCGCCCTGGCCTGCCGCGCTTCTGCGGCGGCCTGGCCGGCTACTTTGGCTACGATACGGTGCGCCACATCGAGCGCAAGCTGGCCGACAGCCAGCCCAAGGATGATCTGGGCCTGCCCGACATCCAGCTGATGGTGACCGAGGAACTGGCTGTCATCGACAACTTGTCAGGCAAGCTGTATCTGATCGTGTACGCCGACACCAGCATGCCGGAAGCCTTCTCGAGAGCGCGCCAGCGCCTGAAAGACCTGCGCATGATGCTGCGCCGTGGCGTGGATGCGCCGGTTACATCAAGCTCGGTGCGGACCGAAGCGGTGCGCGACTTCAGCAAAGAGGACTACCTCAAGGCAGTGGCCCGCGCCCATGAATACGTGATGGCGGGTGACCTGATGCAGGTGCAGATCGGCCAGCGCATCCGCAAACCGTATGTCGACAATCCATTGACGCTGTACCGCGCCCTGCGCTCGCTCAATCCGTCGCCGTACATGTACTTCTATAACTTCGGCGACATGCAGATTGTCGGCGCCTCCCCGGAGATTTTGGTGCGCAACGAGACCGCCTCCGACGGCAGCAAGAAAGTCACGCTGCGCCCGATCGCCGGCACCCGCCCGCGCGGCGCCACGCCGGAACGCGACGCGGAACTGTCGAAAGAGCTGCTGGCCGACCCGAAAGAGATCGCCGAACACGTGATGCTGATCGACCTGGCCCGCAACGACCTTGGCCGCATCTCCGAGATCGGCAGCGTCAAGGTGACGGAACGCCTGGTCGTGGAAAAATATTCGCACGTGCAGCACATCGTCTCCAACGTCGAGGGCAAACTCAAGGACGGCATGTCGAATCTGGACGTGCTGCGCGCGACCTTCCCGGCTGGCACGCTGACCGGCGCCCCGAAAGTGCGCGCCATGGAAGTGATCGACGAACTGGAGCCGACCAAGCGCGGCATCTATGGCGGCGCCTGCGGCTATCTGTCGTTCGGTGGCGAGATGGATGTGGCGATTGCGATACGCACCGGTGTGATCAAGGACGGCATGCTGTACGTGCAGGCTGCGGCCGGCATCGTCGCCGACTCGATTCCGGAAATGGAATGGCAGGAAACTGAAAACAAGGCGCGCGCCGTGCTGCGCGCGGCCGAGCAGGTACAAGACGGCCTGGATGGGGAGCTCTGACATGCTGCTGATGATCGATAATTACGACTCGTTCACCTATAACCTCGTGCAGTATTTCGGGGAACTGGGCGAGGACGTGCGCACCGTGCGCAACGATGAGATCACGATCGAACAGATCGAGGCCATGAAACCGGACCGCATCTGCATTTCGCCGGGGCCCAAAACCCCGGCCGAAGCAGGCATCTCCATCGCGGTTCTGCAGCACTTCAAAGGCAAGCTGCCGATTCTGGGCGTCTGCCTCGGGCACCAGGGTATTGGTGCGGCATTTGGCGGCAAGGTCATTCGTGCCAAGCAGGTCATGCATGGCAAAACGTCGCTGATCGCCCACACCGGCGTTGGCGTATTCAAGGGACTTCCAAGCCCGTTCACGGTGATCCGCTACCACTCGCTGGCGATCGAGCGTTCTTCGCTCCCGTCCTGCCTGGAGGTGACGGCATGGACCGATGACGGAGAGATCATGGGCGTGCGGCACAAGGAATTCGATATCGAGGGTGTGCAGTTCCATCCCGAATCGATCCTGTCCGAGCACGGTCATGCCCTGCTGAAGAATTTCCTCGAACGCTAACCTGGAACCATCATGCCGATTACCCCACAAGAAGCCCTGCTGCGCTGCATCGAACACCGCGAGATTTTCCACGACGAGATGCTGCACCTGTTCCGCCAGATTATGTCCGGCGAAATGTCCCCGACCATGATCGCCGCGCTGACCCTTGGTCTGCGCGTTAAAAAGGAAACCATCGGCGAAATCGCCGCTGCCGCGCAAGTCATGCGCGAGTTTTCCACCAAGGTGCCGATGGCCGACACCACCAACTTGCTCGACATTGTCGGCACTGGTGGCGATGGCGCGCATACCTTCAATATTTCTACCGCATCGATGTTTGTCGCCGCTGCCGCGGGTGCGCGTGTGGCCAAGCATGGCGGGCGCAGCGTATCGTCGTCGTCCGGCAGTGCCGACGTGCTCGAGTCGCTGGGTGTAAATATCAACCTCAAGCCGGAACAGATCGCGCAATCGATCGCGCAGACGGGCATCGGCTTCATGTTCGCGCCGAACCATCATGCGGCGATGAAGCACGCAGCGCCTGTGCGGCGTGAGCTTGGTGTCCGTACCATTTTTAATATTCTCGGGCCGCTGACCAATCCGGCCGGTGCGCCGAACATTCTGATGGGCGTGTTCCATCCCGATCTGGTGGGTATCCAGGTGCGCGTGCTGCAGCGCCTTGGCGCGCAGCATGCGGTGGTGGTGTGGGGGCGCGACAATATGGATGAAGTCTCGCTCGGCGCCGCAACCATGGTCGGCGAGCTGGTCAACGGCGAGATCCGCGAGTACGAAATTCATCCGGAAGATTTTGGTTTGCAGATGATTGCAAGCCGCAATCTGAAGGTGGCTGATTCGGTTGAGTCGAAGGCCAAGATGATGGAAGCGCTGAGCGGGGAACCGGGTGCGGCCTACGATATCGTGGCACTGAATGCGGGAACGGCTTTGTATGCGGCGGGCGTGGTCGGGTCGATTGAGGATGGCTTGAAAAAAGCCCGGGCTACGATCGAATCTGGCGCGGCCAAAGCAAAACTCGCACAATTCGTCGAAGTCACCCAGCAACTCGGCAACTGACGTCGCCCTCGCGCAGACGGTGGCTCATAGCACGTTCGCTCTGAACCAAACGTGGTATGGGTCCCCGCCTTCGCGAGGACGATGTTAATCAGTCGCCTTCTCGTGGAGACTTATCATGTTCGGCATACACGACCTCACACTTTTCATTATCTCCGGCCTGCTGCTGAACATCATGCCTGGCCCGGACTCGCTGTTGATCATGACCCGCAGCGCGACCCAGGGCTGGCGCGCCGGGGTAGCGGCCACAATGGGCATCTGCACCGGCACCATGGTCCACGTGATGGCCGCAGCGGTCGGGCTGTCCGCGATCCTGGCCACGTCCGCGACCGCCTTCATGGTCGTCAAATACGTGGGCGCGGCCTATATTCTGTACATGGCGGTCGGCCTTCTGCTCAGCAAACGCAAGGACGCGCTGGCGCCGATCACCGTGCCACCCCTGCCCTATCGTAAAATTTTCGCCCAGGGTTTGCTGACCAACGTACTGAACCCGAAAGTGGCACTGTTCTTCCTGGCCTTTGTACCGCAGTTTATCGATGCCGGCGCGACCAGCAAGCCGCTCGCCTTCATCATTCTGGGATGTATTTTTAACTTCAACGGCATGCTCTGGTCCGTCTCGCTGGCGGTATTTACCGGCCTTGCCAGCGCGCGCCTGAAAGTATCGCCTGGCGTATCCTTGTGGCTGAACCGCGTGACCGGCGGCCTGTTCGTCTGGCTCGGCATCAAGCTGGCCCTCTCCAAACAACACTGAATCGAATCATCATGTCCGACATTCTCAACAAGATCCTCGCGGTCAAAGCCGACGAAGTCAAAGCTGCCAAAAACTACCGCGACCTGGCCAGCCTGCGCCGCGAAGTAGAGGCAGACGCCGAGGGCCGCCGCACCATTCGCGGGTTTGAAGCGAGCTTGCGCAGCCAGATCGCGGCCGGCAACGCTGGCGTCATCGCGGAAGTGAAGAAGGCTTCGCCGTCGAAAGGTATTCTGCGCCCCGACTTCCGTCCGGCGAATATCGCCGAGAGCTATGCCCGCCACGGTGCTGCCTGCCTTTCGGTGCTGACGGACGTGCAGTTCTTCCAGGGCCAGGTGGAGTACCTGAAGCAGGCCCGCGCCGCGTGCGAGATCCCGGTGCTGCGCAAGGACTTCATGATCGACATGTACCAGGTCTACGAAGCACGCGCGATGGGTGCGGACGCGATCCTGCTGATCGTCTCGGCGCTGGATCACGGTTTGATGGCGGAACTGGAAGCATGCGCGCTGGATCTGGGCATGGCTGTGCTGGTGGAAGTGCACGACGGTGACGAGCTGACAGCCGCACTGAAACTGCGCACACCGCTGGTTGGAATTAACAACCGCAATCTGCGCACCTTCGAGACATCGCTCGAGACAACCATCGGCCTGCTGCCACGCATACCGAAAGATAAGCTGGTGGTGACCGAGTCCGGCATCATGGGACCGGCGGACGTGAAGCGCATGCGCGACGCGGATGTGCATGCGTTCCTGGTGGGGGAAGCATTCATGCGCGCGCCGGAACCTGGCGTTGAACTACAGCGCTTATTCGCCTGACATCGCCCTCGATGGCTTAGGCGCGCACGATCTTAGTTGGTGGCGCTAGGGCGCCCACTCTTTTTGCGCTCGTCAATCAGTGTCAAAGTAATGCCAGGCACGCGATCGCCCTGCAGCTTCACGTTGAAAGTCATCAGTTCATCGCGGCGGAACGCGTGCACCACAACCGTTTCGCCCACTTTGTACCGCGACAGTAGCGCATCTACGCCCGACGGTGCCCCGCTTACGCGCAGACCGTCAATCGCCACCAGCACATCCCCCGCCGACAAGCCGGCCCGATGTGCGGCGCCGCCTTCATGTACCTGACTTAGCTTGACGTCATTCCCATCACGCCCCAGCCCCGCGTCGAACGACGGCCTGCTGCCACGCCGTTCGTCTTCCAGCTTGATGCCGTACGGCGCATACAATTTCGCCAGCGGCAGTTCGGCCGTGCCGCGCACGTAGCGGTCGAACATCGGCTTGAGCTTTGCGCCGCTGATCTCGTCGAAGAGGGCTTCGACTTCAGCCTCTGTCACGCCGCGGGCACCACCCAGATAGAAATCGCGGCCATAGCGCTGCCACAGCGCCCGCATCACATCGTCCAGCGACTTTTTGCCGCCTGTTTTTTCGCGAATAGTCAGATCGAACACCAGCGCAATCAGCGAACCCTTGCCGTAATAACTGACAATCGCATTCGGCGCATTTTCATCCTGGCGATAGTACTTGCCCCAGGCGTCAAAGCTCGAATCGGCCACACTCTGCTTGGTCCGGCCACTGCCGCGCAGAACGCCACCAATGGACTTGCCCAGCAATTTCAGATAGGCCGCTT